>DFKI01000176.1 GCA_002373325.1 Treponema sp. UBA3649
TCTGGCACTTCTTTCCAAGCTCGGTGAAATAGGTCTTTCCGTTTGCGTCGTAATCCCATGTCACGCCCTTAGGTCCGTAGAGAGATGTCATGAATCCCTCGGGAGTACAGAGCCAGTTGATGATTGCCATACAAAGCTCAGGATATTCTGTCTTTGCACCGATTGACCAGATGCGGTTTCCTCCGTAAACAGACTGACCGTAGCAGATTGGAGCAGCCTCTGTCGGACGCACGGGGTACATAGCCTTTCCTGCCTGAACATGTGTGTCTGAGTTGTATGCGCCGGATGCCATCCAGTTGAAGATGTTCCAGAATGCGGTTCCGTTCACATAGTTCTCGTTCATGCTGTCGTACTGCTGTGTCTGGCTGTCTGGGTCAAGAAGTCCGTCCTGATAAAGACCGTTCAGGAACTTGAGAGCCTTCAGGTAAGGTCCGTCCGCCTCAAGGCATGAGTGGTAGGTTCCTGTGGTTGGATCGTAGAGACCGAATCCGAACTCATCCCAACCGACATAAGCCGTTCCGAGTGACTTGACGTACATGACCATGTTTCCGTCCCAATCCGGGAAGAGGGAAACACCGTAAGTCTCATTGCCCTGGTCGTCTTTCGGACAGATTTCCTTCATCTGCTTGAGAACCTTGTGCAGGTCATCCAGATTCTTAATCTCCGGTCTTCCGAGCTGGTCGTAGAGGTCGAAGCGGAGGTCCCATGTATAGAAGAATCCCTGGCGGTCCTTTGATGTGGTCGAGACACCGTGTCCGAATCCGTAGATTTTTCCCGTTGAAGAGATGTTGCGGTTCTTCTCCAGAGCAAGGGGCATGTTCTCCTTGATGTATGAGCCGTAGTTTGAAAGAAGATCCTCTTCCTCCCAGTCAAAGAGCATTCCGCCCTCAGCAGCGTCCAGATAATCGTCCGAGTCATTTCCCCAGATAACGATGTCGCCAAGGTTTCCGCTTTCCATGCGTGTCGTGTAGGTGTTGCCCGACTCAGGGATGATGTTCAGCTTAACGTTGAACTTGTCCAGCATGACCTGTCCGAACCAACCGAGCTGCTCACCGGAATAGTTTGCGAGCTGATCGTAAACCTGGAGTGTCACGGTCTTTTCCGGAATGATGCTGCTTGATGCATTGCTTTTCGCACCGTTGCTTGTCGCGGTCTTTTTGTCTCCGCAACCCATCATTGAAACAGCTGCAAGCGCAAGAGCCGTACAACCGACAGCCTTTACCAATTTTTTCATAATTCCTCCTAAGAACTACGTTTTAACCTATTGATATTCCGTCCGTGAGAGAACGGAAAAATGAACGAATAAAAAATCAACTCCAAAAACGATGAAATCAATTCTTGATTTTAATCATCCCTTGACCGCACCGAGCATGATTCCCTTCTCAAAATATTTTGACATGAAGGGATAGACCACCAGAATCGGAATCGCAGTCACCATGGAGATTGTGTACTTAATCACCTTCTGGCTGCTGAGCTGCTCACGTAGGGCATCCGAAATCACCGTGGTTCCAGCCGACATCTGTGCCGCAAGGTTCGTCGATGTGTTCAGGTAGTTCCAAAGCCTGTGCTGCAAAGTGAAGAGCGTCGGTTTTGCCTGCATGAAAATCAGCGAGTCCTGAAATGAGTTCCAGTTTCCCACCGCACCGAAAATTGCGATTGTGGCAAGGATTGGTTTGCAAAGTGGCCAGATGATTCTTGAGAAAATAATCCAGTATGACGCGCCGTCAATGGAAGCCGATTCCTCCAGTTCCGCCGGTATGGACTCGATGTAGGTTTTCACAAGGATGATGTTGTAGGGGGCCACGATGCCTGGGATGATGTAGACCAGATAGTTGTTCGTAAGACCGAGCATCTGCATCGTCATAAAAGCGGGGATGATTCCTGCGTTGAAGTACATCGTGATAATCAGAAAGCGGTACCAGAATTTTCTTGCCCACATTTCCTGCTTCGTCATCAGGTATCCGATGAATCCGCTTGCCATGACCATGAGACTTGTTCCCAAAATCGTGCGTGAGATTGTGACGAGAAGAGCCATGAGCAAATCCTTGTTGCTTGTCACGATGCGCAGGTAGTTGTCCAGGTGGATTTTTCTAGGATAGAAATTGATTACGCCCTGGTTCACCAAATCATTTCCCGAAATCGTGTTGATGAAAAGATAGTAGAACGGGAAGATGCACATCAAGGTGAACACGATGAAGAAAGAGTAGTTCAGGACATTGAAAATCACGTCGCCCGCAGTCACGTATGTTTTTTTGATTTTCTGACTTTCCATTTTCATAACCTCCTAAAATCACACCACGCTCTGACCGCGCACAAGTTTTGAAATGCTGTTAGCAAGAATCAAAAGCACCACGCTGATTACAGACTTGAGCATACCGATGACCGTCGAGAGAGGAATGAGTCCTCCGTTGATACCGATTTTATAAACATAAAGGTCGAGCACCTCAATGGCGTTCGTGTTCTGAGGATTCTCAAAACAAAGGTACTGCTCCATGCCGTTGCTCAGGATTCCCGCGATTGAAAGGGTCAGAAGAACGCAGTACGTCGGAATCAGCTCGGGAACCGTGATGTGCCACATCTTCTGGAAACGTCCCGCACCGTCCACAGTCGCCGCCTCATAAAGCTGCTGGTCAATTCCGCTGATTGCAGAAAGATAGATGATTGCGCTCCATCCGAGTCCCTTCCAAGTTCCCCATGCCCACATCTTGAGCCAAGTGTGCTCACCGCTCATCAGAAGATTTTTTCCCTTGTCCCAAAGTCCCTGCTGCACGAAGAACGTGGAGACGAATCCGTCGGTGGAAAAGATTGCGAGGGCTACGGCATAGACCAGAACCCAGGAGATGAAGTTCGGAATGGTCGTACAAGTCTGGACCACACGGCGCACATGCTTGTTCTTCACTTCGGAAAGGAAGATTGCGAAGACCATCGGAAGCCAGCTGAATGCGATGCCGATTCCAGACATGGCGAGGGTGTTAATCATCACGCGTCCAATGTGTTTTGCCGTCGCAGGATTTTTGAAAAGATTCGTGAACCAGTAGAATCCGCGGAACTTGTCCATGGAAAGAGTGTCACCCGCATGATAGTCGAAGAAAGCGTATCTCCATCCCCAGAGCGGAAGATATGCGAAGACGAAGAGCAGGACCGCAAACGGAAGGAACATCAAAAAGAGCTGGAACTTGGGCTCCACATGTGCCTTCTCACCTTTTTCAGGTGCCGGAGTGAGGAGAAAAGTGAGCACAGAAAAAAGAAGGACGCCTCCCGCAAGCACACCGAAGAACACGATTCCGAACGGATTCCTTGGGTCGGTTCTTGAGGCAAGGGAAGAATCCGAAGCAACGATGTCCGCAAGTTGGATTTGTGCCGCCTTGATTCCGAAGATACTAATCAGTCCGAGAAGTCCGCCGCCCGCAGTAAGAAAGTTTCCGGTTCTCTTGAGCTTGTTGTTTCCGACCGACATACATCCGCCCACACCCGCGATGATTGCACCGAAACAGCAGAACATGCTCGCAAAAAAATCAAGCCTTATGGATGATTCGGGAATCCACCCGTTTTTCATCATGCGTCCAAGTCCGTCCGTCAAACTCTTGTAGAAAAATCCCGATGTGAACAAGGAAAGGTTTCTGTTGATTTTACCGGTGATTCTCGCTGGATTCACGCCCGGCAAAAACAAAAGGACAACATAAAGCACGACCAGAATTCGCAGTATATAATAGAAGATTTTATCCACGATTTCCTTTTTGGTCAAAGGTTTCTCAAGTACTGGCACTTCTGACTCCTCAAATCAAAGAATGTGAAAGACCGTTCCCAGCCTTCTCTCTAGTCTCCATTATCAACTTATTTTGAACTAAAAAAAACCACAAAATTTGTACCTCTTTACTATGATTTTTTCTTTTCAATCCGTCCTCCACTTGACATTTTTTTTATTTGCCTGTAGATTAAAATCATCCAGTCGCGTCATAAAACAAACTCGCTTCTGAAAATCTTTTGTAAGGAGGACACTCCCATGGATAACAGCGTCAATTCAGGTTTTAAGTGCGGAATGGATCTCCGTTTTGCAAGGGATCAAAAGAATTTCAGGTCCTGAGCCAAAAGGATTTTCCATTCCCTCTTAAAATCAAAATCCTCGCAAATTGACCGCACGTCTTCGTGTGTTTTTCGTGGTCGGTGAAAGCCGAATTAATCCATCAAATTTTAAACTATGAACAAATTACATTTATTTCGTTATTTCAGAAAATACAGTTTTCTGTATCTGATTGCAGTTCTTGCCATGTGCGCGGGTACTCTCCTTGACCAGGTTGTGCCACTGATTGTGCAGCACATTGTCGATGATGTCCTGATTGCAAAAAGGATTGAGATTCTGAACCGTCTGCTTTTGGGAATCCTTGCCATCGGAGTGGGTCGCTTCGTTTTCCAGTACACAAAGGAATATCTGTGCGACTATGCCGGAAGCAAAATCGCAAGTGAGGTACGGATCAATCTTTTCCGGAAGATTCAAAGTCTCTCGGCGAATTTTTTTGACGGAATCAACAGCGGTGAGCTTATGAGCCGTGTGAAGGATGACGTTGACAGAATCTGGGACATCGCGGCCTTCATGGGAATTCTGATGGCGGAGGTCCTTATCCGCACTGTGACGACGATTTTCTTTTTGATCCGAATCAACTGGCAGCTTGCCCTCATCCCGATTTTGGGAATGTTCGCGTCCGGCCTGATTGCGGTCCTCATGGAAAAACAACTTGATGAGCTTTACGGAAATGTCGCGCAGGAAGGATCCGAGATGAACAACACCGCCGCAGAAAATCTTGCCGGGGTCAGAACCGTAAAAGCATTTGCACGCGAGGGATTTGAGATTGCAAAGTTCCATAAGCACAACCAGAAGTTCTATGAGCTTAACATTGATTTGAGCCGCGTCTTCGTGAGGTACAATCCGATTATCCAGATGATAACACGTGGCCTTTCCGTTATCTCCCTTTTGCTCGGCGGCCTGATTGTGATGAAAGGAAATCCATTGCAGGGCGGTGTGAAAATGAGCGTCGGTGAGCTGATGGCGTTCCTTCAGTACGTGAGCGGAATGATTTGGCCCATGGAAATGCTCGGATGGCTTACCAACGGATTTTCAAGTGCAAGGGCAAGCGTGAAGAGGCTGGACAAAATTTATGCGGAGACTCCCGACATCAAGGACAAAAGCGCACTCACGGAAATTTCCGAAAAGGATGACTCTGATTTTTCCGGGGCTTTGTTTTCTCCGTTTGATTTGAACGGCGACATTTCGTTTGAGCACGTCACATACAAAAGCGGCGACCGGACGATTCTTGACGACGTTTCATTCAGCGTCAAAGCGGGTGAGACACTTGGAGTAATGGGTGCGACCGGTTCTGGAAAAACAACGCTCATCAATCTCCTTAAGCGAATGTACGACGTGAGCGACGGAAGCATAAAACTTGACGGTGTGGACATCCGGGACCTTCCCCTTTCCACTTTGCGTTCGGCAGTCTCTTGTGTCATGCAGGACATCTTTTTGTTCTCCGACACGATTGAGGGAAACATCCGTCTTGGTGCGAGGGAGACCATAAGTACGGCACAGGTCCGTTCTGCTCTTGCTCAATCACATTCGGCGGAATTCGTGGACCGCATGGAGGAAAAGGAGAACACTGTTATCGGCGAGAGGGGCGTGGGCTTGAGCGGAGGACAAAAGCAAAGGATAACAATCGCAAGGGCTCTTGCAAGAAAAACTCCCGTTCTTGTCCTGGATGATTCCACATCGGCTCTGGACACGGAGACGGAGCAGGAAATTCAGGAAGTGCTTTCTGAGCTAAAGGGGATGACCAAAATCATCATTGCCCACAGAATCAGTGCGGTGCGTAAGGCTGACAAAATCATCGTGCTGGACAAAGGACGTGTCGCTGAGTGCGGTACACATGAAGAGCTGCTTTCTCTCGGTGGACTTTACAAGGAAACTTACGACAGCCAGTATTAGACAAAGAGGAAAATTATGAACAGTTACAAGATAGACGAGCAGAGAGTGCAGAAGTCAAACTTCGAGACCATGCCCAGGTTTTTCCGCTATCTGCTGAAATACAAAAAAAGAATTGCCGCGGTGTTTTTTCTCATGGCATTCGGAACCGCCGTGGATTTGGTGAATCCGCTTTTGAACGAAAGGGCCATTGACCTTTACATCATTCCAGGAGATGTCGCTGGCTTAATCCGCATCGTGCTTTTTGGGGCCCTTGTAAATTTGCTTGCGGTCCTTGCAATCAAGCTCCGAATGCTTTTGATGGCGAAGACCAGCAACAAGGTGATTCAGGAACTAAGGCAGCAGCTTTACGATCACATTCAGGGACTGGACCTTGCTTTTTTTGACTCACGTCCTTCTGGAAAAATTCTCGCGCGAATCATAGGCGACTCAAATTCACTCAAGGACATAATTGAAAATGCGGTCACAACATTCATCCCGAATCTCGTCACGGTCATCGCCGTCATGGTGATTATGTTCGTAAAAAACTGGAGGCTTGCTCTTGCGGCTTTGTGCACACTTCCGTTTTTGATTGCGGGAGTCTTCCTGATTTCAATCATGGCGGAAAAACACTGGAAGGCGAAGAGACAGAAATCATCGAACATGAACGCTTTCATCAACGAGGATTTGTCCGGAATCAAAATCATCCAGAGTTTCCGTGCGGAGAATGAGACTGACAAAACTTTTCAGGATCTCGTCTGGGATGACAGAAAGGAATTCCTTCGTGCTGTGCGTTGGTGCGACGGTTTCGGATCGTGGATTGACCTGTGCTGGAGCGTCGGAACCATGGCTCTTTACATGGCAGGAATCAAGCTGCTCGGAATTGACAATGTTTCCATAGGAACTTACATCGCGTTCGGATCCTATGTCGGCATGTTCTGGCAACCGATTCTGAATCTGAGCAATTTTTACAATCAGTTTGTGAATGCGGCAAGCGGTGCGGAGAGAATCTTTGAAATTATCGACAAGGAGCCGAGCGTCATAAGCAAAGTCGGTGCGAAATCCATGCCGCCGATAAACGGGGACGTTGAGTTTAAAAATGTCACATTCGCTTACGATGATGAAAAGGACATCCTTCGGAACTTAAATTTTTCCGTGAAGAGGGGAGAGACAATCGCTTTGGTGGGACCGACTGGAGCCGGAAAATCCACTGTGGTGAATCTCGTGAGCAGATTTTACGACATCAAGGACGGAGCCATTTTGATTGACGGACATGACATCAGGGACGTGGAGCTTACGAGCCTTCGCACTCAGATGGGGATTATGACCCAGGACAATTATATTTTCAGCGGCACAATCCGGGAAAACATAATGTACGGAAAACTTGATGCAAGCGAGGAGGAGATGCTTGAGGCGAGCAGGGCAGTTCACGCGGATGATTTTATTCGGAATCTCGAAAATGGATACGACACAAAACTTACGGCGCGAGGTGGTGAGCTGAGCAACGGACAGAGGCAGCTTGTGGCATTTGCAAGGACCATGCTCTCCAATCCCCGGATTCTGATTCTGGACGAGGCGACGAGCAGCATCGACACAAAAACAGAGATGCTTGTTCAGGCAGGAATCGCCAGTATGCTCAAGGGACGCACGAGTTTCGTAATCGCACACAGGCTTTCGACCATCCAAAATGCGGACCGCATCTTCGTGATTGACAATGGCGGCATTTCGGAAAGCGGAACTCCTGACGAGCTCATGGCAAAAAAAGGCGCTTACTGGTCGCTCAGACAGGCTCAGTTCTCTTGAAACATATTTAAAAATATCCTAACCTCTATAAGAGGTTATAATCTCTTGTGGAGGTTATAATCTCTTGTGGAGGTTAAAATATGAAAAAAATCGTTTCGGGCATCTTGATTTTCTTCTATATAATATGTTCTGTTTATTCGGCATCCCCGGGTGAAAATCAAGTCGGCATGATTGACGAAAATCGCATTTTGCGCGTTGACGAGTATCTTTCGAATGTGAACGAAGCCTATCATGTGCCTGGAATGGCTTTTTTCATTACGGATTCCGAGAAGACTCTTTTTTCAAAGTCCTACGGTCAGTGCGAGAGTATGGACGAGCAGTTTTTCATCGGTTCCGAGAGCAAGTCATTTACGGCTTTGTGCATAATGCAGCTCGTTGAAAAAGGTCTTGTTGATTTGGAAGAGGACATTTCTCATTATCTTCCTGAGTTTCGATTTTCTAAAAAAGTGAGCGTCCGTTCGCTTTTGAATCAGACAAGCGGATTCGACGAGCACATGAAATTGCGCAATGTCAAAATCTCGGATTCCTACGGCAGATTCGAATACTCCAACGTCAATTATGACCTGCTCGGAAAGATTGTTGAGTCGGTTTCCGGCATGAGCTATGCTGATTACGTGAGCGAAAATATATTCAATCCTCTTGGCATGACAAGTTCCTCTGCTGATTCGTCAAAGGTGAAAGGAAGCGACAGGCTTTTAACTGGCAACAGAAACTACTTCGGATTTTTTGTCCGTGGGGATGCCGACTACCCGAAAAAGAATTCCTGGTTCCATGAGCCCGCAGGATTTATCTGCACGACCCCGTATGATTTTCAAAAATATCTCCGGATGTATCTCAACGGCGGAGTAGGCGAAAACGGAAATCAGATTGTGCAAAACAAAAGCATCAACTCAATGTGGTATGAGAACGTGAGGACAATGGATCCGTCTAAAGTTTCGGAGTCTTACGGCATGGGATGGTTTTACAACCGGACTGGAAATGTAGCGTGCGTCTATCATGCGGGGCTGGTTGAAAACTACACGACCTACATGCTTATTCTGCCGAACAAGGATCTTGCCATTTCCTTCAAGATAAACGGAAACGATTATTTCGGAATGAACCGCCTGATGGAAAATGTGGTTCCTGGAGTTGTTTCCATCCTGCTTGAGTCATCCTCCCCCAAGATTGCCTACACGGATTATGTGCGTGACCATTTTATTTTGGACGCAATCTACCTGCTCTTTTTCCTGATCTCCGTCCCCGTGCTGATTCGTGCCCTTAAAGCAAAGAAAAAAAGCCGCGTGAGAAATTTCATCGCCCTGATTCTCTGGTCCCTTGTCTGGCCAATCTTCCTTTTGTATTTGACGCAAATCTTTTTCAAAACTCCGCTCTGGGTCGTAAAATCATACGTCCCCGATTTGTACGTTACGATTATAACCTGCTCCCTGATAAGTTTTTTCGGTGGATTTGTCCGCTTGGGAAAGATGCTTTCCGGCAAGTGTAACAAAACTTGATTATATTCTGTTTTTGTACTATAGTAAAATAATATAGAAGGAGAAACCTCGAACATGAAGGGAATCATTTTGGCCGGTGGCTCCGGTACACGACTTTATCCAATCACCAGGGCTGTTTCAAAGCAGATTTTGCCCCTATACGACAAACCCATGATTTACTATCCTTTGAGCTGTCTCATGCTTGCAGGAATCAGGGACGTGCTGATTATATCCACACCGCGCGACATCAAGCTTTTTGAGGAACTTTTCGGCGACGGAAAATGGCTTGGAATGTCTTTTTCTTATGCGGTTCAGGACAAGCCTCGTGGACTTGCAGATGCCTTTATCGTGGGAAAAGATTTTATCGGAAGCGATGACGTGGCTCTTGTTTTAGGCGACAATATTTTTTACGGACAGTCATTCACCAAGACTTTAAAAAATGCGGTCGAAAAAATCGAGACTAAAAAATCTGAGTCGGTTATTTTCGGCTACATGGTGAAAAATCCCACCGCCTATGGTGTGGTCGAATTCAATTCCGAGGGACGCGTTCTGGGGATTGAGGAAAAGCCGAAGGTGCCAAAATCAAACTATGCGGTTCCGGGACTTTATTTTTATAACAACGAAGTGGTTAAAATCGCCCAGGACGTTAAGCCGAGCGCCCGGGGTGAGATTGAGATAACCGCCGTGAACAACGCCTATCTTGAGCGTGGGACTCTTTCGGTGGAGCTTCTGGGACGAGGCATGGCATGGCTTGATACCGGAACCTACGACGGACTTCTTGAGGCGAGCAATTTTATCGCGACGATTGAAAAACGACAGGGACTTTATGTTTCCTGCATTGAGGAAATCGCTTTCAAAAACGGATGGATTTCCAAGTCTCAGATGCTGGAGCTCGCTGAAAGCTACAAGACTGATTACGGCACATACCTCAAATATATTGCGGAAAAATAGGAAGGAATAAATGGCTTTTGAATTCAAGAAATGCGTTGCTGACGGAGTTGAGATAAAGGGACTTTATGAGATTCAGCCGAAAGTCTTTGGCGACAGCAGGGGATATTTTTTTGAGGTGTATTCCGAGCGTGATTTTTTTGACGCGGGACTTACGATGAGATTCGTTCAGGACAATCAGTCGGCATCATCAAAGGGGGTTCTTAGGGGGCTTCATTTTCAGACGAAGCATCCGCAGGGAAAACTTGTCCGTGCCGTTTACGGAAGAGTCTATGATGTGGCCGTGGATTTGAGATGTGGATCCCCGACTTTCGGAAAATCCTATGCCGTAGTCCTGGATTGTGAGAAACAAAATCAGTTTTACATACCGGAAGGATTTGCCCACGGATTTTATGTGCTTTCGGATTCCGCAGTCTTTGCCTACAAGTGCACGGATTTTTATGATCCCAAGGGTGAGGGCGGACTCATGTGGAATGATCCGACTATTGGGGTTGACTGGAAATCTGTAGCTCCAGAGATTGAGCCGCTTCTTTCCGAAAAAGACACAAGGCATCCTGCATTTGATAAAAACGGCAGGTATTTTGATTTGAACGGAAAATGGATTGGAGACTGATATGGCAAAGAGAAAATTGACGAACATTCTTGTGACGGGCGGCTGCGGATTCATTGGCTGCAATTTCATACACTATCTTTTGGGAGAGAGCACTGCGGGCGGGGATGCTTTTACGGACTCGGGATTTACGGGGCGCATCGTGAATGTGGACTGCCTGACTTATGCCGGAAACGCGGAGAGCCTTAAGGACATCGAGGCGAAGTACGGAAGCGGAGTGGAGGAGGCGAAGAGACGTTACTTTTTTGAGAAGGTTGACATCTGCGACAGACCCCAGATAGAACGCATTTTCAAGCAATATGATATTGACACCGTAATCCACTTTGCGGCGGAAAGCCATGTGGACCGCTCAATCCTTGGACCGGAGACTTTCATGCGCACCAACGTGATGGGAACCTTTACCCTGCTTGACGTGGCCCGGAACTACTGGAAGGTGAGTTTGGAGAATCAGCGCGATGACGTTCTTTTCCACCACATCTCGACCGACGAGGTTTACGGAACTCTGGGTGAGACGGGATATTTTCTTGAGACCACGCCCTACGACCCGCGATCCCCTTATTCATCAAGCAAGGCATCGAGCGACCACATCGTGATGGCATACTACCACACTTACGGACTTCCGATTACCTTGTCCAACTGCACGAACAACTACGGCCCCTTCCAATTCCCTGAAAAACTTCTGCCGCTTATGATTTCGAACATCAAGGACGGGAAAAATCTTCCGGTTTACGGCGACGGAAAAAATATCCGCGACTGGATTTATGTTGAGGACCACAACCGGGGTGTCTGGCAGATTGTGAAGGAATCTCCTGCCGGGGAAAAATGGAACCTTGGTGGCGAGAACGAGTGGGAGAACATACGTCTTCTGAACACCGTGATTGATTTGGAGGCAGCCGAGCTTGGAAAAAATCCTGAGGACGTGAGAAAGACAATCACCTACGTGAAGGACAGACCCGGACACGACCGCCGTTATGCCATTGACTGCACGAAGGCAAAGACAAAGCTCGGATGGGAGCGCAAGATGACCTTTGAGCAGGGACTCCTTTCCACAATCAGATGGTACCTTGGCCACGAAGAGTGGATTGAGCACATAAAAAGCGGCTCCTACAAGGAATGGATTCAGAAAAACTACGGCGACCAGGGACGGTGAGGAGCACGAGGAAGGACACGATGATTTGGCTGATTGGATGCAGGGGAATGCTAGGTACCGAGGTAGCCCGGCAGCTTGATGAAAGAAAAATTGATTTTGTGGGCACGGACCGCGAGGTAGACTTTACCGATGAAAAATCCACCGCGGAGTTTGTGGAGGGGAAAAAGATTGATTTTATAATCAACTGCGCCGCCTATACCGCCGTGGACAAAGCTGAGAGTGATTTTGAGATGGCACAGAAGCTGAATGTGGAGGGGCCGAAAAACATCGCTCGCCTTGCGAAAAAAATCGGGGCGGTTTTAATCCACATAAGCACTGACTATGTTTTTGACGGAAGCGGAGACTCACCGAGGACCGAGGACATGGACATTGCTCCGCTTGGTGTTTACGGTGTGACAAAGGCTGATGGAGAAAAGGCCGTCGCTGAAAATACCGACCAATATTTTATCCTCAGAACCGCTTGGCTCTACGGATGGGCCGGAAAGAATTTTGTCTACACGATGATTCGCGACATGAACACACACGATTCCGTCAAGGTTGTGAATGACCAGAAGGGAAGTCCCACGTTCGCAGGAGACCTTGCCGATGTGATTGTCCGGATTGTGGAAGGGGCAAAACTTGAGTACGGAATCTACCACTGCACGGACCTTGGGGAAATCACCTGGTGGGAATTCACTAAGGAAATCAAACGGCAGGGCATTGATGCTGGACTGATTTCGAACCGGGGGTGCGAGGTGAATCCTTGTACGAGCGATGAGTATCCCACGCCCGCAAAGAGACCTGCGTATTCGGTTCTTTCAAAGGACAAAATACAGAATGCGCTCGGACTGAAACTTCCTATGTGGGATGAGAGCCTGAGGAGATTTCTTTCAAGCCCGCTTTTTGACAAGGAAAGAATCAAATAAATTTTGTTCCATAATCCAGTGCACGATACCGTGTTTCTGTGATTCTGTGATTGAAGAGATTGCCGTATCAAGTACGGCAATGACAGGATATCAAGTACGGCAATGACAGGGTATCAAGTACGGCAATGACAGGGTATCAAGTACGGCAATGACAGGATATCAAGTATGGCAATGACAGGGTATCAAGTACGGCAATGAC
>DFKI01000045.1 GCA_002373325.1 Treponema sp. UBA3649
GACCTGTGCCAATGAACTGAAAGCGGACGGACGCTGAAATGTCGAACCCCCGCTCATCATTTCTTTCATGCTCGGTCGGAAGAAGGAAGCTGCCCCGCAAATCAAAGAGAAATGGATCCCCGAAAAACGGCTCGTCATCGTCAATCCATCCGGGCGCAAAACTCTTTTTCTTCTTCACGGATATTTTCTCATCCAGTCCCTCCACATCAAAAATCTTCCAGAGACCATCCTCCCTCACCCACTCACTGCGGGTCAATTTTCCCGCATGGTTCAGAAAAACCTCGGCACGGTCCCCGCTCTGACTCACCGAAGCAACGGAAAGATTCAAATCATCCCGGAAAATATTCTTGATGTAATCCGCCGTAATCCGTGAAAGCCCCGTCGCAGGATTCTGTTTGAACCAATCGTTGTGTTGATATCTCATGTCGGAAAGAAAAAGATCCGCTCCCTTGGATGAAAGAAGATCCTTGGAAACAAAGCGTGAGGCAATCTCCTGTGTGTTGGAAAGCGGAGAGGTCACCATGCTGATAAAAAGGTTCAGCGGCAAGTCAGTGTCCTCCCGGATTGAATAGCGCCATTTTTTCATAAAGCCCGCGACCGTGGAATTTTTCTCCGCACAGAATCCGCCCGTATCTCCTTTTCTGTAATGGTTCAAGCCAAGCAAAGTGCATTCTTCATCCCCGCCGCCTTCATGGAGCAGAATCGGAGTTCCCACCGCCGCATAGTGATGTGAGTGCAAGAAATATGTTTTGTCCTCTTTTGCCTCTGTGACGATTGCAATCTGACTCTCCCAATATCCCCGGGAAAAATCCGGAACCTCAACTTTCTGCCCCACCTCGGGAACGGCATTGCTTATCTTGATTGACTGTCCCGCGTAACTTTCAGGCAACTCAATAAGAAGAAAATTGAAGTCACTGTCCAAGGCGGAAATCTTCAGTCCGGGAACAACCAGGGGCTCTCCGTCCCCGTCAGGCGCGAAACATAAATCAAAGCATGTAAAATCTCCAAGTGATTTTTCACCCGAAGTCAGCACGTAATTTTTTCCGTCATCACCACGGATTACGACTCCCATGTTTCCGACCTGAGCAAGGAACGAAGGAATCCTGGAAGCCTCATCCACATACTTGAATTCCTCAAACCTCTTCTCCGCGGATTTAAGAATTTTGTAAACGGGGTCGCTTTCGCTAGGAACCACACGGCAGACAAAACCGGAAGATTTCGCGAAAACAAAAACGACCGGCATAACCGACATCAAAAAAATGCATACAAACTTTTTTATCTCTTTCATATTCCACCCCATTCCACAATTCTTCCTTGATTCTAACACAAAAAAAATTTACTCGCAAGTCCAAAATCCCCCACCCTCCTTTTACTTTTTCCACATTTCTGATATAATGAAAAAAGCTCTGAAACTGGAGGCAGACATGGGAATCTATCTTAATCCGTCGAACGCGATGATGAAAAAACTTCTCAACTCAAGGATTTATGTTGACAAATCTCTTTTGCTCAGGGAACTTAACGCGCTCGTGAACACAGGGGACTGCTTTGTATGTGTGTCCCGTCCCCGCCGCTTCGGAAAGACCATGGCAGGAGCAATGATTGCCGCATATTACTCAAAGGGATGTGACTCCTCCGAACTTTTCGCAAATCTTAAAATCGCATCGGACAAAAGCTTTTCCGAACACCTGAACAAATACAACGTGATTCAGTTTGACATAAATTCATTTTACAATGCGACACGAAAAAAGGACAACCTGATTGAATACATCACCGACACAATAAATAAAGAAATTGCCGACGCATTCCCGCAGGCAAAAATCGACCTGCAGAATGACAGTCTTTCAAATGCCATACTCAAGGCGTGGGGAGCCACCGGGGAATCTTTCATAATCCTAATGGACGAGTACGACGTGCTTGTGCGTGAAAAAGTCTCCAAGCAGCTTTTCGAATCATACCTGAATTTCCTGAGCAGCCTCTTCAAAAACAGCACCCTGAAACCCGCAATCGCGCTCGCATATCTGACAGGCATACTTCCGATTGTACGTGACAAAATCCAGTCAAAGATGAATGAGTTCGACGAATACTCCATGCTGAACGCAAGGCAGCTCTCCGAGTTCACGGGATTTACGGAGGATGAAGTGAAGTCCCTTTGTGACGAATACGACATGGATTACGACGAGTGCAGGCGGTGGTATGACGGCTACAAAATGAATGACGCAATCAGCGTGTACAGTCCGAAGTCTATGGTCAGCGCGATGCAGGCACATGAATACGGAAATTACTGGACCACGACCGGATCCTACGAGGCGTTGAGCAACTACATACTCATGGACTTTGACGGAATCAAGGATGACGTGATTACGATGATAGGAGGAAAAAAAGTTCCGGTGAACGTCCTCACCTATTTGAACACGCTTACTGATTTTAAATCCAAGAGCGATGTCTTCACATACCTGATTCATCTCGGCTACCTGTCCTACGACCGCAAGAACAAGGAGTGTTTCATACCGAACAACGAGATCCGCATTGAATGGATAAACGCGATTGAGAACGCACCCGACTACAAGGAGATAATCGAGATGGTGAACGGAAGCCGCGAGCTTTTGGACCGTACCCTGCAATGCGACGAGGAGTATGTGGCTCAGGCACTGGACAAGGCACACACACGCGCTACAAATCCGCTCACCTACAACAACGAGGCATCCTTCCAAAGTGCGATGGGCATCGCATATTTCTACGCGAACTCAAAGTACACCATAGTCAAGGAGCTTCCGACCGGAAAGGGATACGCCGACCTTGCCCTGATCCCCTACGTCCCGAACATCCCTGCCATCATCATCGAGCTGAAAAACAACAGGAGCGCCGAAAGTGCAATCAATCAAATCAAGGAAAAAAAATACGACGACCTCCTTGAGCACTACCGCGGGGACCTTCTTTTCACCGGAATAAATTACGACCCCGACACGAAGAAGCACGAGTGCAAGATTAGCAAATTGAAAGTTGAAAACTGAGAGGTGAAAGGTGGGAGCGTTGGTTTAGGGAGGAATCCCGTAAGCAAACGCTGCCCAGTTTTTTAACAAGCGGATTTGTTCAAGTCTAACGACCATCACGATGAAACCTCTGATTTTAACACTGCGAAAGACTTTAATAAGCGTACTATTGAAAAATGTACTATTATATAGTAGAATCTTTCGCATGAGAAAAAATCCCTTGTTGATGACAAAAATAATTTCTTCGCTCGTCTTGTCCATTCTGATTTTTACCGGATGCAAAAAGGAGCAAAAGGAGCCCGAAAAAATCTACGCGGAAGTGGAGGACGATTTCATTCTTGTGGAAGGCGGCCCGTTCACGATGGGAGATGATTTTCCATCCAAGGCGGCGCGATATGCCCGTCCGAAGCATGAGACATCCGTGGACTCATTTTACATCGCGGCAAGGGAAGTCTCGAAATCGGAATATAATCTTCTCATGGGCTCCTCCGGGGATGACAATGCTGATGACGAAAATCTCCCGGCGGAAAAGCTCAGCTGGTACGAGGCGATTGTTTTTTGCAACAAGCTGAGCATGAGAGAGGGAGCCGAACCCGCATACTACATGAGTGTTGACGGAAAAGATGAGGGCGACCCGGACAAGTGGGGAAAAGTGCCGGAAGAAAAAAATCCCGCGTGGGACTCAATCAAGTGGAAAAAAGACGCGAACGGATACCGATTGCCTACAGAAGCTGAGTGGGAATTTGCTGCGAGGGGCGGATTAAAATCAAAAGGGAAAAGCTCGGCTGGAACAGATTTTGACTCGGCGGATTTAAGGAACTACGCATGGTTTTTCCTCAACTCAGGATTTGAAATCCACGAGTGTGCAAAATTAAAGGCGAATGAGCTCGGACTTTATGACATCTGCGGAAACGTGAGCGAGTGGGTCTGGGACTGGTTCTCGGACGGCTACTATTACCTTAGCGATGAAGACGCATCACTAAATCCATCGGGACCGGAAAGCGGAGAAGTAAGATGCCACCGCGGAGGCTCGTACATGGGAGACAGGGAATCCATGCAGGTCTATGCAAGAAACGAAATGTCCCCGGATGAAAAAAGCGGCAAGGTGGGATTCAGATTATGTCGCAATGCCGAAAAAGACGTGGAAACTGATAACGGAAAGTGAAAAGCAAGGGAAAACTCGTGAAGGTCAAAAACATCCTGATATATCCCCATGCAGATTTCACACTGTCAGATTCTGTGCATCTCCGTGAAGACTTTTTCCGCCATCATGTTGACTTCCACGCCCATCGCCTTTCCCTCCTCGGTGAGTGCCTTGCGCGTATTGTCAATGGAAAGATCCGACTTGCTCAGGTCCACCATCATCATCATGACAAAATTTCCGCTGAGGATAGTCTGTGTTATATCGTCAATGTTGATTGAATGTTCCGACAAAAAAGCCGAGACGCGGGCAATGATTCCTACCCTGTCGCCTCCGACAACAGTAATAATCGCTTTCATACTGCGTATTATAATGGAAGGAAAAAAAATTTGCAAGTCCGAAAGGAAAAAATCCGTCGGCAAAATCATACAACGTTTTAAGAAAATTTCAATCTGTAAAAAAACCGCAAATATATGAAAAAAAACTCCAAAAGCATTTGACATTAAAGGCTTAATACTTTAATATATATAAGAATAATTCTACGAAAATTTGGAGAACAAAATGAAATTGGAACTGATTTTGTACATTGTTCTCCCCATTGTTGGAATTGTTCTTGGATGGACTATTCGCTGGGTTTATGCCAGATTTCAACTTTCCGCATCGGAACAAAAAGCCGAGCGGGTTAAACAGGACGCATTAAAAGAAGCCGAGGCCTTGAAAAAGGAAGCTCAGCTCCAAGCAAAAGAACAACTCATTCAGGATCGAAACCAGCAGGAACGGGAGAACCGCGAGCGACGCAAGGAATTGCAGACTTACGAAAATCGCGTGAACAAAAAAGAGGAACTCCTTGAGCAGAGGAACCAGGAGCTGGACAAGAAGGAAAAGGACTACGCATCCCGCCTTTCGCAGATGGAAAAGCATGAGTCAATGCTCAACGAACGCGAGGAAACACTGAGGACCGAGCTGGAAAGAATCTCCGGTCTCACACAGTCCGAGGCAAAGGCGCTTATCATCCAGAGTCTGGAAAATGATGCCCGACATGACGCGCAGGCACTCCTCAACAAGATTGATCAGGAAGCGCAGCTCTCTGCCGAAAAGAAGGCTCAGGAAATCCTTGTGACGACCATTCAGCGTCTCGCCACAGAAACGACCAGTGAAATCACGGTTGCGACGGTATCTCTGCCAAGCGACGAGATGAAGGGACGCATTATCGGACGCGAGGGACGCAACATCAGGGCATTGGAGACCCTTACCGGAGTGGACATCATAATCGACGACACCCCGGAGGCTGTGGTCATCAGCTGCTTTGATCCCGTGCGCAAGGAAATCGCGAAGGTTGCACTTGAGAGACTGATTACCGACGGACGAATCCACCCGGCCCGCATTGAGGAAGTGGTTCAGAAAGTCACCCGTGAGATTCAGCAGAAGATTTACGAGGAAGGCGAGAAGGTGCTCTTCGATCTTGGCATCCACAACATGAGCCAGGACTGCGTGAGGGCGCTCGGAAGACTCCACTACAGGACAAGCTACGGGCAGAACGTGCTTATTCACTCAAAGGAAGTCGCGGAGCTTGCCAGCATGATAGCGGCGGAAGTCGGTGCCAATCGTGACCTTGCCAAGAGAGCCGCCTTGCTTCACGACATCGGAAAGGGAGCCGAGACTGATTCGGACCAGAACCATGCCGAAGTCGGAGCCGAGATGGTGCGAAAGATGGGGGAGGATGCCCGCGTAGTAAATGCCGTGGCAGCACACCACAACGACTGCGAGCCCGAGACCGTGGAAGCCGTCATCGTACAGATTGCGGATGCCATCAGTGCGGCCAGACCGGGAGCAAGACGCGAGACCGTGGACAATTATGTGAAACGCCTTGAGAACCTTGAGGAAATCGCGAAGAAGTTCACCGGTGTTGAGCAGGCCTATGCTATCCAGGCGGGACGTGAGTTGAGAATACTCGTGAACAATGAGAAGATTCCTGACGACCAGGTAAAGGATCTTGCAAGGAACATAGCGAAGCAGATTGAGAACGACCTCCGCTATCCCGGAAGAATCAAAATCACGATGATACGAGAGACTCGAATCATTGAATACGCCCGCTAGTCCGACAAAAAGACGAAAGGCATCATAACAAACAAAAGGCGGATGGAACCTTAACCAAGGAACCTCCGCCTCTTTTTTTGCCCCGCAAGGCATAAAAAATCCCCCGGAACCAGCCTTCAACTTAAGTCCCGGAGGATTTCATCATATTATGACTTTATTGAGTCTCTGAAAAGTCATTGAAAATGAGTTTTCGGAAATGTCGCATTATCTTGCGAGAACCTTCGCGAAATCAGCGGCGGTAAAGTGCAGGTGCTCGGCGACCTTGTTTGCGGGTCCTGACTCACCGAAGTCATCGAGAGTGAAGAGATCCTCCTTCTTGGCGTATCCTTCCCATCCCATGCGGCATCCGGCTTCTGCTACGACCACGCGCTTTGCGTTTCCGAGAATCTTTGAGCGGAATGAGTCATCCTGCTTCTCAAAGAGCGTCTTGTCCACGATGGAAACGACCCTGATCTTCTTTCCTGAGACCTGCTTTGAAGCCTCAAGCGCCATGGAAACCTCGGAGCCTGTAGCCAAAACAGTGATGTCTGGGGATGCGCTTCCTTCCTGAACCACATAGGCTCCCTTCAGAGCGGTTGTCTTCCAATCCTTGTCGAACTTTTCGTAAACCGGAAGTCCCTGCCTTGTGAAAGCCATGCAGACCGGATGATCCTTGCTTGAAAGGGCCATCTCCCATGCGAGCTGAGTTTCCTCGGCGTCACCCGGGCGGAGAACCTGAACGTTCGGAATGCAGCGGAGCGCGGCAACAGTCTCGATCGGCTGGTGTGTGGGTCCGTCCTCACCGACGTAGATTGAGTCATGGGTCAGAACGTAGATGTTCGGAAGCTTGCTGAGGGCCGCCACACGGAGTGAGGGTCTGAGGTAGTCGCTGAACACAAGGAACGTCGCACCGAATGCACGGAGTCCGCCGTGTAGGTTGATTCCGCTCTGGACCTGGCTCATCGCAAACTCACGGATTCCGTACTCAATGGTGCGTCCCATGCGGTTTGTCGGACTGTATGTTCCGTCGTCGTTCTTTACCTTGGTCTTGTTCGGTCCCTGGAGGTCAGCAGATCCACCGACGAGCCACTTGAAGCGGTCCGCCATGCAGTTGAGGCTCTTTCCAGATGCGTCTCTTGTCGCGAGAACGTCACCCACCTTGTATGAAGGAGCCTCTGCGTCACCTGTCTGCTCTGCGTTCCAGAATGCGTCCCACATCTTCCTGAGATCGGGATTTTCCTTGCTCCATGCGTCGAACTCCGCCTTCCACTCATCCTCGGCTGCGGCAAGCTCCTTTCTCTTTTCCTCAAAATATGCGTATGCGTCGGGATGAACGTAGAAAGTCTTGTCCTCGGGGAGTCCAAGTGTCCTTTTGGCTTCCTTAACGCCGTCATCACCAAGAGGAGCACCGTGAACGTCGGCTGTACCCTGCTTCGGAGCGCCCTTTCCAATGACGGACTTCAAAATAATCAGGGCAGGCTTGTGCTGTGATTTCGCTACTTTAACAAGGTCCGCAATCTCACCCATGTTGTACATTGATCCGCGGAGAACCGTCCAGCCGTAGGACTCGTATCTCTTCTGGATGTCATCGGTAAACGTGATGTCAGTGCTTCCGTCAATGGAAATCTTGTTCTCGTCGTAGAAGACAATCAGCTTCTCAAGCTTCAGGTTTCCAGCGAGTGAACATGCCTCGGATGAGACACCTTCCTCAAGACATCCCTCTCCCACAAGGGCATAGGTGTAGTGATCGACGATGGTGTGCTTGGGCGTGTTGAAGCGGGCTGCGAGCATGGACTCTGCGATGGCCATACCGACAGAAAGAGCGACTCCCTGACCGAGCGGACCTGACGTGCACTCAACTCCGTCCGTCATTCCGTACTCAGGATGTCCCGGACACTTTGATCCGACCTGGCGGAAAGATTTGATGTCGTCCATTGAGACCTTGTAGCCTGCA
>DFKI01000077.1 GCA_002373325.1 Treponema sp. UBA3649
CGGGTCAAGCCCGATAATGACAATAAACAAGCCCGATAATGACAATAAACAAGCCCGATAATGACAATGAACTAGCCCGATGCTGACAGGATAATGGCAAATGCCAAACCAACAATCAATAAATCATCGTGCCGATTCCACGGTCACTGAACATTTCTATGAGCAGCGAATGCGGGACACGTCCGTCGATGATGTGGGTACGCGGGACACCTCCGTTACGGGCAAGCATACAGCACTCAATCTTCGGAATCATTCCACCGGCGATCGTTCCGTCCTGAATCAGCTTGTCCACATCGGAAATGCGGATTCTCTGCAGAAGGGACTTCGGATCGTTGATGTCCCTGAGCACACCGGGCACGTTCGTAAGCTGCACGAATTTCTCTGCACCAAGGGCAACGGCAATCTTCGCGGCGGCAGTATCGGCATTGATGTTGTAGCGGTTGTAGTCTCCAGATTCACCCAAAGCGACGGTACTCACCACGGGGATGAATCCCTGCTTCAAAAGCGACTGGATGATTTCGGGATGCACCTCCGTCACCTCACCGACGAATCCCAAATCAGCTCCGTCCTTGTCGATTTTTTTCGCGCGCAAGAGTCCGGAATCAACTCCGCTCAAACCGACAGCCTTTCCACCCTTTTGCAAAAGAAGTCCGACGATGTCCTTGTTCAGCTTTCCGGTTAAAACCATCTGCACGATTTCCATCGTCTCGGCATCCGTGTAGCGAAGTCCGTTTACGAATTTGCTTTCCTTTCCCACGCGCTCAAGCATGTGGTTGATTTCAGGTCCGCCACCGTGCACCAGAACCACGTTGATTCCGATTGTGCTCAGAAGGACTATATCCTCCATCACGTCGGCCTTAAGCTCTTCGTTGAGCATGGCATTTCCGCCGTACTTCACGACAACGACTTTTCCGACCCAGTGCCTGAAATACGGAAGGGCCTGCACAAGAACGTCAGACCATTTCGTGTTCTCAAGCCGGGGATCCACGTCATTTATATTGCTCTCATTCTCACCCATTGTTTTCTCCTTCACACAGACTGATTGGACTCCGATTACGTGCGGTAGTCTCCGTTGATTTTCACATAGTCGTAAGTCAGGTCGCAGCCCCATGCAGTGCCGGATGCGTTTCCGTCTCCGCAAACAACGTCCACAATCACCTCGTCCTCGCTCAAAACCTCAAGGGCCTTTTCCTCGTCGAAGTTCAGGGGGACTCCCTTCTCATAAACCATGACGCTCTTTTCCTCGCCATCGTTCCGACCGATAAAATCCGTGGCTCCGTGACGCTTTGCTCCCTTGTGGCTCTTGTAGGAGATGGTCACTTTGTCCGGGTCAAAATCCGCGCCCGAATATCCCATGGCACAGAGGAAACGTCCGAAGTTCGCGTCCTTACCGAAAATGGCGGCCTTTACCAGACTTGAAGAGATAAGGCTCTTCGCAAGAGTACGCGCGGTCTCAACATCCTTCGCTCCGGTAACATTGCACTCAATCAGTCTTGTGGCTCCCTCACCGTCTCCGGCAATCTTCATGGCCATCTGCGTGTTGATTTCATTCAATGCGGCAAGGAAATCCTCATAGTCCTTTCCCTCGCTTTCAATCTTCGCGTTTCCAGCCATTCCGTTAGCGAGTATGGTAAGAGTGTCATTGGTGGAAGTGTCTCCGTCAATTGACACACAGTTGTAGGTTCCCGCGATTGATGAGCGCAGGGCTTTTTCCAACATAGCGGGGCTGATTGAACAGTCGGTCGTCATGAACGCGAGCATGGTTCCAAGGTTGATGTGAATCATTCCGCTACCCTTGCACATGGCTCCGATTCTCACGGTCTTTCCGCCAATTGTCGTCTCAACCGCACACTCCTTGTAGTGGGTGTCCGTCGTCATGATTGCGACTCTCGCTTCCTTGTGTCCTTCCTTGCTCAGGGAGTCCTTGAGCTCTTGTATGTGAGACTCAATCACCTCGACCGGGAGCTGCTGTCCGATTACACCTGTTGAGCAGACCACAACATCCTCCGCCTTGATTCCGAGAACTCCCGCAGCCGCCTTTGCCATACGGAGTGCATTTTGACGGCCCTGTTCCCCGGTACATGCGTTGGCGTTTCCGCTGTTCGCAATCACAGCCTGCATTACGCCGTTAGAGATGTTCTGCTTGGTGAGTTTGACGCTTTCCGCTTTTACACGGTTCTGGGTGAAAACCCCGGCAGCATCGCAGGGTTTCTCGCTGAAAATAAGTGCCGTATCATTTTTTGTCCGGCCTTTTTTGATTCCGCACAACATTCCGCTTGCGGTAAATCCCTGAGGAGCCGTAACTCCGCCATCAATAAACTGCATTTTTATGCACTCCTTAAAAAGTATTCTGCATAATTATAGCATATTTATCCATGTTTAGCAAGTAGATTTAGGAATTTTTAAGAAGATAAGTGCAAATCTAAAATAGACTTGGGAAACTAAAATCTAAAAGAGGAACCGCTTTCATTTACGGTGAGAACCGCGCCAATCAGTCATGGAGTGCGGTAATAGGAATTGGAGGTCGCTATCGCTCCCTTCCGCACAAATGCCTGCTTGTCACGAACCCCACCTTCATTACAGAGTTTCCTCTATCAACATCAAATTTCCCATGCAATATTTACGGCACTTGCCTTATACATATTCCCTCACTCCCATGTTTTAGATTAACACATACTAAAGACAGTGCCTCACAAAAAAAACATCAGTCTCACCTCTCTCTTCACTCCTCCTCAACTCCCACATTCTTTTTTCCGATAATCAGGGTATGGAATGGGTGAAGAGGATTTTTTGTATATTATGTCTATTTTTGTCTCTGCCTCTCTTCGGGCTGGGTGCTTCGGATATAAAAAAGGAAGCGCTCAAAAAAGGCTCCGTCGCCGAAACAATCTCGTACATAAAATCACAGGCTGAAAAATGCTCCGCCTCCGACAAAAGGTCCCTTCTATATTATGTGGGAAGTCTGCAGGAGTCCACCGGATTGTATCAGGACGCGGCAAAATCATACTCAGAAGGAGCCGCAATCAGCGCGGGAAACGCCGAGGGAATGCCCAAAATCACCCAGGAGGAGCTTCTGCTTTCTGCGGTCAGGGCAAGCCTTTCGTATGGAGATTGGGAAAAAGCCGATCTTTACCTGAGCGATTCCTTAAAAAACTCGAAGGATGAAAAAATCAGGGCTACGGCCGCTCTCTACTCCGCATGGTCGCTTTTGTGCAGGGCAAAGACTTTTTCGGATGCCGGAAACGCTGTGTCAAAACTAAAATCCATAAAGGACAACTCCTCCATGAAAAGCGTCCGTCCCCAGGCTCTTTTTACGCTCTGGTTCGTGACCGGGGAAAAAATCTATTCCGACGCATTGAAAAAGGACTATCCCGAAAGCCCCGAATATGCCGTGGTGTGCGGAAAATCAAGGCTTCTCGGAACCCCATTCTGGTTTTTCGTCCCACGTGCGGCGGAAGAAAGGGAAGTTCTCTCCCAGCAGGAAAAAACCAGCGCGAAACCGGATTCCATAAAACAGGCCATTTCCAAACCGGCGGCTGCAAAACCCGTGGAATCAAAGCCCGCAAGTCCGAAATCATCCGAAACACAGTCTGCGGTAAAAGAAAGCCCCATGAAGGCTCCGTCCAAAACAGAGACAAAGGCAAAGACCGAAACTAAAGAAGAGACGAAACCCGCCAAAAAAGTAAGACAGCAGCTAGGACTTTTCAGAAATCAAAAGAACGCCGACGACCTGGTAAAATCAGCAAAGGCAAAGGGATTCAATGCCTACTCGTACAGTGAGGTCCGCCCCTCGGGAACCACATACTACATCGTGGTCGTGGATGAAAATGCGGAGGGAAGCATGGGAAAAAAGCTGAGAAACGCCGGATTCGACTGCTACCCGGTGGAGTAAGGTGAGAGGTGAAAGTTGAAAGTTGAAAATTCTCAGTTCTCAGTTTTCACTTTTCCGTTTTCAACTTTCAGTCTGCGCTCTTTTTCACCATGCGATTTTTTTCCAAGGGTAAAAGGAAGCATGACAAGGACACCTGCCACAAAGGAGCCGAGCATAACGCCCACCACAGGCAGATTCTTAAACGCATGGAAAAACCACACTGTGCACTTGTTCTCCAGATTGAATCCGGTAAAGACCGATGCGAAAACAACCAGCGCAATTACAATAATCATCCTAACGGGCATACAGACCTCCTATTTTTCATTAAAACGCTTCAGGAAAAGCTTAGTCCTTTCCTCTTTCGGATCCCCGATCACATCATGCGGATTACCCTGCTCCACAATCACGCCGCCGTCCATAAAAATCACATGGTCACTCGTGTCCCGCGCAAACGCCATCTCATGTGTCACGACAACCATGGTCATTTTTTCAGCCGCCAATTCCCTGATTACGGCAAGGATTTCCCCGGTAAGCTCAGGATCCAGAGCGGATGTGGGCTCGTCAAAAAAAAGCACGTCCGGTTTCATGGAAAGAGCACGCGCAATGGCAACCCTCTGCTGCTGACCTCCGCTAAGCTCACAAGGATAAGATTTTTCCTTCCCCGAAAGATTCATCTTCTCAAGCAGCCTCAAAGCCTCCGACTCAGCCTCATCCCTTGACTTACCGAGCACCGCAATCTGAGCCTCGGTGATATTTCTCAGGACCGAAAAATGCGGAAAAAGATTGAAGTTCTGAAAAACAAGTCCGACCTTAAGTCCGATTTTTCTCAAAGCGTCCTTACCGGCATACACACCGTCGCGCACCAAATCCTCGCCGCAAATGCTGATTGAGCCGCCCGACACTTTCTCAAGCTGAGTTATGCACCTGAGCAAAGTGGACTTGCCGCTTCCCGAAGGACCGATTATGCCAAGGACCTCACCTTTCTTTACCGAAAAAGAAATGTCCCGGATTATCTCACGGTATCCGAATCTCTTTGAAAGATTTTCCACTTGGATTATACTCTGCGAATCAACAGATTTATTTGTAGTAGTCAAGTTTTTTCTCCGCCAAATCAAAGCACTTTGCCACCACCCAGTTCATGGCAAAATAAAAGACACCCGCCATAAACAATGGGAGCACGGAAACCAGTCTTCCGCTCTGTGTTTTCGCCACATGGAAAAGCTCAGCCACTCCAAGAACCTGAACCAGCGACGTATCCTTCACAAGGGTAATCACCTCGTTTCCCATCGCGGGCAAAATCTTTTTCACAACCTGAGGAAGAACAATGCGGAAAAAGGTCTGTCCCCCGGTAAAGCCCAGGACTTTGGAAGCCTCGTACTGACCGACAGGAACCGACTGAATTCCGCCGCGATAAATCTCCGCAAAGTAGCAGGCATAGTTGATTACCATCGCCGTGATTGCAGCAGTGAAGCGTCCGAGTCCCGTACCGAAAATGTAAGACGGAGCGAAGTAAACGACAATCAGCTGCAGCATGAGGGGAGTGCCGCGGATAATCAGAAGAAAAGCCGATGTGATTTTTGCAAGGGGCTTAAAACGGGACATCCTTCCCATGCAGAAAAGAAGCGCGAGGGGAACGGAAAAAATCAATGTCAGAAAAAAAATCTCCAGGGTCACGCCCGTACTTTTGAGCATGGCCACAAGAAGTTTTCCGAGACTGATTTTTCCGAAATACTCAACCAAAAAATTCATATCGCTTTGAAAGGGATCAGCGTCCGATTACGGAAAGATCCTCACCGAACCATTTTTCCGAAATGCCCTTGACCGTACCGTCCGCCTGCATCTGCTCAAGGATTTTCTGAACCTCGTTTCTGAGCTTCACATCCCCCTTTCTGAAAGCAACGCCGTACTCCTCGTTCGCAAGTCCGTCGGAAAGCATCTTGTAAGATTTCGCGGAGTTTTTAATCATGTAGCCCGCCACAACCTGATCCATGACCACCGCGTCCAGATTTCCGATTCCAAGGTCATTCAGGGCCGTGATGTTCTCCTCGAATTCCACGATTTCCTTCAGGCTTCCCGCAAATTTCTCGTCGGCATTGATTGCGTCCCAAGCGGAGGAACCTGCCTGCACGCCCACGGTCTTTCCCGCCAAATCAGCAAGAGATGAGATTGTGCTGTCACCCTGCACCACCGCCACCTGAGCGTTGTCAAGATACGGTTTCGTAAAAGCCATGGCCTCTTTTCTTTCCTCGGTCATGGTAAATCCGTTCCAGATGCAGTCAATCTTTTTTGTGTTGAGCTCCTGCTCCTTCGCCGCCCAGTCAATCGGCTGAAGTTTAAGGGTGAGTCCAAGACGTGACGCAACCTCAAAAGCAAGGTCCACGTCATAACCGACAATCTTATTGTTCTCGTCCCTGAATCCGAGAGGCGGGAATGAATCATCTAGTCCCATAATCATAATGCCGCGTGACTTGATTTCCTCAAGAGAATTGTCACCCTTCTTTCCCTTGTCGCAAGATGAGAGAATGGCAAGCGTTGAGACCATCATCAGGACAGCACACAATTTCACAAATATTTTCTTCATATTGTACATCCTTTTTCAGTTGAAATCCGAATCAGCATCCGAGCTCAGAGCTCAGTACAGATAATCGATTCCATATCGCATTTTTTTTCACAGCCGGCGCATCCGTTTTTTTCCATCCACCGCCTGATTCCGTCCCTCACGTCCTCGTCAATGTCGTGCTCAATCCTGCAAGCGTTTTCCTCGGCCTGCTCCACACTCACTCCCGCAATCTTCACGAGAAAGTTCGTAAGCAGAATGTGCCTTGAAAAAATCTTGTTGGCAGTCTCACGTCCGCGTTCCGTAAGCTCAAGGTTTCCGCTGTTGGGAATGGAAAGATACCCGCGCTCCACAAGGATTCCCATGGCCCGACTCACGCTGGGTTTCGACACGCCAAGTTTTTTAGCCACATCAATCGAGCGGACCCTGCCCTTTTCGGCTTCAATCCTGAGTATGGCCTCCAGATAGTCTTCTCCAGATTCGTGAATATCGCCCATCAGATCCTCCTTGCAAAACCGTCAGTTCAAGTCCATCACCTGATTGTAAATCGCTTTTCCGCCCGGCACCATCGGAAGAACAGGCTCGTCAATGCCCACCTTCGCATCAATTATGCAGGCCTTTCCGCTCTCGAACGCTTTCTTGAAGACATCGGCAAACTCATCCGCATTGGAAGCGCGGTAGCCGTCAATTCCGTAAGCATCGGCAAGCTTTACCCAGTCAGGACCAAAATCAAGGGTTGTCGCGCTGTATCTCTCGCCGTAGAAAAGCCTCTGCCAGAGACGCACGTTGCCCAAGGTTCCGTTGTTCACGACCACAATCACCAGCGGAAGATTATAATGCGCGATTGTTGCAAGCTCGTTGCAGTTCATTCTGAAAGATCCGTCTCCCGCAATATGAACGACCCTTGCCTTTGGGTTCGCTATCTGTATTCCGATTGCGGCTCCAGTTCCGAATCCCATTGTTCCAAGTCCTCCCGAAGTTACGAAAGTCCTGGGCTTCTCGAAGGGATAGTGCTGGGCCGTCCAAAGCTGATGCTCACCGACTTCCGTAGTAATGAAAGTGTCGTCACCGGCAATCTTGTGTATGCACTCGCACAGGAACTTCGGATTGATTGAGTCCGCGGGCTTTGAGTCGTACATCTTCGGATAGATTTTTTTCCACTCCGCAATCTGGGATTTCCACTCGCTGTGGTCGGCCTTTTTCAAAAGAGGGATAAGACGCTTGAGAACGTCGTTCACATTTCCCACAAGGCTTGTTGAAGCGGCGATGTTCTTGTTGATTTCGGCAGGGTCCACGTCAATGTGAAGAATCCTGCTGTTCACGGCGAACTTGGAAGTGTCGGAAATAACGCGGTCGGAAAATCTCGCTCCAAGTGCAATCAGAAGGTCGCTTTCAGTAACGGCCATGTTGCTCGCCTTGGTTCCGTGCATACCCACCATGCCGATGTCCAGGGGATTTGATGACGGGAATGCGGAACGGCCCATCATGCTCTGTGAAACCGGGATGTCGGCCTTTGTCGCAAAATCAAGAAGAGCGGCGCTTGCATTGGAAATGATGATTCCACCGCCTGCATAGATTACGGGTCTTTTCGCGTTGTTGATGATTTCAGCCGCAGATTTGATTTCCTCATCGCTTGG
Source organism: Treponema sp. UBA3649 (assembly GCA_002373325.1). Taxonomy (GTDB): domain Bacteria; phylum Spirochaetota; class Spirochaetia; order Treponematales; family Treponemataceae; genus Treponema_D. The sequence continues at coordinate 8,066 of DFKI01000077.1, forward strand.
AACGGGTACGCTCAGAGCACGGTTCAAACTTGCGCTCTCCGCAGAGACAATCACCTCGTCAGGATTTTTCATCGGCTCAAACTCAACCTCAGCCGCGGTAACTTCCTTGGGGATGTCAATGAGCACGGGACCCGGACGACCGGATTTCGCTATGACAAATGCCTCCCTGATTACTGACGCAAGATCCTTCACGTCCTTTACCATAAAATTGTGCTTGGTAATCGGCATGGT
>DFKI01000035.1 GCA_002373325.1 Treponema sp. UBA3649
ATCGGGTCGAGCCCGATAATGACAATCGGAGTCCGATAATGACAATCGGAGCCCGATAATGACAATGACGAGTTTGATAATGACACGACGAGGTTTCGGTGATGACACGGTGGGGGGGGGGGCTAATATAAAAAATCTATCGGATGCGATAAAAAACTTGTATTGGAAAAAAAATGGATAATCTTGTATAAAATCTGAGGAGGTACTTATGAAAAAAATAATTTCAATCGTCGTGGCATTGCTGCTTGTTTCCGCCGCATTTGTCTCATGTAAATCAAGGGGACAGAAAGACTGCTGCAAGGACGGAGACGCTGATTGTTGCAAAACCGAAGTCGTGGACTGCTGCGCCAACTGAATCTGAGACAGGAGAAAATGATGACAGAAATTCTATGGCATGGTCGCGGTGGACAAGGAGCCTTTACTGCTGCAAAAATTTTAGGAGCCGCATTTTCTTTGCATGAGAATTTTGCGCTCGCATTTCCTTCTTTCGGACCTGAGCGTCGTGGAGCTCCCATTCTTGCTTTTACAAAACTTGACTCAAAGGCAATCGGTGACAGGACTCAAATCAAAAAGGCTGATTTCGTAATTTTTTTGGACGACACGCTTTTTTCTCTTGCGGCATTTGAGGAAATCAAGGACGGCGGTAAAATCTACGTGAACACAATTAAATCTGCTTCGGAATTTGCCGCTGGTCTTGAAAATGTGGATGCTCAAAAAATAAATGGGTCAATCATCAGCTTTAATGGAAATGAAATTGCACGTCGCATTCTTGGAGTTCCACTTTCAAACACGGCCATGCTTTCCCTTCTTGCAAAAAAAGAAAATCTTGTTTCTCAGGATGATTTGAAACAGGCGGTAAAGCTTTACATGAATCCAAAAGTTGCGGAAAAAAATCTTCCGCTCGTAGATGAAATTTTCGGAGGGAATGTATGAAACCATTTTTGCGTGATGAAGTGCCTGCGAGTTTTGAAAAAATTCCTGAGGCTACCGTTTTTGAGGCGGGATATCTTGTGACGAAAAATGCCGGGTGGAGGAATATTCGTCCGGTGATTGAAAAAAGCAAGTGCAAGAATTGTCTGCAATGTTACCTTTACTGCCCGGACGGAACAATCAGCAAGGACAAGGAAAATGCAAGTGTAAAAATTGATTACGACTTTTGCAAGGGCTGCGGTATCTGTGCGAAAATCTGTAAGTTCGACGCAATCAAAATGGAGAATGAACGCTGATGGCAGAAAACAAATCTTCTGAAAATAAATCTCTTTCAAAAAAACTTTTTCTCTCCGGCGATGAGGCATTCGCTTATGGAATCCGGCTCGCTCATCCTGACGTGATTTCAGCTTATCCTATTACGCCGCAGACTGTGGTGGTGGAAAAGCTTTCGGACTTCGTGGAGGACGGCTCTTTGAAAAGCGATTTTATCCACGTGGAGTCGGAGCACTCTGCTTTGTCGTGTGCAATCGGTGTGAGTGCTGCGGGTAGTCGTGCATTTACGGCGACAAGCTCTCAGGGACTTTTGTACATGGCCGAGTGTCTTGTCTATGCGAGCGGCGGAAGATTTCCGATCGTGATGATGAACGCGAACCGTTCCACTGCATTGCCTTGGAATATTTACGGGGACCAGAGGGACTCTCTTGCTCTTTTGGACAGCGGGTGGATTCAGGCCTATGCAAAAGATGCGCAGGAGTCTTTGGATTTGGCTCTCATTTCATACTATGTTGCGGAGCACAAGTCGGTGCAGACTCCCTTTATGGTGAATCTTGACGGATTTGTTTTGACTCACACTTACGAGCTTGTTGAGGTTCCCGATGAAAAATCAGCGGAGGATTTTTTGCCGGCATTTGAAACGGACAATCGAATTGATTTTAATCAGCCGAAGAATCTTGCTTTTTCCGCGGGTCCCGATACAAACACATTTTTTAAATACAAGGAACACAGGGCATTTTCAAATGTGCGTGAAGCGGTGCGTGAAGCGGAGGAGCGTTTTGAAAAAATCTTCGGCAGGCATTACACGGGGCTTGTTGAAAAATACAAATGCGATGACGCAGATTTTGTCCTTGTCACTTTGGGAAGCATCGCGGGGCTTGTGGAGCAGATTGTGGATGAGCTTCGTGAGGACGGAAAGAAAGCGGGACTTCTTCGTCTGAGATACATGCGTCCGTTTCCGGATGAAGAAATTGTTGAATCTTTGAAAAATGTAAAATCAGCCGCTGTGCTTGAGAAGGATATTTCTTTCGGAGCGGAGGGAACCGTCTTTACAAACGTGAATTCATCGCTAAAAAAATCCGGGTTTGATTTTCCGTGCGTGAATTATATTGGTGGACTTGGTGGAAGGGACATCAGCGCGGATGAGATAAAAAAGATTTTTTCTGATTTGGAAGATTTGAGCAAGGGACGAAAAAAATCAGCGGTACACTTTTTCGGAATCCCGGAGGAGGCGCAAAATGCTTAACGCAAAAACTTTAAATGAAGAGGAATTTTTTTACGGACACAAGGCGTGCGCTGGATGCGGAGGAAGTCTTGCGGTCCGGATTGTATTAAAAGTGTTGGGAGAAAAAGCCGTCGCAGTTTTGCCAGCCGGATGCATGAGCGCGGTGGGATTTAATTTTCCGCAATTGTGTTTTTCAAACAACGCAATCATTTCAACATTCGCGGGAACGGCCAGCATGATGACGGGAGTGCTTGCTGGATTAAAGGCTCGGGGAATTACTGACGCCCAGGTGGTCGGATTCGCGGGGGACGGTGGAACTGCCGACATAGGATTGCAGGCTCTTAGCGGCGCGATTGACAGAAACGATGACGTGCTTTACATCTGCTACGACAACGAGGCTTACATGAACACGGGGATTCAAAAAAGCTCACTCACTCCTTTTGGCGCGAGGACCACGACTACTCCGGTCGGAAAAAATGTGCGCGGAAATTTGCGTCAGAAAAAAAATCTCTTTGAGATAATCGCGGCCCACGACATTCCCTATGCTGCGACTGCGAGCGTGGGTTACATCCAGGATTTTATCAACAAGGTGGAGAAGGCAAAAAATATCCGCGGCACGAAATTCATCCATGTGATTGCTCCCTGTCCGACGGGATGGGGAATCAAGACGGATGAGACCGTGGAGCTTGCGAAGGAGATTGTGGACACGGGTCTGCTTTATCTCGCGGAATATGAAAACGGAAAATATACAATCACCTACAGGCCCAAGGAATTTTCCGACGTTGCATCCTACATCAAAAGGCAGGTCCGCTTCAGGCACCTTACCGAAAGCGACATTGCGTTGATTGAGGAAGGACGAAATCAGAAGTGGGAAAAAATTTCAAGGGAATGGAATGTCTGAGAAATCAGTCTGCCATAAGAAAAAACTATAATACATGATACAAAACTTGTATTAGGCAAGATTTTTGAAATTTGATAACATAGCAATCAAGTAGGAAATGCTGGTGGAACAAACGGCAGTCCAAATCAAAAAGAAAGCGAGGTAAATAAAATGGCAGATTGGGGAAAGGCAGCACCGGACGGAAAATATTGGAACAAGGAACTGGAGACTTTGCCGAGGGAGCAGCTTGAGGCGAAGCAGCTTGAGGATTTGAAGGAGATTGTGAAGTTCGCTTACGAGAACGCTCCTTACTACAAGAGAAGTTTTGACGAGGCGGGTGTGAAGCCTGAGGACATCAAGACGCTGAAGGATATCCAGAAGTTTCCCTTCATCAACAAAAAGACTCAGAGGGACACTCAGGGAGTCGGATCATTTTTGGGAGAGCTTGCCGCGGTTCCTGAGGAGGATGTGATTTTCGTCTCAACATCTTCAGGTTCAACCGGCGTTCCCACGATGTCTCCTTTTACGCAGAAAGACTTCGAGGAATTCCAGGACACTGAGAGCCGCTGGTTTTATCAGATTGGAATGAGAAAAAATGACCGCTATGTTCACGCTTTGAACTTTTCACTTTATGTCGGAGGTCCTGACGTAATCGGTGCCCAGAATCTTGGCGCGCTTTGTATCTGGGGTGGAACTCTTCCGAGCGAGCGACTGCTTTTTATTTTGAAGACATACAAGCCCACAATCATCTGGACAAGCCCGAGCTATGCGTGGCAGCTGGGTGAGAAGGCAATCAAGGCGGGATATGATCCAAAGAAGGATTTCAACATCAAGAAGATTATCGTGGCCGGTGAGGGTGGCGGTTCAATCGCTTCAACGAGAAAAGCCATTGAGGATTTGTGGGGAGCTGAGCTTTATGACTTCTACGGACTTTCCGACATCTTCGGAGCATGTGCGGCAATGTGCGAGGCTAAGGACGGACTTCACATCGCGGAGAATCACATTCTGGTTGAGACTCGCGACATCCACACGGGAGAGATTTTGCCGCCGGGTGAGACTGGAGAGCTTGTGTTCACTACACTCAGAAAGCACGCACGTCCGCTCATCCGTTTCCGCACAGGTGACATCGGTCGCATTGACTACACACCCTGCAAATGCGGTCGCACGCACGGAAGAATCCACATTCAGGGACGCTTGGACGATATGTTCATCGTAAGCGCGGTCAACGTTTTCCCGAGCGACATTGAGGCCGTAATCCACGAGCTTTCAGGAATCAGCGGAGAATATTTGGTCAGGATTTTTGAAAAGGATTTCACTTGCAAATATTCCGTTGAGGTTGAGAAGAGCGTGGGAAGTGACGAGGCTGATGAAAAGCTTGCCGAGAGAGTGAGCGCGGCGTTGAAGGCAAGAATCGGTGTAAAGCCTGCTTCCGTGGTGGTTCATCCCGACGGAGGACTTGGAACAAGAAGCGAGCACAAGTCAAAGCGCGTGATTGACGAAAGGACAATCAGCTACAATATCTAATTTTCTGCGATTCATAACAACAGTCGGCAACTTGCCTTCGGGGAGATTTCCGGAATCATCAGATGTGGTTCCCGGGGATCTCCCTGATTTTGGAAAATGCAAGGAAAAATAGTGTAAAAATAGTGTAAAAATAATGGACGTTAATGGCGCATATTGATATAATTAGGGTATCTCTAAGGAAACGCTGATTAATACGGGAAGCATTAATCAGCATTTCCTTGTTATTTCTCATAATTCTTTGAATTATTACGAAATAACGGACATTATGGTTAACACTAAATAATCCGCTTTCGGATTATTCAGTGTTTCCCTCATTTGGGAGATGCTTGTTTTGATTAAAGTGACGTTGACAAATGAAATATTGAAGTACATAACGGAAATTGATAAAAACAGATATGCGGTGTCCTCGGTGAAACTTTCTGGGGCTGTGGTGAACAAACTCCGCAAAAACTCAAAGAAAAAAAGCTCCTATGCTTCGACAAAAATAGAGGGAAATCCACTTTCGGAAAAACAGGTGGATGAAGTTATAGAAAGCGATGAACGGAAGCATTATCTAAAGCCGGAACAGGAAGTTCGCAACTATTTTCTTGCGTTAAACTATCTTGAAGAAATGGCAAAAGGCAGGGAAAAGTTTTCAAAAAAGCTGATTCTGGATGTGCAAAAATATGTAGAAAAAGGAGCTTCCAAAGAGAAGATTGGACTACGCGGACCGATGCCCCCGGGAGTGTTGTTTGCGGTGTACGACTCACAAACAGGTAGTCCTGATTACATACCGCCGGAATACACTGACATACCTAAATTGTTGGATGAGCTGGTGGAATATGTAAATACGACGGATGACCATCCCTTGATTATAGCGGCGGTTGTCCATTACCAATTGGTGACGATTCATCCTTTTGAAGACGGCAACGGAAGAACTGCGCGCTTGCTTTCCGGCTATATCCTTGATATTAACGGCTATGGATTTAATGGCATTGGCTCATTGGAAGAATACTTTGCTTACGACGTGGAGGAATACTATGATTCCATACAAATGGGCTTGCCGTCATTGTATTACTCAGGCCGGGATAATCCTCCGCATCCTGAAATATGGTTCCATTATTTTCTTCGGATGGTACTGTTATATTCAAGCAAGCTGTGTGAACTTTCGGAGAGTTCAAGAGGCGAGGAGTTGGAAGGCAGTTTGTCATACTTGAAGGGAAAAGAAAAAGAACTGCTTTTGTTTTTGATCGGGAATTATAAGAGGAAGTTTACACCGATTGAGGTGAGCAAGGAATTTGGAGTGACAAACAAGACGATTATTAACCGCTTGACCGTTCTTGTAAAAAACGGATTCGTTGTTCCAAATATGGTAAAAGAACGTATTCGCTCGTATGAACTTTCTGATTTTACAAAGCAAAATGTGAAGAAAATCAAAAAGCTGCTTGGCTGAGCTGTATGCGGAGGCAATCTTTTATTTGCAAATCATAATATTGCTTTTTAGGTTTCTTCTAAAAATTCTTTTGGAGAGAACACTTTTAAATTTGACTTCTTATAATCGTTTTTGTTTCTCATAATGACGGCATCATATTCGTGAGATTCTGCAACGGCATTTTGGACGGAATCTTCAAAGTCAGACCAGTCGGAATCCAATGCAGTTAGGATATTGTCTTCTGAAACGTCCGCAACATGAATGACTTGTAATAATGTTTTTAGCAAGTTCTTTACTTCTGCCTTATCCCTGATTTCCTGGCGTGCAATATAATAAATATCGGTAATTGCAGATGCCGACACATATTTCTGAACAGAATCTTCTGGTAATTTGAGAATTTTTACAGCGTCTTGGACGAAACCATCTCTATTTAAAAGGACACCCAGAACAACATTAGTGTCAATCAGCACTTGCATATTTTCTTAACCTTTCTGAACGATATTCTTCAAGGGTTTTGCCGCTTTTTGGAATTGCGCCGACAAGAGAATCTACGAGAGCGTCCTGACTTTTCTTGTTTTGAGTAGAGTCAGATATGATGGTATATGTAACAATTACTTCCTGCCCCCTTTGAAACTGAACCGGAGAATTCAATACAATTTGAGAACCGTCATAATAGCCTTTTGTCGTTGCAAGCATTCTGAACCTCCTGTCTAAAGTTATTATACCATATTTCAAAAAAAACAACACCCCCGGAGGCACAGTGAGCGGCGTTTATTCGCAACAAAGTTTCCAGCGACCGCAAGCACCCCCTTGTTTTTCTTATTTTTTAACGGACGACAAAGAGTGGCTTTCATTTATCAATTTTATCATGCTTGAAACGGATGCTACTGTATAGACAAAGAGTATCAGGATTTCAAGAAAGCAGATTCCTTCGGGCAATGATTTTAATATATTCCCGAAAAATGAGGGGTCAAGAGATTTGTTTATAAAGGCTGATATTATGATTATGTCGCAAAAAACAGCGGGGAGGATGACCAGAGGAAGCCATTTGATGCAGATAAAATGCAGGATTTCTTTTTTCCATTCGAGCATTTTTTCCGTATTGCATTGGATTTCATCTGTGGCCAGAAGATTCTTGAACTCTTCATTCAAGTTTGAGTAAAAGAATGTTATAAAAACAATTACGCCGCCAAGAAGTCCGGCTGTCTGTGAATACTGATCCATTTTAATCCAAGAAATACTCTCTTGCTGAGTTTGAGATTTTAAAATAACTGGTACTTTCGTTCAGGCGTTTTATCTGCTCGCAATCCGGTTTGTTCAACCTGAGCATGCTGTTCATCTGGGAAACCACATAAGAAGAATCGATTTTTATCCTGTAACCGTCTTTCAGTTTCTCAGCGGATTCCAGCAGAGACTTTACGGAAGAAATGAACGCTTTGTCCAGTTCAGACTTATAGGAGGCAAGCGTATTTGCAAGGAGCGTCCTGGCAGAAGATGGCGTGATGTGGAAAAGACGCGCAATCTGAAATTCAGAGGGAAGCTTGCTGCCGAAAACTTTTGTTATAAGGCAGAACAAACGCACCTGTCTTATCTGGGAAACCGAAGTCAAGGGCATTTTTGAAGAAAACGTATGCGTCCATTCTTCAAAAGCCGCGTCCTTCACAAGTTTCTCTACGTTTCCCACATCCAAGTTCATTTCCTTGAGGATTTCGGAAAGTTCCTTTATGAACTGATTGCTTTCCATTTTATTGCCTGTATTGCTCACAATCATGCCCCGTCCATTTTTTTAACCAACCACCACAGACCCGCCGGATGACGGTAAGCCTGTGATGTACCGAATTAAGAATTATTACTCAATCGTATAATCGAATTCACAGCTAGTAGAATAACCGGACCTGCCGTTAAAGATTACTTCTGCGGTTATACGACCACTTTCTGTGGGAAAATAGTCATTTAAGTAGTACTTTTCTTCCCTTTCGGACGCGGAGGGAACAGTCACTGTTGCGGAGACCCAATCACCCTTTCTTGTCCAGACGGCGCTCCTACAATCGCTCTCGGAAACACGATAATAAACAGTTACGCCATCGCTGCTGTCGCCCAGTTTTATCGTGAATGTATTAGTTTCACTGACATCCATAGTTCCAACAAACTTCCATCTGAAATTAATTTCATTTCCTTCCTGAACGGCAGTAAGATCACTTATGTCCGTAGGAACAAATTCATCACCACCATCACCACAAGACACAAATCCAAATCCCACTGCCGCAAGAGCCAGCAGCACGCCCAATACGTTAAGTAACTTTTTCATAAAGTTTCCTCCAAATAATTATGTTTACCACTCACCGAAGCGAGATGATTATGATGGAATCCTATCACATAAAAAGAACCCCGTGTGAGTGTGAACGCACGGTTTTCAGTGAGTTTTACGCACTTTTTTGAAATTTTTTGGTGATTTGATTCGTGTGGAGGGAGGGGCGGCCACTTATACAATTATTTTCCGGCTAAATGTCATTTTTTTTCGAGATTTAGCCAGAAAATATTTTTACACAATTCTACTGCGGACTTTTTATACAAAAACCACACTTTTCATGCGGACTTTTTAAAAGGCCTCCTCGAATCGCACAAGCTCATCGCGGCTGAAAACTCCGATCTTTGTGTAGATTCTGCTGATGTTGTTTTCCACCGTGCTCTTAGTGAGCGAAAGTTTATCCGCAATCTCACTGTTGCTGCATTTTTGCATGACAAGGCAGAGAATCTCGGACTCGCGTTTTGTAAAGCGGGAAAGCGTGCGCTCAAAGACCACGAGGTTTTTTGCAAGGTCCGGCTCCACGTAAATCCTTCCGGAAAGGACCGAATCCATGGCGTTTTTAAGCTCCTGCTCGTCGCTTTGTTTTGTGACGTATCATGGCACCCGCTTCAATTGCGGCGTTCACAAGAACCGGGGATTTGCGTTCGGTATATACGATGATTTTTGTTTCGGGGTAGTGCTTGCGGCATTTTTTTATCATGGGGATGTCAGCTCCGGTTTCACCCTCTGTGCAGAATTCGGTGACGAGGACTTTTGGGACGGCACTTTTTCCCGGCTTGTTTTCTTCCATATAATTGAAAAAATCCTGGACCGTGCGTGAAGAGCTGACGCATTTGAACGAGCATTTTTCGCTAAGGTAGCTCTCGATTCCATAGCGCATGAGGCTGTGGTCTTCTACCAGAAAGAAGGTGCGGCTTTGATTCCGACTTCCCGTTTTAACGGAGTTTAACTCAATTTTTGTATAGGTGGGGGGGGGTAAAACCTGTTTAGAATTTTTTTTCGCGTACAAATTCATGGGCAATCTCCTTTTTATGAGTTTCAAGGACATTATAAAAGTGGAAATAAAAAAATTCCAGTGAGTTTTACCCACTGAAATTCGGTGAGTTTTCTCACTGAGTTATTTTAGCTTATTTATGAGGAAAGTATTACTTTGATTTTAGTATGAATTTAGGTGTTTTTTTTGCAAACGGATGGTGAAACAAAGGGGCTGTCACGCGGATTTGGGAAAATAAGAAACCACTGATTAATTCAGAAGATGTCATTATTTGCATTATTGACATTTAAAGGGAGAAGTCCAAAAAATAAGAAACTGTCATTATCGGGCCTGACCCGATAATCTATGTTTTAAAATTTTATAAATTGCCGGATCAAGTCCGCAATGACATAAGACCAATCCGGCAATGACAAATCATACTTTAAAATTACGCCGTCACATTCAGGCTTTAAAATTACGTCGTCGCAATCAGGCTTTAAAATTACTCCGCCGCGTTCAGGGCATCGAGAATACGCGCGAGGTTTTCTTCCTTGCTTGCCTGCCTCATCTCCACGCAAAGGTCGGCAATCCTTGAGAAAAGTTTCGTGCGCTCCACATAAAAGTCATGGAAGATTTTCCGCACCTCCAAAATTGAGGATGGATTTTTGCACGCGATGTACGCCGGAAGATTCGTAAGCTCACCGTCCTCCTTCGTCACAACCTCCCTCACGATTCTGTCCGCCGCAAGTTTTTCATCCGCAATCAAAAAGACGCACCTGCCGAGTGCCTTGAGTTTTTCCACCGCCCCCGGGTTCGTGCAGATTCCACCACCGGTCGCAATCACAGCGGATGTCCCTTTCGCGCAAAGCTCGTCCGAAAGTTTTTCGCACGCCTCAAGCTCCGCTTTTTTGAAGGCATCCGCGCCGCACTCGTTGTAAATCCGTCTGGGTGATTTTCCCGTCGCTTCCTCAATCAGTGTGTCGGTGTCAAAAAATGGGAGGGAAAGTTTTTTCGAAAGCAATCGGCCCTGTGTGCTTTTTCCGCAGTGCTTGATTCCCATTAAAATCACTGAACGCATTTTTCTCATCTCCATCAATTCGTATTTTCAATTTGATTTTTCATCCGCGGTAGATTAAAAAAATCGCGGGGATTTTATTGATTTCCGGGTCGGGAGATTTTTTCCATTCAGCAATGCTTTTGGTTCGGATAAATTCTTCCTTGCAAGAGATTCCTGCCGCAATGCAAAGCCTGGTCTCTTTCCTGCACGTGCTCTTCAAGGTCTCAAGCATTTTCAGATTTCTGTACGGAGCCTCAATGAAAAGCTGAGTCTGGTTTTCCTTCCACGCCCTCTGCTCCAGCTGCCTGATTTTGTTTGCCCTCTCGGCAGGTTTTACCGGAAGATATCCGTTGAACGCAAAGCTCTGTCCGTTGAATCCGCTTGCCATCACCGCCATGATCATTGACGAGGGACCTGAGAGAGGAACCACCCGGAGATTTTTTTTCTGAGCCATGTCAACCACAGCCGCCCCCGGGTCTGCCACAGCAGGACATCCCGCCTCCGAAATCACGCCCATTGGAAGTCCCTTTTTTTCAAGCGGATCCAGATAGTCCGAGATTGCCGAAAGCTCCGTGTGCTCGTTCAGCTCGTAAAACGTGAGCGAGTCAATGTCCACCGATTTGTCCGTCGCACGTAAAAAACGCCGTGCCGAGCGAATGTCTTCCACAATGAAATGTCTTATGCCGAGGATTATTTCCCGGTTGTAGGGAGGAAGAACCCTGTCAATCTCCGTGTCACCGAGCGTCACCGGAATCAAATATAAAGCCGCGTCCATGAAATCAGTCTAGCATTTTTTTTTGATGGATTCAAGACTCGACGATAAGCGCAATTAATAGTTTTTAGAGCCTGCCATAATTTTTAATTTCCCACTTGATTTATGTCGCAAAATGTGCGAAAATTTAATGAATAAAAGGAATGAGTTTAGATGATTTTTAAAAAAGTGAAGCCGATGAAAAACGTTAATCCCAAAAAACTCAGGAGCCTTGACTCCGCCATGAAAGCGCTTATTTGCACGATGGCAGCGATGTGCTTTTGCTCGTGTCTTTTTCCCCACACCCCGCGAAAAAAAATCTACACGTATAAGGTCGTCTACATGCTTCAGGATTTTGACGAGACAAAGTATCTTGAGTGCGGTTCCGAAAAGATTGAGGGAGAGGCCGGAGAGATGACAGCCGCGGTTCCAAAAGATTTCGAGGGATTTACCGCGCAGGATTTTTCACAGCTTGAGATAAGCGAGGACAATTCCACCGTCGTGGAGATTTTCTATAACCGAAATCCGGTCGAAATCACTTTTCATGCGAACGGAGGAACTTTTGTGCCGGAAAATTCATCTGATATCACGCGCACCTTGAAATATGGCGAGAAGATTGTGCCTCCCGAAGTCAAGCGAAACGGATATTCAGTAAAGTGGCCGGAATTTGAAAGGGCAGGAGTGAACGGAAAGACTGATTACACCGCGCAATGGGTTTCAACGAATCCTGAGCTGAAGGACAAATATTTTTATCTTGTCGCGGCACATGACGGCGGAGGTGCGGACGTGTTTTCCGAGTTCAGCACAAGGAACAAAACTTTTGTCTACATCTACAGCAAGGACCATGAGTTTGACAGCAGGACGGTAAGGGCGGAGGACAATCCCACGTGGTTTAAATTTTTTCACAAGGATTCCGACGGAAATAACAGGCCCGGGGAGTATGAGTCCCTTTGCGGAAGCTGCGTGATTGATTCTGGAAAACTCAGCATCAGGGCGAATTTTTACGGACAGATTGTGCAAATCAGCTACACCCAGGACGCGAGGGAACTCAGGATGACGATTCCGTGTGAGATGTTGAAATCCGCCGCACAGACTTTTCCTTTCGGAAAGGACGGAACTTTTACTCTGGTTTTCCGGGCTGGATGAATCTGAGTAATTTGTGTGCTATACAATAGAAGAAAAGTGAAAAAATAAGGAGAAAACATGAACAAGAGCATGAGTTTTAGAAGATTGCTCGGAAATGTTTGCGCGCTTTTTTTGCTTCTTTGTTTTTCCTGCAAAACCGAGATTGTTGAGGCTGAGAAAAAGTCTCCCGTGAGCTACAGGGTGTCTTACATGCAGCAGAATGTGGATGACGACGGATATACCGAAAAGGAGTCTCTTGTGCTTGAGGGGCTTCCGGGTGAGATGACCGCCGCTCCTTCAAAATCCTACGAGGGATTCAGTCTCAGGGAAGAGATAAAAAATCTGGTGATTGCGGAGGACTCTTCTACTGTCGTTGAGATTTTTTACGACAGGTTGATTTTTGAAATCACGTTCAGTTCCGGGGACGGTGTGTTCCTTGGTGCGGGCGAAGACGGAGAGAATCTTAACGAGCTTAGAAAAACCTTCAGGTACGGACAGAAGATTGTGCCACCCGAACCATTTAGGGAAGGATATGCAGCTGTTTGGCCAGACTTTGATTCTGCGGACGAAAATCAGACTTATGTTCCTGAGTGGAGGGGATGCGACGGCGTGAAGTTTCATGTCAGGCATTTTCTTGAGACTCTGGACGGAGATTTTGAGGAGATTGAGGAAAGTTCGGAGGAGCTGGAGGGAACGTCTGGAACCAAAACTTCTTTTGACGAGGGTGATAAAAAATCTTTCGAGGGATTTGATTTCAAGGAAGTTTTAAACGCTGTAATCAAGGGGGACGGCTCTTCCACCGTGGATTTTTATTACGAGCGTCATTCAGCCACAATCACGTTTTCGGCTCCCGAGGGAACGGTCCTTGCAGATGATTCTCCTTCAATGACTCAGACTTTGAGATTCGGCGAGGAACTTAATCTTCCTAAAGCGTCTTTGCCGGGGTACGATGTCGCATGGGAAGAGGTCCCGGAAACTTGTCCCGCACAGGATGTCTCATTTGAGGCGAGCGTAAGAGCAAGGGATGACACACCATATTCCGTGAGACACTATCTGGAATCTCTTTCCGGTGAGTGGGAGGAAAAAATCTCCGATTCATTTTCAGACAAGGGAACTACAGCTTCGGTGCCTGAGTACGATGCTGCATCCTCAAAATCCTACGAGGGATTTAGCTTTGAAAAATGTGAGGGCGATGCCATAAAGGGGGACGGCTCAAGCACGGTTAAAATCTACTACACGAGGAATGTCTATGCCATAACTTTTGAGGCGGGGGAAGGAACTTTTGACGGAGGGGAAAAATCAGTCACGAAAGATTTCAAATATGGGGCTGATTTGGAAATCCCTTCTGCGAATAGAGCTGGGTACAGACCTGAGTGGAATTCTGTGCCGGAAGTCTGTCCTTCAAAAAACGAGACCTACACAGTGACGTGGCTTGAGGGAAACACGGAGTTCAGAATCAAGCATTATACGGAAAATCTGGACGGAGAATGGACCGAGCAGACTGCGAATTCGACAAGCGGTTCTGGAAAGACGGATTCCATGACGGCATACACGGCTTCGGATGCGAAAAGCTACGAGGGATTTGCCTTTAAGAAAGTTGAAAATGTCACAATCAGCGGTGACGGCTCTTCGGTGGTTAAGTTCTATTACGCGAGACGGACATACACGATCACTTTTAACTCTGGTGACGGAGCCTTTGAGGGAGGTGCAAAATCAGTCACGAGAGATTTGAAATATGGAGCTCCCGTGGAAATCCCTTCTGCGCTAAGGGCGGGCTACAGTGCTGACTGGTATTCTGTTCCGGGTGTCTGTCCTTCAAAAAATGAGACTTACACAGTGACGTGGATTGCAAACGAGGACACTCCATACAAAATCAAGCATTTCCTTATGAGCTTGGACGGAAACTCGTGGGATGAGAAGACTTCGGATGAGGAAAACGGACAAGGAAGGACTGATTCAATGACAGCTCTTTCTTCAGCCGACGCAAAAAGCTACGAGGGATTTTCTTTTGACAAGGTAGAGAACGCATCCGTCGCGGCAGACGGCTCATCCGTGGTGAAATTCTACTACAGACGAAATCTGTACGCGATAACATTCATCGCCGAGGGAGGAACTTTTGATGAATCCGTCACCCTTGATTCTTCCGGAAACGCAAAGGTCAATGTGATTTACGGCGGGACTTTCTCTGCACCTCTTGTGTCAAAAACTGGATATGATGTCTCTTGGCCGGAGTTTGGAATCTGCTCAGGAAATGCGGCCTATACTGCGGCGTGGATTCCAAGAACCGACACCCCGTATACTGTGGAGCACTGGCGGCAGAATGCAAATGATGATGAGTACACAATATACGGTTCTCCTGTTCCTATGACTGGAAAGACAGGTGAAAAGACAAAGGCAAATGCGAAAAATTCTACTGGATTTGCACTTAGGGAACCTTTGGCTCAGCAGCAGGTCGAAATTGCGGCGGACGGCTCAACGGTCGTGAAAATCTATTATGACAGAAAGACATACGAAATCACTTTTGACGCGGGGGACGGAGTTTTCCTTGGAGCTGGTGAGAACGGCGAGGATATTTCTTCCTTTACAAAGACATACAGATATTATCAGAAGATTCCTGCACTCACTCCGTTCAAGGATGGATTCGGGGCCACATGGAATCCGAAAGATCCGAAAAATCAGTATGTGACGGCGAGCACAACATATAGCGTGACGTGGGAGGCTGGAGCAACCGTAGATTACACGGTGAGGCACTTCCGCCAGAATGCAGGCAATGACAAGTATACCGAAGTTTTAAAGGACGGCACGAATAAAGACCTTGCAGCTAAGCGCGACACCCGCTCAGGCTCGGTAGGTTCCATGACTCATTTTAGTGAAAGCGATGCTGCTTCTTTCACGGGATTCCATCTTGACCGTGTGGAAAATGTAATCATTTCGGCTGACGGCAAGTCTTATGTGGGATTCTACTATAATCGGGATATAACCAGGCTGACTTTCAATGCCGGGGAGGGACGTTTCTCTGACGGATCAAATGTTCTTGTGCTTGAGGGACGTTACGGGGCTGCGGTTCCAGTTTTTGAAAAACCGACTCGGGATTTCTGGGACTGCAAGGGATGGCTTTGGGATAATGGGGCCGAGCATCTTGTCTCTACAGCATTGCCAACAAATTTCAAGGATGAGGCCTTGTCATACAATGCGAGGTGGGACGCGAATTTTGTGCTTACAGGAGCGACTGACAACAGTGGAAAAGATGTGTTCTCAAGTTTCAGCTCAAGCTTTGCCACTACAATTGATATGAGGGATTATGATTTCTATCTCTCAGGTAGAGATGATTGGCTCGTCGCGACAAGCACAAAAAAGCCCATCGGATTCCATTTTGTCCATAGCTCGGCAAGTTCCAACTCTGATAAAAAGTACTCAAATTCATTCTACGGTGACTGCCAGATAAATCTTAGCAAGCGGGAGATAAAGGGAGTCTTTTACGGCAAGAGCATAAACACTTCGCTGAGCGAGGATTACAACACAATCACGCTGAAGATTGACTGTAAGGCTCTTTACGCTGAAACGACGAAAACTATTATGGGGTTTGATATTCCTGTAACAGAATATCCCTTCGGAAAATCCGGCAGCTACACACTGACTTTCACGCGGAAACAGTAAGGGGAAAATTTAAGATGCGCGCTCATCAGTTGAATCTTTTTGCAAGATTTGATATAATCCTTCGTTATGAGTGAGACAAACGTAACATTGGAAGATTCCTGTCCTTGTGGCAGCGGAAAAAAATATGGTGAGTGCTGTTCCCCCATTTTGACCGGCACTGAAAAGGCAAAGACGGCGGAAGCTCTTATGAGGGCCCGTTATACGGCTTATGTCGTGCACAACATTGATTTTATAATCAACACGTGTGAGTCAGGCGAAAAGATTGCGGCGATTGACAGAAAGGCTACCGAGGACTGGTCAAACAAGAGCGTGTGGCATGGACTGAAGATTCTGAGAACCGAAAAGGGTACTGAATCCGATGACGAGGGAGTGGTTGAGTTTGAGGCCACATATACCCAGAAGAACATCCGCGACGTGCACCATGAGATTGGCGGCTTCAAGAAAATCAACGGAGAGTGGTTCTACAGCGAGGGACTTATCCGACCGACTACCGTAGTGCGTGAGACCAAAAAGGTGGGACGCAACGAGCCATGTCCTTGTGGAAGCGGAAAAAAGTACAAGAACTGCTGCGGAAAAAACTAGCTTAGGAAAATCTTAAAACGTATGGAGCGCGGGATGTCGGAAAATCTATACACGGGCTTTCATGCGGTGGAGGAGAGACTCAGGGAGTTTGCTTCAAAACCGAAGTCCGAACTGAAACTTACAGTCTATTACACAAAGCCGGGACCCCGCGTCAAAAAGATTCTTTCCCTTGCACAAAGTGCCTCAATCCCATGTTTGGAACTTTCGCAGGCTGATTTGGACAAAAAGGTCGCCCGACTGCCGGAAACTGCGAGGGATCATCGCGGAATCGTCCTGAGTGTCGAGGGAGAAAAGGAAAAGAGCCGGAATCTTGTTGATTTTGACCAGTGGCTCAAGGATTGTCCTGAAAATGCCACGGTTCTCATCCTTGACTCCGTGACTGATCCTCACAATGTTGGCGCAATCATACGTTCGTGCGATCAGTTCGGTGCTTCCCTTCTTGTCATTCCTGAAAGACGCTCATCCTCCGATGTGCAGGACAATCAGATTATCGCACGTTCTTCGGCTGGTGCAAGCGCATGGGTAAAGGTCTCGGTGGTCTCAAATCTGACAAGGACCGCACAGATTTTGAAGGAAAACGGATTTTGGGTTTACGCTGCGGATGCCGGTGGTGTCCCGTTGCAGAAAATCTCCTTTGCGGAAAAAACATGCATCGTTATGGGAAGCGAGGGAAACGGAATCTCACGTCTTCTTTCCCAGACATGCGACACATCCGTCTCAATCCCGACCTGCGGAAAAATCGACAGTCTGAATGTGTCGGTTGCGGCGGGCGTTCTTCTCTACGAAAGATACCGTCAGTCGTTTTAAGATTGATTTTATTAGCTCCAATTTCGACTTTTACAAAACAATGTCATTCCCACGCCACGACGCGGGAATCCCTAGTAAAAGGGATTGCCGGATCAAGTCCGGCAATGACAAATTCCTGGAAAATTTACAATGAGTGTGAAACTTGATGTTCAGGTTATTAAAACAAACTTAAATTGTGTACAATTATTTTTGCTTGACAAGTTACCGGTCCTGTGGTAGACTTTAAAATATGAACATTCTTTTAGGCATATCCGCAGCCGGTGGCATGGGGATTGGCAAGGCCTTTATCTTGCCGGAAACACAGGAAAGAGTTATACCAAAAAGACGTATCACCGATGAGCAGGTTCTACCTGAGCAGCAGAGATTCCGTGATGCTTCGGTCAAAATTTACGACCAGATTGAAGCACACTTAAACAATCAGGATACGTCCGACCTGCAGAATGTCATTTTCGAAACCTATCTCCTCATGGTAACGGATCCTGTCTTCACTCAGGAAGTGATTGATGCCGTCGCCAATGATAAATACAATATTGAATACACCTTAAATATTAAAACCGAAGAATATGCGAACAGGCTCAGAAACAGCGGAAACGAATATCTTGCGGAAAGGGCACAGGACATTGAGGATGTTTTCGGTCGTGTGCTTGACGAGCTTCTGGACTACCATCAGTTCAACATCGATGAAGTTCCGGACGGTGCTGTAATCGTTGCGAAGACCATGAAGACCAGCGACACCGTAATCCTTGGAAAGAGAAACATTGCGGGGCTGGCTTTGACCGAGGGGGGAGTCGCAAGTCACGTTGCCATCCTTGCAAGGAGTTACGGAATCCCGGCGGTCGTGGGCATTGAGGATGTCGTGAACCAGGTGGAGCAGGGCGAGGAGCTGATTGTTGACGGCCAGCTCGGTGAGGTGCTTAAAAGTCCGGATGTCGCCACGGTAACGGAATATCTTGCGAAGATTGCGTCGGAGGAAAAATACAGGGCGGTTCTGAAAAAACTCAGGGACCAGCCTGCCCAAACCGAGGACGGAACAAGGTTCAAACTCTATGCGAACATTGGAACCCCGGAAGAAGCGAAACTTGCCCTTGAGGAAGGTGCTGACGGAATCGGTCTTTTCAGGACGGAATTCCTTTTTATGAACGAGATAAAAAAAATCAGCGAGGAAGGAGGCGCTCTCTCAGGTTCATTGAGCGAGGAAATCCAGTTCCAGGCATACAAGGAAGTTCTTGAGACGATGGGAGACAAGCCCGTTACAATCCGCACTCTGGATGCTGGAGGGGACAAACTCATACACAGCAAGGAATTTCCCGCCCTTGACGAAAAGAATCCTCTCATGGGACTGCGCGCAATCAGGCTCTCTCTTTACTCACCGAAGATTTTCAGGACACAGCTCCGTGCTCTTTACCGGGCATCGGTTTACGGAAACCTTCGCATTCTCCTTCCCTTGATTACCGATGTCTCTCAGGTGGAGACCGTACTTGGAATCGCACGCGGCATACAGATGAGCTTAAAATCGGAGGGAATCGCATTCAATCCTGACGTGCCCATCGGAATTATGATTGAGACTGCTGCGGCTGCAATCTGCTCTGACTGTCTCGCAAAAAAATCGGCGTTCTTTTCACTCGGGACCAACGACCTCACCCAGTACACAATCGGGATTGACAGGGAAAATCCTGCGGTCGCCCCCAACTACAATGAATTCCATCTTGCCGTTCTCCGTCTTATCCAGCAGTCCATCCAGAACGCAAAAAAAGAGAACATCAGCGTCTCCGCGTGTGGTGAGATGGCGGGCCGGAAAGAAAGCGTCATAATCCTTGCCGGAATGGGAGTCCGTGAGCTGAGCATGTCACCCAAGCAGATTCCAATCATCAAGGAAACTCTTTCCCGCTTTACGATAAAGGAACTGGAGAACATCTCAAGCCGCTCGCTTTACTGAAAATGAGGCTTCCGAATCTGATTTTTAAACGGATTTCCAATCTGATTTTCCGCGCGTCACTTCCGTTTCTTTTTTTTCTCCTGATTTCATGCGGCTCTTCGAACTCCACTTTTACCTGGGAGGCTTTGGGAACTTCATGCACGGTGACACTTTTTGAATCCGGAGCAGATAAAATCCATTCGGAGATTCTCATGCGGATTTCTGAGATTGACTCAATGTTCAGCGTGAACAAAAAAGACTCCGACATTTCAAAGGTGAATGAAAACGCGGGTGTCGCATCTGTTGCAGTTCATGCAGATGTTGCGGAGGTACTTTCCTTTGCCCTTGAGATTGCAGAAAAAAGCTGCGGGGCATTCGATCCGAGTGTCGGTCCTTTGGTTCGGCTTTGGGGAATCAACACTGAGAACGCGAGGGTTCCTTCCGACTCTGAGATTGAAACTGCGAGGTCCCTGGTGGATTGGAAAAAGGTTCGTCTGGAAGGGCGGGAAGTTTTTCTTGAGGAAAAAGGCATGTCTCTTGATTTGGGCGGAATCGCGAAGGGATATGCGGCTGACGAGATTGTGAGAATCCTTGAAAAGCACAGGGTGAAAAGAGCCGTAATTGATTTGGGCGGAAACATCTATGTATATGGAAGAAAAAAGAACGGGGAGGCATGGAGAGTCGGAGTAAGAAATCCGCGTGAAAAAGACGGGAATCCGATTTTGACTCTCCGCCTTGATGAGTCTGGTTCAGTCGTCACAAGCGGAGTCTACGAGAGATTTTTTGAAAGGGACGGAAAAATCTACCATCACATTTTGGATCCAAAAAGCGGTCGTCCATCCAACTCAGGCATTTTAAGCGTGACGATTGTGGATTCTTCGTCCATGAGAGCAGACGCATTGAGCACGACGGCATTCATTTTAGGCCCCGAGAGATTTCAAGAGCTTTTTAAAAGCGGCGCTATTTTTATTGACGAGAATCTTTCGGTAAAAATATGCGGTTCAGTTCCCGCTTCTGCTCATCTGTTTTTGGGCACTTGATTTTCTCCCCTCAGCATGAATTTTTTTCCGATGGCCATAATCGGCTTCACGTACCAGGGGCGCAAATCCTTGTCGGCTTTTTTGAGCATCTCTCGGATTTGGATGCTTTGGGGACAGTGTTTCTCGCATTTTCCGCATCCCACGCAGGCAGTCGCATAAACAGAGTCGCGCCTTAGAAGGGTTGTCTGGAAATAGTCCTGCATTCCCGAAACTTTGGACTCCGAGTACATGAGGTTCCATCCGCGGAAGATACCCGGAATGTCGATTCCCTTGGGGCATGGCATACAATATTTGCATCCTGTGCAGGGTACTTTTTCTGTCCTCTTGATTTCACCCTTTATTTTTTCTATGAAATCAAAGTCCTCCTTTGTAAAATGTCCTGCCTCTGCCTCAGATGCGATGCGGCAATTCTCCCTCACCATCTCCACGCTGTTCATGCCTGAAAGAACGCAGGTCACTTCGCTCTGATTAAAAAGCCATCGGAATCCCCACTCGGCGGCGGACCATTTGTGCGGGTGTGAGGCAATCATCTTTTTGGCGGAGTCCGGAAGAAGTCCCACGAGTTTTCCACCGCGCAAGGGTTCCATAATCATCACGGGAATTCCTTTTGCGGCTGCTGCTTTAAGTCCGTCCACACCGGCTTGGGAGACCTCATCAAGATAGTTGTACTGAATCAGGCAGGAGTCCCATTCGTAGTCGTCAAGAATTTTTTTGAACATTTCCGTCGTGCCGTGGAAGGAAAATCCGATGTTTTTGATTTTGCCCTCCGTTTTTTTTTGCGAAATCCATTCTTCAATTCCGAGCGACTTGAGCTTTTCCCACTGTGAGAAATCCGTCAGATGGTGCATAAGATAATAGTCCACAAAATCAGTACGCAGCCGGGAGAGTTGTTCTGAAAAATATTTTTCTATGGCATTTTTGCTTGAAATCAAATACTGCGGAAGTTTCGTCGCAATCTTGATTTTGTCCCGGAGCTGATTTTTCTCCACAATCTGACCCAGTGCAGCCTCGCTTCCCGTGTAGATATAGGCCGTGTCAAAATAATTTATGCCTTCTTCAACCGCGGTAAGAATCTCTTTTTCCGCTTTTTCCAAATCTATTCGGCCTGCCTTTGTTGAAAAACGCATGCAACCGTAACCCAAAAGAGAGACATCCTCTCCGCCCTTATTTTTTCTGTACTGCATAATAATTTCCTATTTAAATATAAATCACATTTTCGATTTTTTGTGAAGACGTGACGCGGACTTATCGTACAAATTGTGCAAATTCGCAAAATGGGATGACAAAATGCGAAAAGTGATTTACAATTATAAAATAAAAAAAGTGAGGTTGTGTATGATGAAAGTTTTTAGGAATTTAGTTTATGTGCTTTTTGCGTTTGGGTTGCTTGTCTCATGCGACTCGGATTTTGTTTACACTGGAGACGGTGTTGCAATCAGCAAGGCGAATTTTCCGGACGCGACGTTCAGAAATTACATCAAGAGGACTTTTGACACTGACGGTGACGGAGGATTGAGCGCGGATGAGATTGAGAGGGCAAGAAACGTACACTGCGAGAATATGGGAATCAAATCCGTGAAGGGGATTGAATTTCTTACCGAGCTTCGCGGACTCTGGTGCCTGAACAATCACATTTCGGACTGGAATCTTTCCGGGAACCCGCATCTCAAGGGAATTTGGTGCTCGCACAATGATTTCAAATCGCTTGACTTTTCCGCTTGTCCTGAGCTTGAATGGGTCTACTGCTTCAACTGCAAGCTTGAGTCCCTGAACTTAAGGAACAATCCTGAACTCGCATATCTTGAGTGCAATGCGAATCCTAACCTGCGCTCCATTGACCTGAGCCAAAATCCCAAACTGGAGAATCTTTTTTGCAGCGAATGCTCACTCACGTCCCTTGACCTTTCAGCGAATCCCATGCTTTGCGAACTTGCGGCATTCAAGAACAAACTTAGCTCCATTGATTTTTCCGGCAACAGAAATCTCAAGCGTCTCGACATCTGGTACAATGAGAATCTCGGCGACGTGGACATCAGTATGCTTTCGGGGCTCCAGTATTATAATTGCGCGAAAAACAACGTGACGAGGCTTGACATGAGAAACAATCCTGAGCTGATGAAACTTGTGTGCAGTTACAACGACGGGCTTTCGTATCTTAATCTTCGTGAGAATCCCAGGCTTTCGTACCTTGACCTTCAGTGTGATGTGAGTCTTTCCGCGCTGGACATTTCTGAAAATCCGAAGCTCTATCACCTGTATGCGTTTGGTCTGAGAGTTCCTTCAATTGATATAAGCCGGAACAGCCGTCTTTTGAAAACGCTCAGAAATGGAACTTACCGGGATGAGCCTCAGAACGGGGATGTCCACTCCTTCACTTTGGATTTTGGAGGAAGCGGAGATCCCTTTGACGAGTTAAAGCATGAGCTTGCTTTGGACAATGGTGTGAATGTCATTACTGATTCAGGCACTCCGAGTGATGTTCCCGACAGCTATATCAAAATATCCGACGGACATTCCCCATCGGAGGACTTTGCGACAAGGGGAGAGGCAATCGCGGCTCTTTATGAAAAGGCGGGAAGACCTTCGGTAAGGGGCTCATCCAGATTCACCGACATCTCATCGTCACCTTATGAGGCGGCAATCAAGTGGGGGGAGCAAAATAAAATCTGCTTCGGATATCAGGCCGTCTGTTCTGACACATTTTGTCCGGAAGAGATGATAAACCGGGAAGATTTTGCCCTCATGGCACACAGGTTCGCCGGCTACAAGAGATTGGGAACCGCTTTTGACTACGGAAGGACTGACTGGTTCGATGATTTTTACGACATAGATTTTTACGGATGGGGAGCCTTTACCTGGGCGATGCAATGGGAGGTTTTAAAGCCGACAGGAAATTACTGCTACCCCCACGGAAGAATGACGAGAGATGAGCTTGCGTACAGTGTGGAAAAAATCTTCCACTTGAGTGACAGCGCGTCTTATTCCGAGAGGGTGAACGGAAACGGGGAGTGAGTGTTTTAGGGCTGACAGTGTTTTGCACCGCCAGCCTGCATTTGGAAATCTGATTCAATCAGTAAATCACATCGTCGCCCAAATCTTCCGCATCGTTTCTGCCAAGGACAATCTCGCCGTTTTTAGAAAGCTTCTCAAGAATCTTCGCCATGGCATCCTGTGCCTCATACACGTCGGACCTTCGAATGGGACCCATGTACTCCATGTCTTCCTTTAGCATCGCGGCTGCACGGCGGGACATGTTTCTGAAAATCTTTTCCTTGACCTCATTGTCTGTATCTTTAAGTCCCCTTGCGAGCATCTGTGCGTCAACCTCACGGAGAAATTTCTGCGCGTCCCTGTCGCCGATGTACTTGATGTCCTGGAATTTTATGTAGCTTCTCTCAAGCACTTCCCTGAGCTCGTCCCTGTACTCCACGATGAGCCTTGCAAAAATGCGTCTTCTCGCGTCGTCCCCGATTTTGATAAAATCATCATGCAGGGAGTTTTCATAAAAGCCGTATTCTGTGCCGCCAAGAACTTTCCGCGCAAAATATCTTCCGATTGTTTTTTCAATCTCGTCAATCAAGTCTGCCTCAATGCCGCAGAGATTGTATGTGTCCTCCGTGCAGAACTCGTTTTCGGGGGAATCACCACGGAAAAAATCATCGTCATCATCATCCGATTTTTCATCCGTTTTTTCAGGCTCAATTTTTTTCTTTTCCTCAAGGATATAGTTTCCGAGCACGGCACGGTTTTCCTGTGTTTTCTCTATGCACTCGCGCACGTGTTTTTTGACCAGCTCCATTGACCTCTCAAAGTCTCCGCTTACTCCGGGTGTGATCGCGGAAGGCATTTTTATCTCTCCTTTTTCAAAAAGGGATTTCAGCGTGGAGACGACCTTTTCCCTTGCGTCCACGACAGACTGGGGCATCTCGAAGTCGCTTAAATCATGCTCCAAGTCATTCTCGTCATAACCCGCGGCCTTTTTGATTTCCTCATCGGTCTTTTTCACGAGGGGACCGAAATTTCTCGCGTCATCCTCCGCCATCGCCTCCTTGATTGCCTCAACTATGGCATAATTGTTTTCTGTCCAGCTCAGGGCCAGAGCCAAATCCTCCGTCCTGATTGACTTCAAAAAAGTCTTCCTGTCTTGCTCGCTCAGATTTCTGAGAATTATCAGTGGGTGCATAATCCGTTCTCCTTGATTCTCTTATATATGGGTAAATGCCGAGTTTAATCTGATTTAATAAAAATTGGCTATCAGCGAGAACCCTGCGTGAAAAAACGGCTCGTTTGAAGCTACGCTACGAATACCGCGCTACGCTTGTGCAGATGTTTTTTCCCTCAGGAACCTCGCTTACACCAATTTTGCATACATTAAAAAAACTCGGCCTTCTACCTATATTATTACTATAGCGTCAAAAGTCCGGGAAGTAAAGAAAAAAAAAATCTGTCCATGCAATTTTAATTAGGAGCAAAAATTTGACAAGAGGGAATTTGTGTGAGATAATTGAAGAAAGATTCAAAATCAAATTCGAGGCATGGGGAGAATATGGACAATCTAAAAAAAACACAAGCCGCTGGCTGTTCTTGATGATTTTCGCGGAAAGACTTTTTCAGATGATTTTTCCTCCCGAAAGCTTGCGCACGTCGTCTCCAAGCTGAGCCACGTTGGTGTCAAGTTCCTCGACGCATTTGTCCAGCCTCATTCCGCTCTTGATGACCCCCTGCGCTATGTCCGCCATATCCGACATGGAATCCTTCACGTCCGAAAGGGAGCTGCGTAGTTTGTCCATCTCGCTCAGGATGCGAGTACTTCCCTCAGACATTTTGACCGACGCGTCGCGCACATTCTCGGCCGTCCTGTCCATTTCCTCAAGGGACGTGATGACGCTTCTGGAGTCGGACTGCTGCTTTTCAAGGGAATTCCTTACCGACTGAACCAATCCGTCCGTCTCATGGATCCTGCTTGAGACCCCCGCGAACGCCGTGCTGGACTCCTGGGATGCCACGACAATCTCCGCGATGCTGTCCTGGATGTTCTTCAGCTGGTCCCCGATTGTCTTTGACTGACCGGATGATGTCTCCGAAAGTTTTCTAATCTCATCTGCGACTACGGCAAATCCCTTTCCTGCCTCACCCGCGTGTGCCGCCTCAATGGCAGCGTTCATGGCAAGAAGGTTGGTCTGCTCGGCGATTGATGCTATGGCCGTGTTCGCCTCCTGAAGCATCTGGGACTGCTGCTCTATCTGGGAGATTCTCTCGTTCACCCTTTCCTGCTTGGACATTCCGCTCTGAGCCTCAGTGTCCAAAAGATTGAAGGAGCCCGCCATGCTTTCCATGGAGCGTCCGATCTGCTCAATGCTGCTTACAAGCTGGGAGACCGAGGCTGATGATTCACGTATGCTCCGGGTCTGTGAGTCAATCATCTCGTTTACGGTTGAGATGCTTGACGCGACTCCCTTTACGACGCTCGAAGTCTCGTCAAATCCGTCCGACTGCTTTCCGACCTGCTCCTGCACGTTGCCGATTCCGTGTCGAATGGACGTCATGGAGTCAGAGACCGACGCGACGCTTCCCTTCATGTTCTTGGACACCACATCCAGATTGGAGCTTGAGCCCTTGATTGTTCCTATCATGTCCTGGAGACGCCGGGAGAAAAGATTGAATCCGTCCGAAAGCATGGAGGCCTCTTTGGTAAGGTAGTCGGGATATTTTTTGGAGAAGTCACACCGAGCGATGAACTCGCATCCGGAAGCCATTTCCTTGAATCCCTTGGACACACGGTTGGAAAGAATCACGTCCACGATAATCATGACCAAAATCAGTGCGGCGAGCCCCATAAGGACGTAAGCGATCATCTTGATGTACTCGGATGAGAAATCGGAGACAGGACCTTCCGTAACGATAAACCAGTCCGTGCCCTTGACCGGATATACTCCGTAGAACCGACCGCCGTCAGTAAACGCCTGCATCGATCCGTTCAAAAGGCCGGTCTTGGTGATCGACTTGGACTTAACTAAATCAAAGTAGTTTTTCTCCATGATTGCGGAAAAATCTTCGTTCGTAATAAAAAAAACGTCCTTCGTTATGATGTTCAGGGAGCTGTTCTCAGAAAGCTTTATGCCGTTCACCATGTCGCTCAGGTTGTTGAGGTAGATGTCTGCCGCGGCCACACCCACAAGATCATTGCTGTTATCATAGGCAGGAGAGGATAGGGTCACGCAGAGAGTTCCCTCCATGGCATCCACATACGGATCCCCCATGGCGACATGACCTTTTCCGCCTGCCACAGCATCCTTCCACCAGTCACGTGATGACGGAATCCAGTCCTCACCGGGAACCCAGTTCGCACCGTCCACGTAAAAACCGCCCTCCTCGTAGCGGGAAATCGTCGTAGCATAATAAACATCGTTATTGTCGCTGCCCAGATTCTCCACCGCCATCTGAATCATTTTTTTCATCACCTTTTCGTCCGCGTAGGATGATGCCGCAAGGGCCACGTCATGCACTGTGATTTTATAGGGAGTGAAAATGGCGGAAACCTGTCCTTCCAAGCTTGCCATTGCCTGAGAAACTGAGTTGACCGTCGCCCTGTCAATAATTTTCCTAGTAAGGCTGATATAGGATACACTTAAAAAAATAGCAACAAGCAACATGGAACCAACAGAAGAAATCAAAATCTCTGTTCTGAGTGACATTTTTCTATTTTTCATAGTTTCTCTCCATAGAATCTTTTATATCCCAATTATAACGCACAATTAAGAAATTTCAAGTAAAAAATCGGCAGACTTACCCATAAAAACTGAAGTTTTTAGAAGCCCATGTTGTATAATGTGTGATATTGTAGTAGAGTTGCCTTATGTATTCTGATTCACTGATGAATTTTTTTCAAATTACGGAAGAACTCGGTCTGCAGCAAGGGGCGGACAGTCTTATGGAGATGGAGCGGAACGGAGCTTCATTTGCATTGGACAGCGGGATTCATGCCGATGACATCTGGACCCGTGCCGAGCGCGTGGAAGAATGCCTTGACTTGATTGATGACGAGCTTCAAAGAAAGCATGTTCAGGACATGATGTATTTTACCGCCGGTGTGATGCCTGATTTGGATTCCGTGGACAAGCGCTTTGAGACTATAGAAAATCTTGAGAATGTGATAAATGATTTTAAGGCGGGCGACAGTATCTTTGCCTCTCATCTTGTGGGAATCGGACCCGGCGGAATTGACCATGACTGGGATTCCGTGGAGTTTCAGGGACGCGACCACGAATATTTTGACCCTGACACCGTAAGCGATGAAAAAGATTTGTTTGCCATGCAGCTTACCCTGGCTAAAAAGCTGGACATGCCTTTTGTCCTTCACAGCCGGAAAGGTTTCAAGGAAACTTATGATGTCTTAAAGGCCGTAAAATGGAACAGGGGTGTCGTCCACGGATTTTCATACAATCAGAGCGAGCTTGAATTTTTCCTCGACCTGGGATGGTATGTCAGCTTCAGCGGAACTGTCACCTATGCCGGTAAAAAATCATTTGGCGATATGTCTAATATGGTGAGCTATGTTCCGAAGGACCGTCTCCTGATAGAAACCGACTGTCCTTTTTATCCGCCCGTCCCCGTAAAAGGAGGGTCGAACATTCCTGAAAACATAAAATACGTTTATGAATACATTGCCTCAAAGAGAAACATCTCCAGCCGTAAGCTCAGCGAAACCGTGGATTCCAATTTCCAAAAACTCTTCGGAATTTGAGAGAGCCGCTTTCAATAATGAAATCCAATTCATGTTTGACAAGCGCGAATTTCTGTGCGATAATTTGAAGCATAGCATACAAAAATGCATCTTATCGGGCTAGAGAGGAGAATATGGACAATCTAAAAAAACACAAGCCGCTGGCTGTTCTTGATGATTTTCGGGGAAAGACTTTTACGGGAGAGTATCCGACGCTGCCGGAGCTCTTTGAAATCACATTGAAGAGATTTCCAGACCGAAAGTGCTACACTGATTTTGACGGACCTGACGGAAGCAAGCACACAATCACCTACACCGAGGCCTATGAAAAAATAATCACGCTCTCTAAGTGGCTCGCGGAAAACGGAGTGGCACATGGCGACCGGGTGGCTGTTACGGGAAAGAACGGACCTGAGTGGGCCATCGTCTACCTTGCGACACTTTTTGCGGGCGGCATCATCTGTCCAATCGACTACGCCTTGAAAATCGAGGAGCAGGAAAATCTTCTTTCGGTTGCCGAGCC
This sequence comes from Treponema sp. UBA3649, assembly GCA_002373325.1. Lineage (GTDB taxonomy): Bacteria > Spirochaetota > Spirochaetia > Treponematales > Treponemataceae > Treponema_D. The sequence goes on from DFKI01000035.1 coordinate 28,705, forward strand.
AAAGATTCTTTTTGCCGACGAGGAAAAATTTGTCCAGTACGAAAAAAAGAGCACGCCCTACAAGCTCTATTCGCTCAATCCCAAGTTCCCGGAAAAATATGCGTATAACCTGAAGGCAGAAGGGGAGCCTGAAATCCAGAGACCGACCGAGAACGAGACCGCGGCAATCCTTTTTACGAGCGGAACCACGGGAAATCCGAAAGGAGTCATGCTGAGCCACAAGAATTTCGTGAGCGACGCTTTTGCAGCCCAGACCCAGATGATTGTGCGTGAGACCGACATTTTCTACGCGCTCCTCCCGCTCCACCACGCGTACACCATGCTTGCGGTATTTATAGAAGCATTTTGTCTTGGAGCCGAGCTTGTCTTCGGAAAAAGCATGGTCGTAAGCCGCATCATGAAGGAACTCAAGGAGGGCGAGATTACAATGCTCATGGGAGTCCCCATGCTCTTCAACAAATTCATGCAGGGCATAATGAAGGGAATCCGAGAGAAGGGAATCATCGTCTACGGTCTCATCCGCTTTTTGATGGGGGTCTCATACTGCATAAAAAAAGTCTTCCGAGTGAATCCCGGAAAGGCGATGTTCAAGTCAATCCTGAAAAAGGCGAACCTTTACACGGTGCGTATCGCAATCTGCGGCGGAGGTCCCTTGGCAAAATCAGTCTTCAAGCTCTACAACGAGATGGGAATCAATTTCGTTCAGGGCTACGGACTCACCGAGACATCCCCAATCCTCACCCTCAACCCGCTTGAGCACTTCAAGATTGAGAGCGTGGGCCGGTATTTCAGCACGGTCATGCAGATGAAGATTCTGAACCCGGATTCCGAGGGCGTGGGAGAGATTGTGGTGAAAGGTCCCATGGTCATGCAGGGCTACTACAAGATGCCTGAGGAGACCGCGAAGATGTACACGGAGGACGGATGGTTCAAGACCGGAGATTTGGGATGGATTGACAAGGAGAATTATCTCATGCTCTCTGGCCGCGTAAAGAACATGATTGTCACCGAGGGAGGAAAGAACGTCTACCCCGAGGAGATTGAGGACATGTTCCAGCTCCAGACCGACATCCAGCAGATTACAGTCCAGGGCTACATTGCGAACGAGGCGAAAAAGCAGGAGGAGCTTGAGGCACTGGTCTATCCGAGCGACGACTTCTTTGCAAGGCTAAAATGCACGCGTGAGACGGCGGACAAAACTCTTGTGGAGGCGGAAATCAAAAAGGACGTGGAGGACGTGAACAAAAACCTTCTCCCCTACCAGAGGATTACGCGCGTCACAATCCTTGAAAAGCCCCTTGAGATGACCACGACTCTGAAGGTAAAGAGGAACTACAAGAAGTAGTGGGAGGCGGACACCGGTCTCTTACGCTTGCAACAATGAATTTTGCTTGATTTTTCATGCACTCTGTCATATACTTTTTACGGAGGCATGTTATGGCAGTGTTGCAAGTGCGTGATATAGATGACCGCCTATACGACAGGTTGAAATTCGCCGCGAAAATTGACAATCGCTCTATCAGTCAGCAGGTAATAACTATTTTGCAAAACTATTTTACATCGGTTCCTGTAAAACCCAAAAATGCCACGGAAGAGTTCCTGAAACTTGCGGGCTCATGGGAAGACTCCAGAACTACGGATGAAATTATCGATGACATTTATGGTTCACGCGTAAACTCAACAAGATTCGAGGCATTGGATGGCATATTTGATTGATACTGACACGATAATCTTTGCTTTACGCGGTGACAGCGGTGTTTTAGCAAAATTTGAGGAGAATAAAAATCTTCCTATCTCTATTTCCATGATAACTTATGCTGAATTGGTGTTTGGTGCAAAACGTTCCCAGAATGAACAGAAGAATATGATAAAGGTAAATCATATCCGTGATATTTATCCGATCGAGGAATTGAATGAAGGCGTAATGGAAGTCTTTGCAGATATAAAAGCAAAAATGTTTGATAGAGGCATAAGAATTGAAGATCTTGATTTGCTTATTGCTGCGACTGCAATTTACAATGAACTGACTTTGGTGACGAATAACACAAAACACTTTGAGAACATTCCAAATCTAAAAATTGAGAATTGGAAAAGATAGACAAAACCTAACAGGCTTTTCGATGAACGGACCGCCTTTTGGTGCAACGGCCCTGATTATATCGCCGACGAATACGGCAGGGAATTTCCAAGCCAAAACTCTTGACAACGCCGTTCGGCTAAGTTACAATGAACAGTGTGAAAAATTAGTCGTTCGGCTAAGAAAACGCTTATTTGATGCAAACTAAGCCGTCAGGCTAAGCACTGGAGATTGAATGAAAGTCAGCGATACACAGGAATTGGGAAAAGCCATCAGAGAGCGCCGCAAGGAATTGTCTTACACCCAGCAATACCTTTCCGACGTCACCGGGCTCAGCGTGAGTTTTCTTTCCGACCTTGAAAACGGCAAGCCGACCTACGAGACAGGAAAAACCATCAGGCTCATAAACCTTTTGGGATTGGATTTGAATGTCGAGGTCAGGGGGTGAGGGTGGGAAAATTTAACCTAAAGGTCCAGATAGAAATCAACGGGAAGTTCGTTCATGTGGTAAATCAAGTGATGAAAACATTCTTTTTGCAACCCGGCGATTTGACAGGGCCTTTGACCTTGAGTCAAAAACGGTGGACGGCCTTAGAATGCCATACCGCCTTCACCAGGAAGATTTTGCCCAGGCACTCGGGATAAAATCAGCTGACAAATATGAAAAAAAATCCGAGCCCTACTTGAGGAAAATGTTTGATTTGATTCAAAAGCATTCTTCAAATCCAATCGATGATTCACTCAAGCTGTGGAAAAGGACAGTCTTCAACTTTTTGATTGGAAATACGGACAACCACATAAAAAACAGTTCGCTTGTTTACAGCAAGGATTTATCCAAAGTTCACCTGGCCCCGCTCTATGATGTAATCTGCACAAGGCTTTATGAAAACTGCACCGACGAAATGTCCATAAGCATAAACGGCCAGCGCAATATAAATCAAATTACTCGGGAAGATTTTACGAAGGAAGCGGAAATCTGCGGACTCGGTAAAAAAGTCGCCATGAATATTTATGATGAGCTGTACGCAAATCTTACCCCAGCCCTCCAAGATTCTGCCAAGGAGTTGGTCGCCGCCGGATTCCCTGAGGCTGTGGACATGGCTGGAAAGATTGCGGGGCATTAGATACCGAGAGATAACAATCAATTTTTACACGGCTATTTGAGATTGCCAATCGTCTCTCTCCCCTCATTTGACGCGGGGGCTTTATTCTGCTATAATGGAAAGCATGAAACACAACATGCAGATTTTACAGGAGTTGGCCGCGAAAAACGGACCTCTCTGCGTCGGACTGGACACGGATCCTTCCTACATTCCGAAATCAGTCCTGGATTCTTTTTCCTCACCCTCACAGGCGGTTCTCGCCTACAACAAGGAAATCATCAAAAGGATAAAAAGCGACGGCTCGGCATGTTGCTGCAAGGTACAGGTTGCATACTACGAGGCGATGGGACTTGAGGGCATGAAAGTCTACGCTGAGACTCTCCGTGCTGTAAAGGACGCGGGGCTTGTCTGCATTTCCGACATCAAGCGTGGAGACATAGCGGCAAGCGCATCCGCCTATGCAAGGGCACACTTCACCGGGGATTTCGAGACCGACATCATCACCGTAAACCCCTACATGGGATTCGACACGTTGAAGCCTTTCACCGAATACTGCTCATCCGCCGGAAAGGGATTTTTCGTCCTGCTTCGTACAAGCAATCCGGGCATGAAGGACATTGAGCAAAAGGAGCTGAAGTCAGGCGGACGTGTCTTGGATGCCGTGGGAAACGAGCTCAACAGAATAAAAGATGAGTTTTCTTCCATATATAATGGTCAGACCTGCTCGCCTGTGGGTGCCGTGGTCGGATGCACCGAGGAAAGCGACGCCAGAATCCTCCGCGACACATACCCCGAGATTTTCTTCTTGATTCCGGGATACGGAGCACAGGGCGGGGATGCGAGGATTGCGGGGACTCTCCTTCAAAAAGCGGGCGGAACCGTGAACTCATCAAGGGGAATCCTCTGCGCGTGGAAAAAATCCGACGAGTGCGTGAAAAAGGAAAGCGAGGGAAAAATCACCATGGCAGACATTGCGGATGCAGCGGCAGAGGCGACCCGTGTCTCAAAAAAAGACCTGATGAGTTTTTAGGGAGAAAAAAATGACCGACGAAGCGATGATTGATGAAAACGGAAAGGGAATCCAGTTCAACGGAAACGTTCCTGTCACCCTCATAAAAAAAATAGACGGACAGCCCAATGTCTTTTTGCTTGAGACGGTCATTCATTTGGAGCGCGACTCCCAGATTGTGCCCAAGCCCGGTCAGTTCTACATGCTCAGGAAAAAAATCAGCGGCGTGTATTTCAAGCGTCCCATCTCGGTCTACCGCTCTGAGGAATGTCGCGAAAACGGAAAGAGATGTCTCCGTCTCCAGTTTTTGATTTTGGAAAAGGGAGATGGAACAAGGGAACTCTGCCACGTCCTTCCTGGAGAGGAGATCAGCATAACAGGTCCATGCGGAAATCCCTTTGAGGCTCCTGAAAAAATCAGCCCAGAGAAAAACGGAGGGGTTGAGATCTGCATCGTGGGCGGCGGAATCGGGATTGCACCGGTCGCAAATTTCGCCTCGTCGCTCCCTGAAAAATCCTACGACTTTTTCGCATCCTTCAAATCCGGTTCCTATGGACTTGATTTCGTTAGGCCCCGCGAGCTGATTCTGACCACCGATGACGGAAGCGAGGGAATCAAGGGAATGTTGCCCACGGCCTTTACGAGCGACACAATCAGGAAAAAGGGATATAAAATCATCTATGCGTGCGGTCCCACTCCCATGCTTGCCTACGTGAAAAAAATCGCCGAGGAATGCGGAGTCCTCTGCTACCTGAGCCTTGAGCACCGTATGCTATGCGGATTGGGAGCCTGTCTTGGATGCACCGTTCAGACAAAAAAAGGAAGTCTCCGCGTGTGCAAGGAAGGACCCGTGTTCGACTCAAGAATCATCGACTTCCCCGCTCCTTCTCAGAGACGAAATCCACTTCCCGAAAACGAGGAGCCGGACCTGAGCGTTTCAATCTGCGGCGTGAGATTCAAAAATCCCGTGATTGCCGCTTCCGGGACTTTCGGCTACGGTCAGACTTTCCGCGGGGTGGCGGACGTCTCATGGTGGGGCGGAATCTCATCCAAGGGAAGTACCTTTGAGCCGAGGGACGGAAATCCGGGGGAGCGCAGCATTGAGGAAAGCCGGGGTGACATCAACTCAATCGGCCTTCAGAATCCGGGAATGGAGGAGGTATGCGAAAAACTGATTCCCGAGATGATGAGTCTTCCCTCCACAATCATCCTAAACATCGCGGGACATGATTTGGACTCCTACGTGAAGGCGACCGACATGGCGGAGAAAACCGGCGTTCCCATGATAGAACTCAACATCAGCTGTCCCAACGTAAAGGCAGGCGGACAGGCATGGGGCATGAATCCCGAAGCCGCGTTTGAGTGCGTGAGTGCGGTTCGCGCCCATACAAAAAAGCCCCTCATGGTAAAGCTCTCTCCCAACGCTCCCGACCTTAGAGCCGTGGCAATGGCATGTGTGAGAGCCGGAGCCGACTGTTTGAGCCTCGTGAACACATTCTCGTCCACGGCGATTGACATTGAGACAGGACGGCCCTTCTTCAACAACATCCGCTCGGGCTACTGCGGACCTGCGATTAAACCGCTCGCGCTCAGGATGGTCTTTGACGTTGCGGAGGAAATGAGGAAGCTTCCTGAGGAAAAGAGAATCCCCATCGTCGGATTGGGCGGCATTGAGAAATGGCAGGACGCTGTTGAGTTCATCATGGCGGGTGCGTGTGCCGTCCAGGTCGGAACTGCGACTTTCGTAAACCCGGATGTGGCGGAGGAAATCGTTACGGGGCTCAGGGATTTTATGAGGCGCAAGGGATACAGGAGGATTGAGGATTTCTGCGGCATCGCGTTGAGTTCGAAGATTTGATTTTGAGTCACCGCAGATAGTCTAGGGTTGTATGCCATTATCGGGCGTGACCATTGTGTCATTGTCGGGCTTGACCCGACAATCCCTTTTTGGTAGAGATTCCCGCGTCGGAGCGCGGGAATGACATGGCTCAAGCGCGGGAATGACATGGCTCAAGCACGGGAATGACATGGCTCAAGCACGGAAATGACATGGGGATTAGTTTTTAATCTCTATGTGCAAATCCTTGAGCTGCTGCTCCTCGACCGGGGAAGGACATTCATCCATCGGGGAGGCGGCAAGATTGTTCTTAGGGAATGCGATTACCTCGTGGATTGAGTCCTGCTTTTCCATGAGCATGATAAGGCGGTCAAGTCCCGGTGCGATTCCTCCGTGCGGCGGTGCTCCGAATTTGAATGCCTGTACCAAAAATCCGAATGCCTTTTCAGCCCTTTCCTGACTGTAGCCCACGATTTTGAAAATCCTCTGCTGCAGGGCCGGGTCGTTAATCCTCATTGAGCCGGATGCGAGCTCATAGCCGTTAAGGACCAAATCGTACAAATCTCCCTTTACGCTTCCGGGATCGCTTTCCAATGTGTCCCAGTATTTTTTCTGCGGAAGGGTGAACATGTGGTGCTCGGTTTCCCAGTGCTGCTCGTCCTCATTCCATGCGAAATAAGGAAAGTCGATTATCCATGCGAAGTGGAACTGGTCGTTCGGATCGTAGAGATTCAGGTCTTTTCCAAGCTGCTTTCTCACGGCTCCCAACGCGACACATGCCGTCTGCCATTTTTCGTCGCTCACAAAAAGCAAGAGGTCGTTTTTCTCCGCACCGAGCTTTGGGCAGATCTCGCTTTCCTTTCCGGCGAAGAACTTTGAGATTCCTCCCTCGAAGACTCCCTCTGCGTTTACCTTCATCCATGCGAGTCCCTTTGCGTGGTTGATTTTTGCGACGCTCTCCAGTGCCTCAATCGTCTTGCGAGAGTATTTGTCGGCCACATTTTTTACGACGAGTGCCTTGAGTCCGCTCCTCTTGTGCCTTTCCACGGATTTGTCTGCGTTTGCGGCTCCTGTCTTGAATGCGTTGAAGTCGCTAAGGTCCGCCATAAAAGCCGCGTCCTGCATCTTGAGTCCGAAGCGTAAATCGGGCTTGTCGCTTCCGTAGAAGTCAAACGCGTCGTCCCAACTCAGACGGTCGAACTTTGCGGGAAGATTGTAGTCCATGGTCTTCTTGAAAACATAGCCCATCATTCCCTCGGTCACGGAAAGGACTTCCTCACGGTTTGTGAAGCTCATCTCCATGTCAATCTGCGTGAACTCAGGCTGGCGGTCTCCACGTGCGTCCTCATCACGGTAGCATCTGGCAATCTGGAAATACTTGTCGAATCCTGAGACCATCAGAAGCTGCTTGTAGAGCTGTGGACTCTGCGGAAGAGAGTAGAATTTTCCCGGATGCACACGGCTCGGAACAAGATAGTCGCGCGCTCCCTCGGGAGTTGATTTTATGAACGTGGGAGTCTCAATCTCCAAAAATCCCTGCTGGGTCAGATACTCGCGAACGGCGAAAGTCACCTGGCTCCTCAAGATGATGTGGTGCTGCATGGGCTCGCGTCGCAGATCAAGGTAGCGGTATTTCAGGCGGAGGTCCTCATTCGGAAGAACAATCGTGCCGTCCTTCTGTCTTACCTCATCAATGGCAAATGGAAGCTGCTCCGACGTGGTGAAGATTTCAATGTCCTCGGCCTCAACCTCAATCTCTCCGGTCGCCATCTCCGGGTTTACGTCCTTGTCGCTTCGTGCCGCAACCTTTCCGCTGATTGCGATGCAGTATTCGCTTTTGAGGGATGCGGCAATCTTCTTGACCTCTTCGCTCGCATTGTCACCGACAAGTATCTGGGTGATTCCGTAGCGGTCCCTGAGCTGAATAAAAAACAGACCGCCCAAGTCGCGTGTGCGGTGTACCCAACCATTCAATATTACAGACTTTCCAACGTCACTCTTGCGTAAATCTCCGCAGGTAACGGTTCTCTTTGTGTTTTCCATGATTGCACATTCTAATACAATCGACGTTTTTATACAAGAGACTCAATCACTTGTAGAACTTGTAGCAGATGAAGGAGATTTCGTCGCCGATGAATTTGATGTATACCGTCTCATCGTAGCTCGGGTCATCGTATTCATATATGTAGAGTTCATCGTTCTCGCCGGTTTTTTTCCATTCCGGGTTTTCTTCCCTGAAATTCTCAAGGTTTTCGTACTGCCATCTTTTGTCCTTTTTCTGCATGATTTCATCAGGCTTTCCGAGCACTTCAATCAGGTCGCTTTTTTTCATTCCGATTTTTACGCCATAATCCAAAATGCTTCCTTCCGGCACAGGGTGAAAATCATAGTCGTCAACATTAAGCAGCTTAGGGGCATTTGTGCAGAAGTGATTTTTCCTCAGGGAGATGTTGTCCTGGACCTTCAGCTCGTTCACCATGAAGTTGTCAAGTGGTGCTCCCATCTTCCATGTCCCGGGACTGTACTCGAACGCATTTTCAGGAAGGCTTTCTCCGATTATGTATTTGTTGTAGTTGAGGTCGGTTGTATAATAATATTGTCCGTCAAATGAAAAAGTTCTGTTCTCCGCGGTTCTAATCGCTTCGTCATAATCTTTCGGAAGAAAATCCTTCAGCACGGGATCCGCCTTGACCTTGATTTCCTTAATGTATTTTGGGTTAAAAGCGACGGAGGCGTACATGGAAAGTGAAAAATACTTGTCGTTATCTTCCTCAATGATGTCGTCAATCCAAATGTATTCCGGGATTTTTTTGTCGAAGGGAGCCAAGTACGAATTGTAGCGGCTTATTTCGCTTTGATACTCGTATTCGATTCTCGCAGGAAATGAAGAAAGGTACAGGCAGTTGACCCATTTTTTCGTACCGCCATTGGTAATCAATGCCCACTTGTCAAGGATTCCATTTTTGTATTCTCCGCTTCCTTTTGTCTCGTAAACATAAACCACGTCGGCGAATTTCAAAGTGCCGTTCTTCTTCCCTCTCATGCCCGGCTGGTTCCTCACATTCAGGACATCGGTGTTTACAAAACATTTTGTCTGGCTGAACGCGGAGATTGAGATGAGCGCGAAAAGTAAAATGGAAAATATTTTCTTCATGTCTGGTACCTCTTTTAGTAAAACAAAGCAGTTTCAAAAAGTATACAAAAAATCCACTTGCAAATCAACTTGCTGAAAGTTCTCCGTTGTTTCTGGGATAATTGAACAGCCACGCCAAAAAGCAAAGGGAAAACAATATGATGCCAACTATCAGATTTCCTGTCAAAAGAAATTGTACGAAGCCGAACAATGCCGTACTCTCCGCTAATCCCAACAGCATGGCAAAAAGATTAAAGACTGTGGTTTCGCCGGGAGAGTCCTTGGTGGACCCGCTCATTCCCAAAAAAGCCGACACGATTTTATTCTCATAAAAACTTTTTTGATAGATTTTCCTTGAAAATATGATGCTGATTAAGCTTGCAACAAAACCTATGGCAATAAATAAAATGTTAATCAATTCAAAAGAATTATTTATTCCTTTGTTTTTCGTAAACGCAAGATATGCATACACAAGCTTTGTCAGCGGAAATACAAACCAGACAAGCTTAAATAAACCTTTTTTCATATTATTATCCTCCAAAAGTATGGTAGCACATAAAGAAAGTCATTGTCAAATAGAAAAGAAGAGACATGTTTCTTGCACTCAATTTTTTCCCTTGACATAATTCAATTTTTTTTGTATGGTCAAAGCATGAAGTTCAATTTTACGACCGGGACAAATAATAGCCTCACAAATACCACCACAACGACAGGTGGCGAGGATTGCTTGTGCCCGGGATGCAAAGTGTGAAAGATTGAACGGTTAAACTTGTTGAATCAGGCGCTTATCCTTTGGGTAGGCGCTTTTTTTATTTTTGCAAAAGGAGGTTTGTATGGACTTGCATGATTTTAAGGATGTGGCGGAAAACTACGACAGCTATCTTGAGGCTATGTACCGCGACTTTGACGCTCACGAGGGATTTCAGGAATTTTATCTGGAGCTTTCGAAAAAGTATGGCGAGGGCGGAGTGATTGACGTTGCATGCGGAACGGGTGCGGTGCTGCTTTATCTTGCCGGGCACGGGGTGATTGCCGATGGAACTGATCTGTCCGAGGAGATGTGCCGTGTGTGTAAAGAAAAGGCAGAGGATAAGAATTTGAATCTCAACATTTTTCCCGGCAACATGACAAGCTTTGATGCGGGAAGAAAATATTCCCTTGCCATAATTGCAAGAAGCGGATTCATGCATCTTCCTGACCAAAAGTCACAGAGGGCCGCCTTGGAAAATTTGAACCGTCATCTTTTGCCGGGCGGAATCCTGACCCTGAACACATTTGATCCCTGGCCTCAAGTTCAAGCCGAACAGATTGAGACAAAACCCGACGACTACACTTTCCGACTTGAATATGTGAACAAGGACGGGCATCGTGAAAAAATCTACAATGCCATTTCCTACAATCCATTTACACAGATAATGAGCGGCAACTGGAAGTTCGAGACTTATGACGACGAGGGAAATATAATCGGGGAGAGGGTGCGTCCGCTTACAATGAGGCAGACCTACCGTTGGGAAATCTTTTTGCTTTCCGAACTTTGCGGTTTTGAGGTTGTGGACATCTACCGGGGCTACAAGGGCGACAAGGAAGATTTGAACGATCCGGATTCCGCTTCAAAACACAAAGGCAATCTCGTGTGGATTTTACGGAAGAAATAGACTGTCATTATCGGGCTTGACCCGATAATCTATATTGTTGCATTACAGAATATTGCAGATTGCCGGATCAAGTCCGGCAATGACATAGGACCAGTCCGGCAATGACATAGGACCAGTCCGGCAATGACAAATGCCAATCTGTAAAGGTGAAAGAGTGTATCTTAAAAGGAGGAATGAAAAATGATGATTAGGGAAATCAAAAAGGAAGAGCTTTCGGACTGTCTGGATTTGATTCACAAGGCTTTTAAAACTGTCGCTGATCAGTTTGGATTCACAGAGGAGAATTGTCCCGGACACAACAGCTTCATGCCCATGGAAAAACTTGAGAACTTTTGGAACTGGGGCTTTAAGATGTACGGACTTTTTGAGGAAGATGCAGGCGGAATGTGCGGATATTTTTCCTTGAGCAAGATTCCCGAGCGTGAGAATGCAATCGGACTTCACAATCTTTGCGTGCTGCCTGAAAAACGCGGGAAGGGATATGGAAATCTTCTTCTGGATTTTGCAAAAGAGCAGGCCCGTAAAATGGAAGGAAAAATCCTCTTTCTGGATTTTATTGACGAGCATACGAAGCTTAAAGACTGGTATCTGAAAAATGGATTTAAGTTTTTGGGTTGCGAAAAATATGAACACCTGCCTTTTACCGTGGGAAGGGCGGAGTGCATTTTGTAAATGGAGGAAAAAATGCTGTATCTAAAGGAAGCGAACTTCGATGACATTGAAAAGGAATATCTGTTTGTCACTTCTGAGCCGGCTGATGAAAACGGATTTATAAACGACTTTGCCGGAATCTCCTTTGAGGATTTTAAAAGCAGGGCCCTTCCGCAGATGATTGACTGGTCGCACGGAAAAAATCTTCCGGAGGGATTTGTGCCTGAGACATTTTATTTTCTCTGGAGCGATGAGCATCTCGATGAGCATGATTGTGAGCTTGAGGGGGCGGAAGATAAAAAAGAGACGCTGATTGTGGGTGAGTTCCGCTTAAGGCATCACCTGATACCCGCGCTGGAAAATGGAAGCGGACATGTGGGGCAGTTCATCCACAGGGATTTCCGCGGCAGGGGATATTGCACACGGGGACTTGCACTTTTAATAAAAGAGGCAAGAAAAATCGTACCCGAGGATGAGCTCTACCTTCACTGCAACCTTGACAATGAGGCGAGCCTTAAGGTCATGCTGAAAAACGGCGGCGTAATCCATCACAAGGATGAGGGAGGATATTTTGTTCGGATTAAGCTGAGGGACTGAGTTAGTTTTGGGATTTGTCGTCAGAATTCCCACTTTGCGTCGAATCCGAGAATCCTGTCGCACTGGACATTTTTTATCATGTTCATTACAGAAAGACGTTTTTCCGTGAACTTCTGGTCACATTCCACAATCAGTTTTGTCTCACGGATTTCCTCAACGCATTTTTTTATCTCGGGCGTGAGGATTGCGCGGGCGGGTGCGACATAATTGCTTCCTATGACAGGCCCCCTCTTTGAAAGATACTCGTCGAAATCAAGCTCAGGTTTTCCGTAATCGAATCCTTCCTCCGCGAAAGGTACGAAGGCCATGTTGAAGTCGAAGCAGGGATTCAGAACGGTGCGCTCGAAAGTCTCATTGTTCACGAAGAAACCGAAATTTCCAAAATGACGGTCGCAATTCAAGGTTATGCAGTCGGCAACAATCATTCTGCGGAACTCGTCCTCACTGTTGAACTCACGGTAGATTTCAATCAGTCTTGGAAGCGTCAATTTTTCTTTGTAGAAAAGAGCAATCGGTCGATATCCGAAATCAGCGGAGGTGAACAGTTTGCAGTCGGAAACAACCTTGCCGTCATATCTTCTGAGCGTGTATTTGACGGACTTGCAGATTTTTTCGAATACCTGGCTCGCAAGTACTTCTCCATAGGGCTCAAGTCCCGTATTTCTCGCTCCGTCGCTTCCGGTTTTTATAAGATGGATTCCGTCCTCCTCATTCAGCCAGCATTTGTCGTAAGCACCGTCCGTCGTAAGCTCGGGGGATGTCGTGGACATTTGTATTCCGAAAAGACCCGTTCCGTCGAATGAAAGTTTTGAGATAACAGCATCAAAACGGTTTTCGTAAAGGTTCAAATCTTTCCATGAGACATTTTCCCTGCTGCTTTTTACCCAGAGAGTGTCGGTCAGAGAAAGGCAGTGGGTCAGGGCAATGAATCCGCTTTTTGTTTTTCCGCCACACATCTCAAGGATTTTGTTTACGTGCTCCCTGTGTTTTGCGGAACTTCTGCTTGCACACCAAGAGTCAATGTCATTGCACCAAAAGGGCAGGGGAGAGTATTGCTTCACAATCTTGCAAAACTCAAGCTCACCCTCACCATCAATGATGAAGTCGCAAAGCGGAGTCTCTTTGTTTATGAGTGTGTAAGTTATTCCTTCCATAAAATTGATCATATCACAAAAGGACTTTTTTTGCTACTGTGCGTCGAATCAGTCCGCTTATTTTTTAAGGCGCTTCACATCCGATTTTTTGAAACGACCCGATGCGATGGCAAAGATTATCCTTTCCGAATCAAGTTCCCATGGATCAGAACTTTGCTCACACAGTGCGATGAATGACGGCCAGTTGAATCTTGCAAGATAATCCCTTGAGCTGTCACATCCGTTTTCAGATCCGCGGTAAAGTCTGTCGGCGATGTATGCGACAAATCCTCCTGTCTCGGTGATTTCATTTTGGAAGGGATAAAGCGCACCGAGAGGTCTTTCTTTCCAACCTTCGTTTACCGGATAAACAAGGATTCCTGCGGGTGTGTTTTTTTCAAGAGTGAGACAAAATTTTTTTTCATCTCCGTCAAGCAAAATCACCTGCTCGTTTTCTCCGTCGTAGCATGAGACATACCATGAGCCGGGGGAAAGTGCGGTGGAGGAAAAATCAATGCTCAGGATTTCCGTGTTTGAAATCATCTCGCATCCGGATGTCAACGCAAGGCAGAACATAAGACAAAACGAGAGACTAAAAATGGATCCCATAAGGAAAAAAGTTTTCATAAATCTCATACTATATTATAGGCCTCAAAAGTCCGTTACGGTAATCAAAGTGCAAAAAAAATTTGAAAAAATTTAAATTTGAGATTGCCGTATCAAGTACGGCAATGACAGGTTTTCAGTACGGCGATGACAGGTATCAAGAACGGCAATGACAGGTTTCTAGTACGGAAATGGCAGGTATCAAGAACGGCGATGAGATTTTTTGATATGCGATGATGCTTTCGGGAAACTTGTTTTTTATTGGAAACTGTGCTATAAAAATTCTGAGGAGCAAAAGATGACGCTGTTTGATGAGCTGCAGAAAGTTTCGTCCGAAGAGGATGTGAAGGACCTTTACATAAAAGCGCTTAGGCTGAAGGGGTATCAGCCAAGGGGGATTTGATTTATGGTTGCACCTACATTCGAGGAGACTGTGTTTGTATGCAAAAACTGCGGCAAGATTTTTTTCGGAAGGGATTGCGGGAGGATTAAAAAGAAACCGATTCCGCCTTTTTCCCCGGGATTCCTTCCCCCAAAATGTCCTGAGTGCGGGAGCCGGAAAACGGAGAAAAATATGGCGGTGTGTTACTAAGATTCGTAAGTCACCTTGCGTCCCTTCCAATCAATCTCCTTTTTGAAAATCTGGTGCCAGAGACCGCGTACCAAAAGAATGGTGCAGATTCCGAACATGCACATGCCCATAAGCGGAACCGGGGATTTGAATCCGTGGTAGTTCGTGATGACCGCGTATGCAGTGTAAAGAAGCAGGGTTCCGAGCGCGAAAAGAATGGACGGAAGACTCAGGTGCAGGAAAATCAGGCCGAGGACGGAAAGAAGGGGGAGCAGGGTGAATCCCAAAAGGAGGAGGAATGCAAAAGGCATGAGGGCGCACATGAGGGGAGTGAATTTGATTGCGGAGATGAATCCTCTTTCCATGCCCTTCATCGCTTCCTTGAAGTTGGGATACATGAGGCAGGAGAGCGCGTATTTCATGTTTGCGAAAATCTGCTTGTGCCCGGTGGAGCAGAAAAGCCTTGCCATGTTCACGTCGTCGTCATTCGCGTTTTTGATTTTTTCCACGCCTCCCACTTCAAGCAGGGATTTCTTTTCCATCATCATGTACTGACCGATGGCCATTGCGAAAGGTGTTTTCTGAAATCTGTTCTGCAAAAATACCGGAAGATAGAACATTGTGTTAAGGACGATTATGGAGACACAGGCAGCTGAAATCGGTCTGTCGGCAAGTTCCTCGGGATATCCGCTTACCATCTTCGCGTTGTTCGTGAGCAAAAGGTCAACTCCGTAACGGACCGAGCATTTTTTGTGCATGGTGTCCGCGTCGGTAAAAAGGATATAGTCTCCGCTCGCGACTTCAAGCATCTGTTTCATGCCGTAAACTTTTCCTCTCCATCCCTTCTCAAGGGGCTTTCCCTTCATCACCTTGAGTCTGGAATCCTCTTCGGAAAGGCGCCTCAAAATCTCCGGGGTGGAATCGTCGCTGTTGTCGTCGAGCACGATGATCTCCAGGTTCGGATAATCCTGCTCCATGAAAGAGCGCACGCACCTCTCTATGTTCGCCTCTTCGTTTCTTGCCGGAATGCACACGGAAACTTTCGGGGTCTCGTTCTGTTTTCTCATCCTCATGGAATGCATGGTGATGATGTTGGAAAGTGTTATCAGCATGGAGTAAACTCCGACCGCAAGCACAATGATACCGATGATTAGCATGTCAACCTCACAAAAAAAATCTCTCAGGAAGTGACATCCATAATATCATTTTTCCGCATCTTTGTGAATAGATAAGAGCGTATTAAACGCGTATTAAACGCGTATTAAGTTTGTGGGCTAGTCGGATTCAATCTTGTTTCGGAAATTTTTCTCGCGGAATTTTTTCGGGGTGACGGCGCAGGATTTTTTGAACATGGAGATGAAATGACTCTCGCTGCTGAAATTCAAAAAACTTGAGATTTCGGAGATTGAGTGCTGCGTGTATGCAAGAAGATTTTTTGCCGCGTCGATTCTTTTTTTCATCAGGTAGCTTGAGATGCTCGTCCCAGTTTCTTTGTGGAAGAGCCGTGAGATGTATGATTCGCTAAGCTCTGCGTTTTCCGCGATGTTTCCGAGCGTGATTTTCTCATGCAGGTTGTCGTAGATGTAGTCGATTGTTTTTTGCACCGGCTTCGAGTAGATTTTTACCGGCCTCACTTTTTTCATCCTTTTTACGTAGGTCTCGCACAGCTCCTTGTGAATGGCATTAATCTCCTCCTCGCTTTTGCATGTGTCGATTTTCCTGATGTAGATGTCACTCAGATTGTACGCGCTCTCCATCTCAAGTCCTCCCTCGATGCAGTAGCGTGTGATGAAGGAGATTGTAATCACAAGGTGGTACTTCAAATTCCTTAAGGGGTTCTCGCTGAGCTTTCCGAATCCCTCGGCGCAAAAGGGAGTGAAGAGTTTCCTCATCTCCCTCATGTTTCCGTTTCTTATGGCCTGATAAAACGCAAGTTCCTTTTCGTATGGGATGTGTGTGAGCGAGTATTCCCGGTTGTAGAATTCGGTCTTCGCAAGTTCTTCCCTGATTCCCATTTTTCTTCTCCCCGAAACTAGTTGATTAAAATCAAATAAATTGATTAAAATCAAAAATTTGATTTATCAAATCAAAAATTGATTTATCAAATCAATTTGCTCACTCACATCCCGGCGTCTTTTATTTTACCACGCTGATTGAAACGTCGTCGATGCAAATCTTGTGGCTTGTGTTTATCACCTTGTCGTTTACGGCTCCCATGGAAATCGTGAAGATTACCGCATTGTCCGTCGCGTTGTTCATCGTGAAGGTGTGAGCGTAAGTCTTGTAATCCTTTGAGACCTCTATGCGGTGCGTGTCGGAGTAGGGAATCCAGTTGTCGTCCTTGGAACCGTCCCTCTGCAAAGCCCACATGATTGTCCTGTCCAAATCTGATTTTGCCCTGAAGCTCACGCGGTATGTCTTTCCTTTTTCAAGGGTGATTGAACTCTGCTTGAGCTGAATCATCCAGTCCATGTTTCCTGTTTTGTCAATGCTGATTACGGCCTCTTTGTTACCGTTTGTCTCAACTATGTCGCAGGAAGACTTTGAGTTCTGATGAGCGTAAAGTTCCCATGCCGCCATTCCGCTCGTGAAGTCACCGTTCAAAAGACAGATGTTTTCCTTGAGCGAAACGTTGTCCACATAGATTGTCGTTCCCTGACTTGCAAGGTACATCTCAAGACTTTGCTCAGAGTCATTTTCCGCCGAGAATGTGTACTCGAATTTCTGGCTCTTTTTTGAAAGTACCGGGGATGCCGTGAACTCACCGAGCTTTACTCCCATGGTGCATTTTTTTGTGGCATAGGCATCGAAGCGGAGCGTGTACTGTTTTCCCTTCGAAAGATAAAGTCCGTCCTGACTTACAGTGACAGATTTCAAATCAGTCTTTGTGTTTCCGGATGCGACCATCAGCTCCCTGCGTCCGTTTGTGTTCGTGACTTTCACTTCGGCACTGATTGTGTTCTCAATCTTCCAGTTCGCGAGCCTTCCCTTTCCTTCCTGGAACTGTCCGTTGTGAATCATGTTTCCGTCGGGAAGAAGTTTCGCACCTGAGAGCGCAAGATCCAATGCTCCCGTTTTCTCAAGACGCACGTTCGAGATGTGGACCGGTGAGAGCGAGCCCTGGTTTCCGCAGTTGAACTCAAGACGCGCCGTGGAATCTGTTTTTTCGGTCATCTGGAAATCCCATGAGAAATGCCTGGTGTTTTTTTCAAGCTTCACGTCGGTGTCGGGGAGATAGCGGATCCATCCGTTGTTCGGTGCCGTAATCGCTGTGATTATTGTCCTTTCCTCATCTGAGCTCGCGTCGAATGAAAGCCGGTAGGAGAATCCTTTTTCCATGACTATCGGACTCTGCACGACCTGAATCGCATAGGACACGGGACCGTCGCTCTTGGGTCCAATCTCAAGTTTTCCGTCGCTTGCCGAGAACGCAGCGTCTCCACCCTGGAATTTCAAAAGCTCCCAGTCTCCTTCTCCACCACGGATGATGTTTCCGCTTGAGTCAGTCTTTGCCGTGGAAGGACCTGCCGAAGGTTTTTCCACATCCTCGTTGTATTCCTTTTTTTGGTAGACTTTGATCCAGTCCACGACCATCTGCGCTTCCTTTCCGAATCCGGTACTGGCATCAGGATTTCCGGGCCAATCTCCGCCTACCGCAACGTTCAGGATGATGTAGAATGGCTGGTCAAAAGGTGCCGGGTAAGTCACTTCCTCGAATCCGGGTCGGCATGTGAACCAGTCGTTTACGGTGCTGTATTTTACTCCGTCGCAATAAAAACGAATCTCCCCGGGTTCCCATTCCACCGCAAAATCATGGAAGGAATCCGCGAAATTTCCGTCCTTGAGTTTGTAAGTTCCCTGCGCCTGATTGTGTGGCTCACCGAAATGCAGCGTTCCGTAAAGTGTGTCGGTCTGATTTCCAAGAACTTCCATTATGTCAATCTCTCCGCACTTGGGCCACTGTCCGTAAAAGCTCTCGTCATCGGGCATCATCCAAAAAGCGGGCAAAAATCCCTTGCCTTCAGGAACCTTGAGCCTTGCCTCTATGCGTCCGTATGTGAACGCGTGCTTACCCCTTGTGTTGATTCTTCCCGATGTGTAAGAGACGCTTCCGTCTTTTTTCACCTGCTTGACCGGCTGTATGACAAGGAACCCGTCCTTCACGTAGGTGTTCTCCTTTGATGTTCCATAGGATTGCAGCTCGTTGTTCACCCATCCCGGCTCGTGGGTCTCAAAATTCCAGTCCTTTTTGTTTACTGCCTTTCCGTTGAAATCCTCCTTCCACACAAGGTCCTTTTCCGTGTAGATTGAAGTCTCCTGTGCCGAAAGATTGCATGCCACGCTAAGGACAGCCGCAGCAAATACGCATACCGTTCTTCTCATTCTCATAATCCTCCTGATTATATTCTGTGTCATAATCCGGGATAAAAATATCATAATCTTGTCATTAATATCAAAATTTTGTCATAAATGTCAAGATTTTTGCCATGAATGTCAGATTTTTGACAGGCACTCAGTGTGAGCTGTTGAAGACTTTGCAGAATTCCATGAACTCAATTTTCGGAATGGGCTTGGAGTAGAAATATCCCTGGCAATAGTCGCACCCGAGAGAGACCACGAGATTTCTCTGCTCCTTTGTCTCCACTCCCTCAATCAGGATTTTTTTGCCGAGTGATTTTATCATCCGCATCGTGTTCTCAAGTACAATCCTCGCGGAGTCATTTTTTTCCGCTTCCCATAGAATTGACTTGTCAATCTTGATGATGTCGAAGTCCATGTTGAAAATGTATGTCGCGTTCGAATATCCGGTTCCGTAATCGTCAAGGGAAAAAGAGAATCCCATGTCACGAAGCTCGCGGAAAGTCTTTTGGAAAGTTTCCTGACTGTTGATTGCGGCGCTCTCGGTAATCTCCAGGTTGATTGCGGAAGGTGGAAGTCCGTAGTGCTCGATGGTGGACTTGAAAATCTGCGGGATGGTTTTGTGCATGCATTGCACGGTGGAAAGGTTCAGCTCTATGAACGAGATTCCAAGGCTGTGAAGCTGCTCGATTGAAAACATCTTGCACACTTCCTCAAGGACGAAGTGACCGATTGCCGTGACCGAACCGTTTTTTTCCGCGATGGGGATGAATTCCTCGGGAGAGATGAAACCAAGTTCCTCGTCGAAAAGCCGTATCAGTGCCTCCGCCGACCGGATTTTGTTTTGACGCGCGTCCCAAATCGGCTGGAAGAAAACTCTGAACGCGTTGTTCTCAAGTGCCCTTTTTACAGCTTCCTCCACAGATTTCTGTCTCTTTAAATATGTGAGCTCCTCTTTTCTGAAGATTTGAATTCTCTCGTCGGATTTTACGGATGCGTCCACAAGCTCAAGCAGGTCCCCCGGAAGATTGATGTCCTCGGGAACGTTCACTTCGTAAATCTGCGTGCGGAAAGAGAGTATGCGGTTGTTGTAAAGCCAGTCGGTGGAAAATCTGTTCGTGAGGTATTTCAGAATCAGCTCGGATTTTTTTAGAATGGGTCCGTAGAGAATCAGCACGAAATTTCCGTTGTTGCAGTCGTAAACGGAGTCGTCGCTTGAAATCTGGACCAGCCACTGCGCCATTTCGTAAAGGACCGTGGACATGTCGTTGTAGCCGACTATCTGCATGAAATTTTTTTCGTTCAGGATTTTTATGATGAAGGCTTTGTACGGGGTTCCGTTTTTGTACAAATCAGCTGTGTCCGAGATGAAGGTTCCGCGGTTGAAGACGTTGGATGTGCTGCTGTAGATTTCGGACGGATTTTCCACTTCAATCAGGAGGCAGAGGGTCATGGAAATTTCTATGAAACATTCGATGAGCATGTATGGGTGGAAAAATTGAATCGCGGTGGACGCTATGCAGCACGTGATGAAAAGTATAAGCGGAATTTCCTTGTGATGCGTGATGAGCCTTCTGTAACGGATGATGCTTATGGCGCAGATGAGCACATAGAAGATTACCATGACGTAGATTAGAATCATGAGCGGGCCGCGCTGGTAGTTCAAGTTTGAGTCATAGCCGAAGATGAGCCTTGTGAAGGGATTTGTAAGCTGCATGAGAAGGATGAGCGCATAGGGGATGAAAACAAGGATGAAGAGCTTGGCGTGTTTCTTTTTGAACGCTCCCGTGAGAACCAGGAGATAGACCGTGACGATTACGGGGACAAGGGTGTGGCTCAGGTAGTAGAGGTGGTTCGCTATATCCATGAGGACAAAAAGTCTGTCCGGGCTTTGTCTTGAAATCAGTACCGAGGCAATGTCGGCTATGGTCATAACTAGCTCGTCAATCAACAGGAAGAGGAAGACCTTGCTTTGCGTTCTGTGGCAGTTCGCCTTCCGGATGAAAAGAAGGATTGTAATCAGCGAGATGAGCAGCGCGCTCTGGTCAAAATAAATTATATAGTCCACTTTTCTTGCACACCTCCGTTTTCAGTTTCCGTTTCAGACCGTTTCCTTCCATTATATCACGTGGAGTGCAGCTTGTAAATTGATTTTTTTTCCGCAGTGTAGAAGGCAAGTGCAAATCTAAATTAAACTTGGGAATTGTAAATCTAAAAGAGGAAC
>DFKI01000068.1 GCA_002373325.1 Treponema sp. UBA3649
TCGGGTCAAGCCCGATAATGACAGGGTTCTAGATTAATCAGATTTTCTTTAGAAAATCAAAATTAAATATGACACGTCAATGTCATATTTTGGATGTTAGACTGGATCTGTAAAAGGAGGAGCGAATGGCTTTTGACTACAAAAAGAAATTCAAGGAATTTTACCTGCCGGAGACAAAACCTCAGATTGTGCACGTTCCGAAAATGCAGTTTGTGGCAGTCCAGGGAAAAGGAAATCCGAATGAGGAAGACGGTGAATATAAAAATGCCCTTGCGGTATTGTATGCAATCTCCTACACAATCAAGATGAGCAAGATGGGCGATCACCGCATAGAGGGATATTTTGATTTCGTGGTTCCCCCGCTTGAAGGATTCTGGTGGCAGGAAAAAGATGGCGTAATAGTTCCGGGTTTTGACTACAAGGACAAATCATCCTTCAACTGGATTTCCGTAATCCGCCTGCCAGATTTTGTTACGCAAAAGGATTTTGGATGGGCAAGGGAAAGTGCCTCCGTAAAAAAGAAAATGGACTGCTCACGGGCAGAATTGCTTTCGATGGAAGAAGGCGACTGCGTTCAGATTATGCACAAGGGTTCTTATGACGACGAGCCTTCGACAATCAAAGTGATGGATGATTTTGCAACGGCGAACGGTTGGCTTCTGGATTTTTCCACAACAAGGCTTCATCACGAAATCTATCTGGGCGACCCGAGAAAAACAAGTCCGGAAAATCTTAAGACCGTAATACGTCATCCTGTGAGGAAAAATTATGAGTAACGAACTTTTAGAAAACCTGAATCAACTTCACACAACTCCTATGGGGGTGGACCGCATCCGGCGCAATCTTGGGCTTGGGGAAGAAATCGAGGATGTCGTTCTCTGGTGCAGAAAGAAGATTGAGTCCCCTGATGTGAGAATCACGCGCAAGGGGAAAAACTGGTATTGCGAAACTGACGGCTGCATCATAACGGTGAATGCCCACAGTTACACGCTAATCACAGCACATACAGAAAGCGGCATCAACGATTTTTTGCAAAGGAATTAACTGTCCGCATCAAAGTTTTTCTTTTTGTTTGCCTTTGACCGCCACAGTGCTGCTTTCTCCGCATTGCTTATGGGATTTTTGTGATTGTCGTTTTCATACAATGCGGCAAGCGCTTCCATATTGGAAACAACGGCGGATGGGGTGAGGTCGTTTTTGTCAGTCTGAGAAGCCTCGTCTGCTGCAAGCCTCCATTTTTCTTCCCCAAGAAAATGCTCCTCCGTCAAATCTTTTTCATCGCAGGTCATCCTCTTTACCATCGCCCTGATTGCGCATCCTTCCATTGCCCAGGAACTTCCGAGAGACGCTGCCTTACGAAGATATGACTCGGCCTTGTCTTCATCCTCCGCAATAAGCACTGTTTCACTTCCGTCGGCTTCGGTACGTGTCACACCTTCAAAATATATGAAGTACAAATCCATGAGGGCAAGAACTTTATCCTTTTCTGCCAAGTCCGACAAAAACGCGAGGTTCTTTTCAACATCATGCGCGTCCTCAATCTCAAGGGCCGAAAGCTCAATTTTCGCGTCAAGGCTTCCTTCCGCAACTTTTTCGCGTAATTTTTTGAGGTCCTCTTTTTCGAGCCAAACTGAATGATTGATCCCCAAGTTTCCCATGTTTTCCTCCTGGATAGAATGGTGGTGTTTGAAATTGATTTGTGTATAATCTGAATATAGTTGATTCGGTGCCGGAAATTTTTATTTTTTTTTATTTTCATGACAGTTAACAAACAAATTCGTTCCGACCGACTGAAAGCTTGAGCTGCAGACATCATTAGTCATGAACGAATCCGCTTGTTATTGTTTAATGCTTAACTCCAAATGCCTTTTACCATCTCAAGTTCAAGCGGGGACCTGAGCTTTTCATTCCTGCACACATCACGCGCAATATTTTGCAGTGAGCGGTACTGTCCCTCTGACATTTTCCATTTCCAAGAGTCAATGGAAGGAGTGTCGTCGCGTTTTTCCCTGAACCAGTTCAACACATACCTGTCAACCGGAATATGGGCTACTGGGAGCAGGACTTTGTATTTGTCGAATTCATTTCTAAAATCTTCATCATAGGCAAGGACAACATGATACTTTACCCAGATATTTATGATTTTTTGGAATCTGCCGAAAGAGACCTTGCATTCAGGATCCTTTTCACCTGCGTCAGAATTCAATGAGGAAACGGTCTTGTAGAAAGCCTCGTCATATTTTTCCTGCGAAATATCCTCAACTGTAACTTCCTTCAGAAAATCTTCCAGACGCTTTTTTATAGCCTCCTTGAATTCCGCATTCGGCTTTACGCGTGCACCATTAGGATTTCCTGCTCCCATAGACGCACGGATAGCACCCTCAAGACGCTCTTCTGGGTCTTCAATTTCAAAACTTATGCGGTCAATGAAATATGAAGCAGCTTCTTTTAATTCCATAATTTCCTCCGGAATTTAAATTTGCCCCACCTTCCAAGGCAGGATCATACTTTAAATAATATAGTACAAATTGCACGATACTTTCAAGCGGCATAATCGACTACTTCCATTACATTTACTACGATGTTCCCGACATGATGAATCCAATCAAGAACTTCACGGAGTCCTTTTGAGTTGGGTGTCCAATCTTTTCTAGCTTTGCCCTGAGTCGTGCCTGAATGTCGACAGCCTTTTCCATGGGGCTCTTCTTCGTTATAATCAGTCATCGAATACTCCGTCAAAAATCCTGTCGATTTCTGCGTCGGTCAAATGTCCGTCAACTTTTTTTGCGGAACTCAGCGGCACGGTCAAGAATCGTTTCCTTGCGTCCCTTTGCGATGATGTGGTTGTCCTGCAGTTTTCTTCCGATTGCCTTTTCATCAAAAGACTTCATAATCATGTGCATATCGTTCGTGGTGTATTGGAATGCCCAATCCTTGAACTCCGGGGGAAGTCCGTAAAAAGCCTCTCCCATCGAAGCCGCAATGTCGGTCAGTGTGTCACAGTCGCCTCCAAGTGAAACCGCGGTACGGATTACATCCTCAAAATCCTGTCCCTCAAGAAATGCCGTAATTGCCTCGGGACATGTTTCCTGGCAGCTTTCAATGTGGTGATAATAAGGTCGGATCTCGTCACAAGTCCTGCTCAAATCATAGGTGAACTCTTTCTGTACAAAGTCCTTGATTTCAGTCTTTGTCTTTCCGTTTCTTGCCATCCATATGACCGACGCAATCGACTCAGCTCCCTTCACTCCCTCGGGATGATTATGTGTAAGCTCTGCGCTCCATCTTGCGACCTCACGGGTTCTCTCAAGCGAATCAAAAAGCCATCCGACGGAACTCACCCTCATTGCCGAACCGTTTCCCCAGCTTCCATAGGGCTTTGTGGATTCCTGCGCAAGCCATCGGTAGAATCTCCCTCCGTAGCCCGCATGAGGATATTTGTGCCCCCACAGCTGCATGCTCGTTATCATCGAAGTCTTCATGTCATTCTCATTCGCATCAAGACCGGCTTTAAGAATCCCGTCACAGATGGCAATCGTCATAACCGTATCATCCGTGAACCTGGGGTTTTTGCAGAAAAGGGGAAACTCCTTCGACTTTGAGCCCCTGTCAAACTCAAACGGCTGACCGATTACATCACCTAAAATTGCTCCATACATATTAGCCTCCTTGCCTTTTTCTGGCATCTTATGTTTTCATAATAATAAAAAAGAGGCTCTCATGGGTCGCTTTTTTGGCGAATCTTTTAACTTGGTGAAAAACACTCCTCTCCGTGATCGTACAAAAGCACATCCACGTTAATGAGGTTATAAATATGATTCATCACGCAAAACTTAATTATCATGTCAAAGCGGCTCGATGGCATAAAGGCATAACCTGCGCTTGCAAGAAATTCCTCATATTCGGAAAGGGGAAGTTCCAGGGCAAGTCCCAACGCCATTACCGTATGTTTTTTTGGCACGTAATCTTTATTGCTGATGATTTTTGAAAAGAATTTTTTATCAATGTAGGCCTTTTTATAAACCGTTGCATTCTCAAGTTTTCGTTCTGCAATATGGAGCATGAGGGTGTTCTGAAAATTAAGAGTGTCATTTGAAGTCCGGATAAAGGCATCGAGATCTATCGGCACAATCTGATTGTCATCTTTTTCCTCAGTTGATTTCAGATTGTCAGAAAGAAAATCCTCAACATCATCAAAAAGTTTTTCCGAGATTTTATAGGATTCGCTGTCATAAACCACAAGGAAAACATCGACCTCATGCTCAATCAAAAAACGGCTGATTTCATCAACGGCTATCTGCAATGCAAGGTCTTTGGGAAAGCAATAATGTCCTGTTGCCAAAAGTGGAATCGCCACAGATTTACAATTTAGTTCCGACGCGATTTTCAATGCGGTGACGTAGCAGCTGTGCAAAACATTTTCCTCACCATGATTTCCGCCCCTGTAAGATTTTCCCACGGTGTGAATGATATATTTTATGCCGTTTTTTTCCAGATTAAAGGAAGGTGTCCATGCAGACTGTCCCCTCTCTATGACCCCGATTTTTTTCCTGCATTCAAGAAGCTCTTCCCTTCCAGCCGCCTCATAAACAGCAGTGTCCGTTCCACTTCCAACAATCGGAAGAGGATTTGCTGTATTTACGATTGCGTCCGCGTGAACTTTTGTTATGTCATTGCGTATGATTTTAAAAGCCATTTTTACTTCCTTCCATTTATGTCATTCACCCACATGCCAAATCTTTTCCACAATTTTTTGAACATCTCTCAAGGACAGTCCCATCTCGCGGCAGGCTTTTATTTTTTCCGATAAAAGATCCACGGCGGTGCTTGTCCTTTTGTCGCTTATCTCATGTCGTGCAAACTCATTTGCAAAAGTCCCCCGTCCAACTGCGGTAGAGATAAATCCCTCTCGCTCAAGCTGCTCCCACGCTTGCTTTACGGGAATCACGCTGATTCGGAGGTTCAGGGCGACGGTCCGGATTGGAGGAAGCTGCTCTCCGGGTTTAATCTCTCCGCTCATTATCTGTGAGGCAATCTGCTCGTAGATTTGAGTGTAAATCGCTTTGTCAGAATTTTTTGAGAGCACGACGTCCATTTTCTACATGTCGTATTTTTCAAACTGCTTTGCGGCGCGTCGGAATGTAATGAGCCAGGTCAGTGCGAACATCATGATTCCAAAACCAAGGATTGCCAAATGGAGTGGCAAATCATTTTGTCCGGGAGCCGTGAGCCGTTTTCCAAGAAGAGCAAGTTTCGGAAGTCCGCTGATTTCTCCCGCCTCCAATTTGCCTTTGGTTCCGTAATAAATCCAGACGGGAATCTCGAAAAATGCAAAGCTCAAAAAATAAATCACGCTTGAGGCCAAAAAACGAAGTCCCGGTTTCAGTGGATTTTTATAGACGTTTCCCAAAAAGACGAGATTGAAAATCGACAGGACGCAGAACAAAAATCCGATGAAGGCGATGTTGCAGTTTATGCCGGATTTATTCTCAGGGAATTTTGCCAGAGTTTTTACAACTGCGGCAAGCACGGCGAACAAAATTGCAAGGGTCTCAATCAGTCCCGCGTACAAAAATCTTGCCTTAACCACGTCAACTTTTCGGACGGGAAGCAGGGTTGTGTAAAGGATGTCGTGCGATGACTGGTTCAGTGCGAAAGTGAGCATGACCGCAATCGTGATGTAAAAGGGACCGATGTAGCCCGGATAGTTCGGAATGAAATACATGCCGAGGCAGCAAGCGAGCCAAATCAGTGTCTGAAAATTATTTCCGAGTTTTATTTCCTTTTTCAAAAGATTCATTGTAATTGATTTCATGTTGCTTTCCCCCTATCTGCGCTCAATGTGAACCATAATGTCCTCAAGGCCCGGCTGTCCTATTTCAAAGCCAAGTTCTTCCGCAAGTGATTTATCATCGCTTTTCATAAGCCCCTCGAAACCGAGCTGATGCTTGTGCAGCCCGATGATTTTTGACTCCACGTCGGATGCAAGCTGCTCCTTTTTTCCCGCCACGCTGATATAACTTTCGCGGAAAGAATCCCTGTCCGTGCTCGAAAGAATTTTTCCCTGCTTGATGTAGGTGATGTAGTCGGCGCATTTTTCAAGGTCGCTCGTGATGTGCGTGGAAAATAAGATTGAATGTTTTCCGTCCTCAATGAATTCCTGAAAAAGCAGAACGATGTCGTCCCTTGCCGCAGGATCCAATCCGCTAGTCGGCTCGTCCAAAATCAAAAGCCTGGGATTATGGCTCATCGCAACCGCAAGAGAATATTTTACTTTCATTCCGGCTGAAAGCTGCTTGAACTTTTTCCCCTGGTCAATCTCAAATCGCCCGCAAAGTTCCTTGTACCGAGCTTCATCCCACTCACGGTAAAATGCCTTCGTGACATCGGTGATTGCGGAAATCTTTGACTCAGGATAAAAATCAACTCCGCCGAAAACATATCCCACCTGATTTTTAATCTCAATCTCGTCCTTGGGCATGGAAAGTCCGCAAAGACTCACTTCCCCGGCATCCGCTTTCATCAGATTGAGCATGGTCTTCAGCGTGGTTGATTTTCCCGCACCGTTCCGGCCGATAAAGCCCATGATAAAACCTTCCGCCAGAGAAAAACTCACGTCCTGCAATTTGAAGGACTCAAAATATTTTCCCAGTCCCTTTACTTCAATTAGATTCATCCGACTGCCTCCATGAAGTGTGTATAATGTATATATACAATATACACATTCGTTTCAAGATTTGTCAAGGGGAAATTTTATCGGACTTAATCCCAAGTTTTCCTGCAGGCTTCCAATTATTTTTCATTTACAACCGAGCAAATCCAGTCGGTGAAAGTTTCCTCGGTTCCGTCCTTGTTCATTCTTCCGGTCTTGTCATTTAGCTCAACAAAAAAATGTCTTCTGGTTTTGTATTCCACATAGCGGGAGTTCTTGCAAAATTTTCCAACTCGCTTTCCGGTGGGACTTCCCTGCTCAAAAATGCCGCTGTCGTTTTCCGCCGTGGCCCAATAAAAACTGGTGGGAAGTGATTTGAGAATTTCGGAAAAAGTCATCTGATAAAATCCGCTTCCCGAAACAACCCCGCGAAAAAGTCCAGGATATGTGCATGCGACCTCAACAACAAATTTCGCTCCCTGTGAAAATCCGTATCCGATTATATTTTCCGGATCCAAACATTTGTGCCTTATGCAGATGTTCTGAATCAAAAGTCCGGTGCTGTGCGGATCGGTAAAATAATTTATCCTTGAGTGAAGTGCCAGAATCGCGGCTCCCTCCGGATAAATTCTTTCCTGAAACTTTTCGTTCACGAACATCCTTCCGTATTTTGAAAATGACGCACCCGGCTCATCCGAACCATGAAAAATCACAATCAGGGGAATCTTCGCGCTCTCGCAGTCCTTGTCCTCCCAGTAATTTTTTGGAAGATAAAGATAATACTGATATCCGCTCGGCAAATTCTCATACTTCCACGAGCCCATGCTCACTGTAGTTTTCGGCCAATAGTATGCTCCGTCGCACACAAAGTCAAGCGTTCTCCGCGTGTAAAGATGTTTTATGAAAAGACCAAATCCAACTGCAATCAGCGAAAGGATAATTATAAAAACCGCGCTTTTCTTTTTCATTTTGATTTTCTCCCCTGTGATTTTTATCCGATTTTTTTGTGCAATGTGACTTCCCCGGAATGAAGCTCTCTTTCCGTTCCGTCATCCAGCCGAACAATGAGACCTGCGTCGTCGCTTATGTCGAGTACCGTCGCTTCGTAGAATTTTTCCGACTGTGCCGCAAGAGGACTTACCGAAACCTTCTGATTTTTCAAAATTGATTTTTCCCTGTACTCACCGATTACATTTTCACCGCTTTCGAGTATGGAAAAAATTTCAAAAAGGGATGAGGCCAAAAGTTTCGACCGCAAATCCACCGGCGGATTTTCATCCTCAGAAAAAATTCCTCCCGCGTTTCCCAAAATCTCCCGGCTCACTTTTTCAAAACCCATCGTTAGGTTAATCCCGATTCCAACAACCAGGGCCTCAAGCATTCCGCTTTCCGTTCCGCAGAATCCCTCGGTCAAAATGCCGCAGACTTTTTTTTCTCCCACGTAGATGTCGTTGACCCATTTGATTCCGCTTTTCTTTTTGCAGATTTTTTCAATCGCACGGCTTATGCCCACCGCAGCAGATATTGTAAACATTGCCGGATTTTTTATTTCGCTTTTTGGAATCCAGACGAAGGAAAAATAAATGCCTGATTTTGAGGGTGAGTAAAAAACACGTCCTGACCTTCCGCGTCCCGATGTCTGTTCGGCAGAGGCGTATGTCATTTTGTGGAGGCGGAGTCCAGAATCCGTCGGTGAAAAAAATTCGTCGATGAGTTTTGGAGAGGAGCGGAGCAGCGAGAGCAAGGCTGTGTTCGTGGAGTCGATGGAAGAAAAGACCGAAAGTTTTTCCTTTGTGAAATTTCCGGAATCACCACGGGGATTTTTTTTGGAGAGCGATAAAAAATCATCCCACACGGAGTCGGCGCAAAAGTTTTTGTCGGTGGAAGTTTCGAAAATCATTTTTTACCCAAAAGCACGAATCCATTTACAGGTGAACAATATGCGATTCCGCTTCCAGGTTGTGAAAGGCAGTCCAG
This sequence comes from Treponema sp. UBA3649, assembly GCA_002373325.1. GTDB lineage: Bacteria > Spirochaetota > Spirochaetia > Treponematales > Treponemataceae > Treponema_D. Next base: position 8,630 of record DFKI01000068.1, read on the forward strand.
ATTTTTTATGGCATCCAGCACGGAATCTTTTTTTTCATGCGGGACCACAATCAGCAGGGTCTCTTTTTCAGGGACGATGTGCATTCCGAAAAATTGCGGGTCATCTGGTTTTGCTGTTCCACGTGCCTTGATTACTGTTCCTCCACCAGCTCCGGCTTTTCTTGCGGCATCCATCGCATCATCCGCATAACCTGAGTTTAAAATGACCGTGATTAAATCCTGAGCGTTGTTTTCCGTCATGAGCGTTTCTCCTCCTGTGACATTTCCACCTTTGACGAGCTGTCCTGCAGGTGACGTGAACATGCATCCGAGGTGAGCCCGCTCCTTTTTTGTTGCTTCCAGAATTGCATTATATATAGAAGATTTTGATTCATTTTCGGAAAGGATAAAAACGATGTCCTTCGCACTTTCTATTCCTAGAGCCGCTGCAATGGCGTTGGGACTGATTCCACGACCATGGAGAACCGTTCCGCCAAAACTTCCTGCCTTTACTGCCGAGTCCATAATCAAATCTCCCTTTCCGTGCGAGACGATTGTGGTAATCAATGTGAAGCTCATTTACTTCCCTCCTTTTTTTCTGCTGTAGATGATTCCCAAAATCTGAATGGCGATAAGGGGTGTCATGGCGACGAGGGCAATCACTCCGAAAGCGTCCATTACTGATGAACCGGAGACCGAGCCCGCTGCCCCGAGCGTAAATGAAAGGATGAACGTGCTTGTCATGGGACCCGACGCGACCCCTCCTGAGTCAAATGCGATTCCCGTAAAAAGCGGTGGACAAAAAAACGTGAGCAAAAGGGCAATCGAGTATCCTGGAATCAAAATGTACCAGAGACTGAAGCCGAAGAGAACACGCAGGATGCTGAGACCCACCGAAAGAGCCACTCCAAGCGAAAGGGTAGCGAGCATGATTTTACGCTTGATGTTTCCGCCCGACGCTTCCTCAACTTGTTCGGTCAGTACCCAGACGGCAGGTTCCGCAGAAACGACTATGGCTCCGAAAATCAATGAGATGAGGACGAGAAGAAAAATCCAGATGCCTCCGTTTTCCACAGCATGAAGTCCCAGAATCTCACCGAGCATTTTTCCCGCGGGCATGAATCCACCGTTTACTCCGTTTAAAAAAAGGAAGAGACCTATGAAACTGTAGACGAGACCCATGATCATGCGCTTTACCTGCGTGCGTGGCATTTTCAGCAATGTGATTTGAAAGACCGCGAACATGATTACAAGTGGCAAAAGTGCGAGGGAGACTTCACGTAGAATTTCAGGAGCGTTCGAAAGAAAAACACCGAGTCCAAAAAATCTTTCGGAAAGAGGAAGCTTTGTGCTTGATGACAAAAGGATTTCATCCACGTTGATTGCACTTGCCGTCGTCACTGCGGTAGATGGATTTGCTCCCTTTGTGAAAAGTCTCTGGAGGATTCCGTAAATGCAGACTGCCATAATGGGACCGACAGATGAGATTCCCGTGAGACCGAAAGAGCCGTCTTCCTTGGTGGATTTTCCCGACGTGCGAACGGATGAGACTCCCACTCCCAGAGCAAGGATGAAAGGAACTGTCATGGGACCCGTTGTGGCTCCTCCCGCATCGAAAGCGACTCCCTGAAATTCCGCCGGGGACAAAAAGGCAAGGATGAAAAGAATCAGATAGGAAAAAATCAAAACGAGACGAAGGGGAAAAGCAAGGATTGTGCGTAAGAGACCGAGCATGACGAAAAATCCAACGCCCACCGCAATCATCAGGATGAGAAGCCATTTGTTCACTGATTGTGACACGTCCCGAATCTGATTTGCAAGCACCTGCACGTCCGGTTCCGCAATTGTCACCATGAATCCGATGACGAAAGCGACGGAGAGCAAAAGCGGGAGATTTCTTTTTGACGTGAGGGCCGCACCGCATCTTTGACCTGTAGGCAGGATTCCTATGTCCACGCCGAGGAGAAAAACCGTCAGACCCAAAATCATCAGCACACCGCCCGAAAGAAAACGAGCGATGACTGTTTTTCCAAGTGGCGCGAAGGTTGTTCCCGCAATCAGCACGATGACCATGATGGGAAGCACTGATGTAAGGGTCTCTTTGAATTTCTGGGCCATGTTCATAGCTTATTCGTCCTGATTGATTTTGTTCTTGTTGGTTTGAAATGAATCCCCTAAAAAATCTATTTGTAGCAGTTCCATCCTTTTGCCCGGATTCCCTCAGTCCATTTTTTTGCAAGGGATTTCGCACCTTCCAAATCGTGGTCGCGGTAATTTCCACATTCTTTTTCTGTCGCCGCAGGAACTTCCTTGTCCCAGAGCGCAACTTTGTCCAGTACGTTCAGCATGTGCTCTGCGATGTAGGACTCGTCGTTTTCTCCCCAAAGAGTAAAATAGAATCCTGTGCGGCAACCCATGGGACTGAAATCAATCACTCCGGGAATCTCGTCGCGAATGTACTCCGCCACAAGATGCTCAAGCGTGTGGATTGCACCCGTGGACATGAACTCCTTGTTGGGCTGGCAGAAACGGATGTCGAATTTTGTCACCACGTCTCCTTTCTCACCGACTTTTTTTGACGCGAGACGGACAAATGGAGCCGTTACCTTCGTGTGATCCAGATTGAAGCTTTCCACATTGTATTTTTTTTCCTCAGCCATGATTTTACCTCTTTTTGCTTTTTGAAAAAGTCTACAATATTTCCTACTTTTATACAAGGGTATTTTTTTACAAACGGATTTGTCCTGAACAAAAAAGCATGTCGTGAACGACGTTAGCCGTGAAAAAATCCGTGTGACAAAAAAAGAGAGATTGCCGTGTCAAGCACGGCAATGACACAGGGGCTAGCACGGCAATGACATTGGATTGAGTACGGCGATGATACATGGTAAAATACAACGATGCCATAAGAGGTAAAAAACTCCAAAATCTGCAATCTGAGAAAATAAACCTGACAAATTTATGCACTTTGATTACCGTGGCACAAATTCGGGGCCTATTATATAGTATGGAAAATAAAAAAAGAAAATTGACCCCGGAGGAAAAATGGGAGCGTGCGACGCTTGCCGACAGTTTCATCTTCTACAAGGTTATGAGGAGCCACCCCAGGGAATGTCAGGAAGTGATAGAGCTTCTTCTCGGCATTAAAATCAAGAGCATGACGATGCACCCCGAGGAGCAGATTGATTTGGACCATGACTCAAAGGGCGTGCGGCTTGACGTTTACGTGCAGGACGAGGACCGCGTGTTCGACATAGAGATTCAGGTCGCAGACACGAGGGAGCTTCAGGAACGGTCCCGGTATTACTCAGCGTTGATGGCATTGGACTCGCTTAAACCGGGGGAACCTTACAAGCTGCTGAAAGAGTCCCACGTGATTTTCATCTGCATGGAGGACATCTTCGGTACGGGACTTCCTGTCTATACCTTCGAGGATGTCTGCCTTGAGAACAGCGCGGTAAAATTGCGTGACCGGGACTACAGGCACTTTTTTATCGCCCCGATTTGTGCTAAGATGATTGGGGATGAGGAAAAGAGGATGTTCTTCAATTTTCTTCTCTCAAACACGGCGGGCTCCACGCTGACTGACCGGCTCAGGGATTACGTGGAGGATGCCAAGCACAACATGCAGTGGAGGTTTTCGTATATGACACTTGAAAGGCTACAGTATTACGCGTTTCAGAACGGAAAGGAGGATGGGTTAGAGGAAGGACGCGCTGAAGGATTTGCTGAAGGGGAAAGAAAAAAGGCATTGGAGGACGCATTGATTCTTGTCAACGACTTCAATGTAGCCCCTGAGCTTGCGGCTGAAAAGATGGGCGTTCCTTTGGCAGATGTTCTTGAGATGCAGAAAAGCTCTTAGACCAAACGGATTTGATTGACGGAACTACAGACACCAATGCCATTGACTTGACAAATTGTCATGCTCATCTCTCCTTGATTTAAGGAGGCTTTGGAGCAAGTCAAATATCTCCATTTGTTCCAAATTTCAGCCGGAATTCGACTAAAATTTAAAAAAATGATTGACCTAAATAAAATTTTCCGACATAATATAGGCAAATCCATTTTTAAGGAGATAAACACATGAAAAAGATTTTGACATTGATTGCAGTTTCAGTGGCTTCCATTGCACTCGCAGTCGCAGACCCCATAATCGTCGGTCACGGATATTTCGGTTTCGGAGCTCTGGGAACAACTTTTGAGAACCTCGATTCTAATTCAAGCGTTTTCAAGGCATTCGGAAAGAACCTTGATTTCGGTGGTGGTCTTGCCGTAAATATTCCTTTCGGCGGATATTTTGGAATTCAGCCCGGAGTTGATTTCTATGTGAACAATGCAGGCTATGCAGGGGAAAGTAGCACAGCAGTTCCAATTTTGGGAACTTTAGCAACTTCATGGGAGCAGTCCTATTCTTACCTTTCTCTTGATATCCCGGTACTCTTTACCGTAAAACTTGATAAATGGAACTTCGCAATCGGTCCCTATGTTTCAATTCCGCTGGGAAATGTAACTCCTTCTGGCTCATATAATGACACTTCTCTTGATGAAGACCCCTTCAAGACTCAGACTCCTGTTAACTTCGGCCTTACCGCTGGTGTTGGCTATGAGCAGAGACTCGGAATGGGACGCTTGGTATATGGAGCACGCTATCTGCTTGATTTCCTCCCCATTACAGCTGATGATTCCAATAAAACAAATATTTTCACACGCCGCGCACTCTTTATCGACATCGGTTACAAGCTGCCCCTTTCATTCTTCGGTCTCTAATCCGCAAGAATCACATCGGCACAGTTTAATCTGAGCAAAATGCACTCCTGAGCAATCGGGGGTGTTTTTTTTTTGTAAAAAACAAACGGATTTGTTCGGAACTAACGTTTCTCACTGCCAGATGTCATTCCCACACTCCGACAGATGTCATTCCCGCGCACCGACGCGGGAATCTCTAGAAAAAGGGATTGCCGGATCAAGTCCGGCAATGACACATGGTCTAGCACGGCAATGACACATGGTGAAATACAACGATGCCATAGGAGGTAAAAAACTCCAAAATCTACATTCTGTGAAAATAAACCTGACAAATTTATCCACTTTGATTACCGCGGCACAAATTCGGGGCCTATTATATAGTATGGAAAATAAAAAAAGAAAATTGACCCCGGAGGAAAAATGGGAGCGGGCGACGCTTGCCGACAGTTTCATCTTCTACAAGGTGATGGAAACCTCTAAAAACTCGTTTTAAACGAATTTTTAGAGGTTTGTCGAATTTTAAGTCATTGAAATACAATGACTTAAAATGTCGCGTTTTCAAAGACACCTCTAAAAACTG
>DFKI01000186.1 GCA_002373325.1 Treponema sp. UBA3649
GTATATTTATGCATTTTTAGTCAAGAGGGGGATTTTTGAAGATTACAAGCTTAAAGATTGATGATATGATTAATCCGAATATCTTATTGCTTATTCCATTTTGCAGAAAAAAATGCTATAATGAAATCATCATGGAAAAAACACTTGTCATTGCAGAAATCGGGACATCCCACGGAGGGTCCCTTGAGAAAGCCTATGCGCTGATTGATGAGGCATCCGACTCCGGCGCGGACATAATTAAATTTCAGTGGGTTTACGCAGATGAGATTTTGCACCCGGAAACAGGATTCGTCGAGCTCCCCGGTGGAAAAATCCGTCTCTACGACAGATTCAAGGAGCTTGAGGTTCCCTCCGATTTTTTTGCATCCTGTCTGGAATACACACACAAAAAAGGTCTGCTCTTTGCCTGCTCTCCGTTCGGTTTAAAATCCCTTGAGGAACTTGTGTCCATAAAACCGGATGCGATTAAGATTGCGTCCCCCGAGGTAAACCACATCCCGCTTTTGAAAGCATGTGCGAAATATTACGGAAAGATTCCACTGATTCTTTCAAGCGGAGTCTCAAAGCTCGGTGACATTGAGAAAGCCATTGACATTCTGACCGGTGAGTTTGAAAATCCGTATTCAGTGCCAAAGGAAATCAATGTGCGTGGAAAAAATCTTCCGCCTCTCACACTCCTCCATTGCATTACGTCCTATCCGGCTCCTGAAAATGAATACAACGTCCGTGCCGTGGAAACTCTAAGCCGCATCTTCGGTGTGCCGACCGGAATCAGCGACCACTCACTCGACCCAGTTTTGGTTCCTGTGCTCACGGTTTCGATGGGCGGACGGATGATTGAAAAACACATCACGCTAAGCAAAAAGACCGACGGACTTGACGACCCGGTTGCGTTGGAGGGAGAGCAGTTTGCCCAGATGTGCCATGCCGTAAGCCAGTCCTGTGTCGTGCTTGAGCGATACAGAAAAGACATGATTGCCTCGGGGCTTGGTGAATCTTTTACCCCAGGATTTAATCCCGGTGTGGAGGAAATTCTTCGTCAGATGTCGGACGAATATGGAAAGGAAAAAGTTTTGTCGGTACTCGGAAGCGGAGTGAAGCGGCTTGCAAAAAGTGAGCGAGCAAATTACGGACGCACCAACCGATCCCTGCACTATCTGAAAGCGATGAAAAAAGGGGAAGCGGTACATGCGGAAGATGTCTCCGTACTCAGGACAGAAAAAATACTCACTCCCGGAATACAGCCGGATTTTCTTGACACGATTTCGGGCGGCATTTTGAAAAGGGATGTCTCATCCGGAGCCGGTGTCTTGCTCGAGGATTTCATTTGAGCCGAAAAGATTTCTACAAAAAAAAACAGTTGAGGTCTCCCCGATTTTCAAAAAATGTGTTATACTTTGAATTATGGAAATCGAAGAATTTGCAAGTGAAGAAGAATATGTCGCACAGATGGAAACCGGAGCTCTTCTCAATCCACGGGTTGACTCCACGTTCAAGGCTCTTTTCACTCAGCCGACACAGGAATCTCGAGGTGCGCTGCATTCTTTCCTTGAGGCTGCGACCGAGCGTAAGATAAAAAGCTTTGTCCTTACCGCGAATGATGCCCCCGCCGGATTTGACGGACAGAGAAGTGTCAGTTACGATATAATGTGTGAGTTCGACGACGGACTTTCTGCTGACATAGAGATGCAGGCCTTTGACCGTGAGTATGATTATGGAAAACGGGCTGAATATCAGGTTGCGAGGCTTGAGACGACATACCTCAAAAAAGGCGACAACTGGGAAAAAGCACCGATTGTCTATCAGGTGACGGTTCTGGACTTCAACTACGGCAATGACGGAAATGCAAAGGTCAAGACACCGGTAAGTCGTTATGCTATGCGGACAAAGGACGGAAGGGAGCTTTCGAATTCCCTGAATATAATTTTCATCGAGCTTCCAAAAACAAGGGGTCTGGAAAAGACTCTTGAGACAAATACACCGCTCGAAAACTGGGCTCTATTTTTAAAGGCGGCGGACAATCCCAAAAAGCGGGATATAATCACAAGGCTTACAAGCAAGGAGGAAGGACTTATGCAGGCACAGAAATCATTATCCTCAATCAGCGCGAACAGGGATCTTTGGATTGCACAGTACAGGCAAGAAATGGCTGACAGGGACAAGCGCTCAAGCATCAGTGCGGCCATAAAAAAAGGAATGGCTCAAGGAATGGCTCAAGGAATGGCTCAAGGAATGGCTCAAGGAATGGCTCAGGGAATGGCTCAGGGATTAGCCCAAGGAATTATGCAAGGGAAAAAGGAAGGCAAATATGAGGATGCAAAAAATTTCCTAAAACTTGGGATTTCCCCACAGCAGGTCGCAGCAGGTACAGGACTTTCCATTGCGGAAGTGGAAACACTACTTGAGATAAAAGATTGAAAATTGGGCCGGAAAAGAAGTTTCATTGGATTAAAACAAAGAGAGATGTACAAAAAAAGACCCACCTCACAAAAAGGCGGGTCACTTGGCTTAGCATCTCCTACGGGAATTGAACCCATGTTGTCGGGATGAAAACCCGATGTCCTAACCACTAGACGAAGGAGACATACGTTTCCAAAGCAAAATATCATTTGCTATGTATACATTTTAGCATAAAAGACCAAACCATGTCAATAGTAAAAAAAAGATTTCCTTAATTTTTTTAGATAAAGAAATCTTGCGGGAAAACAAATCTCCCCCGTGAGACACAAAATCCCAAATCCGGGGGAAGAAAATTCAAAAAACTATGAGGCTCAATTTCGAGTCTTATAAGTCCCTGTCATTGCAGGACTTGCAGCGGAACAGCGGAACACCTCCGGCAATCCTTTTAGCGGATTATCGGGTCTAGCCCGATAATGACAGGATTCTTTAAGAAACTCAACTTTCGACCTATGCGATTATTTCTCCTCGACAGTCTGATCAACAATCTTCACGTCAGGCACAGCATTCTTTTTGATTGAGGCAACTCCGTTTTTTACGGCAGCAAGACTTGAGTACCCCTCGCCCACAGCAATAATCTGGCCGTTGGATGCCTTGAGTCTGTACCTGAACTCGCCCTTTTTATCCTTGTAAATCTCATACTTCGGATTTTTCAAAACGGTAAAGTCCTTTTCGGTCTGATCCTCAATTTCAGAACCGGCATTTCGAATCACACTCTGGATTCCGTTTTTGCAGGCAGCCTTTGAGTTGTAAACCTCGGATGTGGCTATAATCTCGCCGTTTCCTGCCAGAAGATTGAATTTCACTCCACCGTTTTTTGTTTTGTCAATCACAAACTTTCCCATGCAAACACCTCTTGTAAAAAAAGATTCAGGGCAGGTCGTAGCTCTTTGAGATGCCCCGGCAAGCAGATTCGGCAACAGATTTCCTATCCGCTTTTTAAAAATTATATTCCACGTTTTTAAATTTTGCAAATAAAAAATCATCATTCGGAAAAAAATCGCACAAAAAATCAGCCCTCCTCTTCAAATCAAGAGAAAGCTACATGCCCATGTCGAATTTCTCGACAATCTTCGCGCGCAAATCTTTCACCTCGTCGTCCTCAAGCCCAAGGTTGATTGCGGAGTTGATATCCTCGTTCGCCTTCACGTAATCGCCGGACGTAAAATATGCAAGTGCCCGCCTGTAATAAACGTGGCTCTGATATTTGTCAATCGCAAGGGACCGGTTGAAACAATCGATGGCCTGCTCGTTGCGTCCCTGAATTGAATGTACGATTCCCTCGTAATAAAGGGAGCGGAAAGATTTCGGGTCATTTTCCACGCTTTTTTGAAAATCAAGAAGTGCCGAATCATAGTCATTCTGCGCAAACTGTGCCATGCCCCTGTGCTTGTAGATTACGCCAAGAACGACGGGAGGCGGTGTGGGAGTTGATTCCAGAATCTGCGTGTAGATTTCGATGGCCTGAGAAAAATTTCCGATGTTGTGCTCGTGGAGTGCCTGCAGGACCAAATCATCAATGCTTCCAGAATTGTTTGAGATAAAAGGATTCGCCCTCGCATTTTTCCTGACCCCGCCAAATTCCTTTGAGGTGATTTCATCCGCCTTTTCGTAGAATGTATTGCGTCTTGATCCCAGCTCAAGCTGAAGACGGTTCTGATAGTCGCGGATTTCCTGAAAGATTGTGTCAGCAAGTGAAAGGCTCGCATTGATTGAGGCAAGTTTCCGCCTGAGAGGTTTGTCGAATGGATTGAATTCGCTTTTGTAAATCAGCTCGTGCTCCACCTCGGCCCATGCGTCCTGCAAAATCGTGCGGATCTGGATTTCACAAACTATGTCATCGGGCAGCGGCGGTTCTTTCAAATCCGGCATACAGTCATCCGGGATTTTTATGAGCACATGAAGGGACTCATATCCGAACTCGCGGAATGACTGCTGGGAGCCTTTTCTCTCAACTTCCATGACCTGAAAATTTTTCAGCAAAATCTTTTCGACTATGGACAAATCCTCAAGGAAAGCGCAGATTACGCGGATTCCAATCATGTCGGTCAGAGTCACAAGCGACGTGCCTTCTGCGGCCTGATCCGGTTTTTGTCTCAGAATCTTCTTATAATATGAGTCGAAGGATTTAATCCTGGCCTTGTAAGTGGGCAGAGACGCAATTTTTATGGTTGCCTTGAGCCTTTGCTCGACCTTTCCGAGAATCTCATTGAAAACAGGCCCGTAACTTTCATAAATCTTCCTGATTTTAATTTTGTTAGGCAGCTCTTTTGAGGTTATTTTTGAAACTTTTTTAGAATCACTCACTTTTGCCCTCCCGACATTTTTCGCTACAACAATTCTACTCCATTTATGAGCGGATTGCAAGAGAATACCTTAAAATTTCATAATGATCAAACGCCATGGAATCTTCCTTGATGGAATCGATGCTGAACCAATTCGCATACAAGGCATCGCTGTTCGCAACGACCTTATAATCATTCTCATCAATGACGACCTTATAAGCGACGCTTATGACCCAGCCCCTCGGATCCCGGTTCTGTGTGCTCGTGATTTTCACAAGATTCTCGTTCGTAATCGCAAGCGACACGGATGTTTCTTCCATCAGTTTCCTTGAAGCCGCAGCCTCAATGGTCAAATCCGACGGCAGATAGAACCCGCCCGGCAAGGCAAGCTTGTTCACGAAAGGATGGTCCGCACGGTTTATCAAAAGGACTTTGGACATGTCTCGGTTCAGAATTATCAAGTCCACAGCAACAGAAGGAGCGTCAAATTTTTTTCTGTCGTATTTGTCAAGATAGATTTTCTCACCTTTTTTGTCGTCAAGGATTCTGTCCGACATGGCGAACATCTCGACAATGCTTCTCTCGCTGTAAAACAAGGGGATGATTCCATAAAGATGTGCCGCACCGTAATCAGTAAGCATGAAGGTGTCAGAATCCACGAACTCCATAAGATAGTTTTTCTCCAGGAATTCAATCTGCCCGGCGTAAACCTTTTTGAAATCCTCGGCGAAGCGATTTTTATACGCGCTCATCGAAATGAATCCGAAATAGAACATCACGGACAGAGCTTTTGCACGCACTTCCTCAACGGGCATATCGGCAATGTCATTAATCGGAAGCACGCCCCGGTCAAGATGCTCGTAATACTTTTCCGTCTTGTGATCGGCGCATCCCAGATTATACGCAAGATAATTTCCCACGAAGGACTGAGCTCCGAGCCCGAATCCCACGTAGGACGTAGCATTCACAACGCGCGTTGTAAGATAGCTTGACGTTCCCAAATCACCGGGAATCCTGCTGAAAGTATTTTTTCCGTTGTTCGCGACATAGCCCGCCTCCTTCAAAAGTCTGAATGCAATGTCGTACTGCCGGTTCACCTTATACAAAGTCACACCCTGGGACTCAGATTCAAGAGACGTTCCCTTGTAACGGTTTCTGTAAAGCGTAATGAACTCGGGTTTCAGCGCGATTGTATATTTGATTGTGTTCGCAAAATCCTCGTCGGACTGATTCAAAAAACCGTACATCAAATCTACGTTCAACCTGTCAAATCCCGCCGCACGGATATTTTCAACGGCCTTTTCGTAGATTGACTTTGAGCCCTCGCGACCTAGAGACTCAAGCAATTTTTCCGAAACGGTCTGGAATCCCATGGAAATGCGGTTGTAGCCCAAAGATTTTATGGCCCGGAGTTTTTCCAAATCCTTTGCGGCAATCATCGGGGTAGTCTCAATGCTTAGGTACATCCCCTCTTTCAAATTAAACTTCTTGATTTCATCGGTAATCAGCGAAAGATTTTTTGCGGAAAGGAAAGCCGGGGTTCCTCCACCCAGATCGTAACCGATGACAGGTTTGTCCTTTATGATTTTCCGGTAAAGCTCCATTTCCTTAAGGAGATATTGCACATAAGTGTCCTGCATTTTCTCGTCGGGTCTTTCGTTCAAAACGACATACTCACAAAATTTACACCGCGACTGACAGAAGGGAATGTGGACGTAAAGACAGATTTCTTTCTGAGCCTCTATGTTTGATTTCACAAGCTCATAGATTTTTTCCTCATCATGCACTTCATACTGTCTCAGTGAGGTGGCCCGCAAAGGATAAGCCGTATTGCAATAATGATGGAATTTGATTCCCCTCTCAAAGATTTCCTGACAGTTCATTTTTTATCTCCCCACACTTTTTTTAGCGATTACCTCAATTTTACCCCATTTATCCCCTGATTGCAAGTGATTTTTATACAGCAATTTTCATGGGCACATAAAAAGAATGTGAAAAGATTGGCATAAAAAAAGACCGCCCTCTCGGACGGCCTCTCTTGGCAAGGGAAAATCCGGCGCAAAAGCACGGTAAATTCCCCCTAAAACTGCCTGTGCAAATTAGTTGCCAGCATTTGAAGCAGAATCTTCGTTCAAAGTAGCTGTGAAAGCATCCTCTGTTGCCATCTTCTGCTTTTCGATGTAGCGGTTAACCTGCTTTACACCGAAGTGGTTCATCTCGTTAGCCTGGCGAGCAGCTTCCTTCTTTGTGATGATTCCCCAGAGGTCCTCATCATCAATGTCGCGGTCTGCTGTAAGAACTGCGAGGTCGTAGATAACCTTTACGTCCTTGAAGTAACCGATGAAGTCAGCTCCGATGTCGCGTGAGTCACGTGTCACCTGGAATCCGGCGAACTTCACATAAGGAATTCCACGGGGATAAATCGGGTAAACGCGAATCTCACGTGTGCGAACCTCTGTGATGTAGTTCGGATTGTTCCACTGGAGTGTCTTCCAACCGTCAAAGAGCAGGCTGCCCATGAAGTAGCGGCGCTCGATGCCATCTTGATCCTTGAGAAGGACATAGAGCTGGTGGGGGAAGTTCATTCCCATGGTTGTGCAGGAAATAGATTTGATTGTTCCAACGTTGCGGATCAGACCATATCCATCCTCGAACAGGTACTTGCCCTTGTTCTCTTCAGAAGGCTCCTGGCGGTCTCCGTTTGCATCAGCCTCAGCCAAGGGCTCATAAGCCTGAATCTCGAAGGGAGGAACGATCTTGGCGTTTGCATTGTTGTTCCAAGTCGGGAACAAAATACGTACACCCATGACCTCTTCGCCTACGAAAGGCTGATCACCTCTCTTGACCTCAGCGGCGACAACCTGAGAAAGTGCCACGGACTGAACGTTTCTTGCAGAAGAGTTCAACACGACTTCCCAGTTTGGCAGAGCCAAAGATGTTTTCATAAGTGACTTCTGTTCGCCAGTAAATGTTGCACCGGCAGCGACAGAATAATCCATAACAGTTCTACTGTTCTCCTGAGCCTGTCCCTCTTCATTCTCAAGGATATCAGCCTTCAACAATGAAAAATCGATGAGTGTTGATTCCTTTGCGAATCCGAAAGTTCCTGCCAGAAGCGCAGCAGCGGCAGTTAAAACTAAAGTCCTCTTCATTCGAAGCTCCTTTTTTTACACTTTTGATGTAGCCTTGTTAGTAATAGTATCTATTAAGATTGCTTTTTTGTCAACGTTTTTTTTCATCAATTTATCAATTTTTTTGATAAAAGATGACCGGGAGACAGATGTTTCCCATGGTTGCAAAAATCAGCTTTCCGCATAAACACTCTTACCATCGATGTACACCAAAACAGTGTTTATTTTTGTGAATTTCTTCACAATATTCACTTTTAATAATTCGATGCCCGTTTCTATATCAGCACTCTCCTTATTGGCAGAAAGTGCCTCACCGCTCAACCCCACATAGAGAGTATCGCCCTCAAGCGTACAGAACTCAGCTCTGGTTCCCCTGGCAAACAAAGGCTTGTACCTGTTGGTCATGGGTCCAAGAAGCAGCTCGTCCACAAAAAAAGCCACATCCCCCTGAATCGGGTCCTTCGGCAGATAACGGACCTCGGTGCAGACATCATCGGTACCGAAAGACGTGAAGTACATGACCGCACGGCTCCTGTCCGTCCTAAGACGAACAAACGATACACAAGCACTGCCCGCAAGCAAAACCAGCGACAAAACTATAACGGCTACATTGACCTTTTTCACTTTCCGCTCCTGTTTCCCAGACATCAACTTGAAACCGATGATGTCATCATTGATTTCATCCCGGATTTCAGTCAACTCCGGTAAATCCCTGGGAACGTTCGAAATGGCTTACAAAAGCCTGCAGTCCATTATATATCCCAACGGCGATTTTGTTCAAGTAGTCATCATCCATCAGGAGTTTTGCCTCATTCTCATTGGATACGAATCCCGTCTCCACAAGAACGCTCGGCATCTTGGAATTCTTCACCACAAACCACTCCTCTTCTTTCAGACCCCGGGATTTACTCAGATTTCCCACCTGAGCCCCGATTCCGTCAAGAATGAACTTGGCTATGAGAATGGATTCCGTAGTATACTCTTCTTCCAGCAAGTCGTTCAGCATGGACTGGACATCTTTGTCGTCCGATACCTGCCTGTCCAAAACCTGTCTCCTGTAGTCCGGCGACAAATACCAGACTTCATAACCGGAGGCACTTTTGTCAAGGCTTGAATTGACGTGTATGGAAACATAAAGTATAGCCTCATTTTCACGCAGCTTTATGGAGTTGGCGATTTCCGTCCTCTCCTCCAGCTTCAAATAAACGTCGGTGTCACGGGTCATCAGAATCTGCTTGTCGGGATATGCCTTTTTGAGGTAGTCCCTGAGTTTCAGACCGATATCCAAACAGATGTCCTTTTCGCGGAGCTTTATCTTTTTTCCGCCGACATCAACCTCACCGCTCGCCCCCGGGTCTTTTCCTCCATGTCCGGGATCTATCAAAATGACTCCAACCCTGTACTGGGGAGCCACATCCTCTGCACCGAAAAATTTCTCGACGTGGGACGCAAACTCAGAGCTCACCAAAAGATTTCCGCCCTCAACACGTGGAGAATCCAGCTCAACAAGCGACTTGAAATCCTCCAGCACAAAAGCATCGCCTACCTTAAAAGAAATCCGATGCCCGTCCTTCTCCAAAAGTCCGTTTCTAGAAAGCGAATCCCAGTAAATCATTATCCCTGATTTTTCCGCAAGAGACGTAAGATTTACATCCTGGGCAAAAATCATGCCGGAAATGAGAATCATAAAAAATGCCGAGAGAACAACTCTCTTTTTCATCAGCAGCCGGTTCACTTTCTAAACGTCAAGTTCCTTCTATAATATAGCGTCTACCAGCGCTCCCTTTTCTGCGATTTGCAGTCCGCAAAATAGAGTATGCCCTGAATGCCGCCGCGTACCAGAATCCTCCAGAACTGAGCCGCATCCATTTCAGGGTGTCCGGGACAGATTTCATCAAAAAGCAAAAGAGTCTTTCTGATGCTCCTATGATTCCAGTCCTTCAGATTATCGGCATATTTTTCCATACAGATAGGAATTTTTTTCGCGGCTTTTTCATCCTGCAAAATCATCCCCATTTTTCCAGTCTCATCCATAAGCTCGCCGAAGATTTTCTCATCCAGCTCAAAGGCATCCGGTGGGAATTTGTCCTCGCTTTTCAAACACTCGCCGGAAAGAAATCGCTCGGTCTCGGAATTATCGCACTCAAGTCGAAGCACCACATTGGAAACTGCATCCTCAGCCGACTCCACCGCAAGATTTTTTTTCTCGGAGACGGAAATGAAATTGCCGCATTTTTCCACATTGTTTCTCGGAAAATCCACCGTATCAGAAACGCGGGACCTGATGAAGGCATTTTTCACGAAGGGTCCTTCCCTGGCCTCATCCAGTCCGTTGATTTCAGAGACTTTTCCTGGAATGGAAATCCATGCCCTTTCCGCACTTGTCTTCACGCACGGCAGATTGTAAATTTCAAACGGAGCGTCATCAACCGGAAGCCTTACTCTTTTTTCAAGGAGCGTCCCAGGTTCCTTACCCAGCGCAATCAGCATGGCCTCCTTCGTAAGATTGATTCCAGACGCATAAGGATAAGTCCATCCTGACATGTATCCGCCGGAAAGACGAGCCGCAATCTCACCGATCATGGGTCCCTTTGAAGTGTATTTGATGTCAGCCTTCGCAACGCCCGATGTGAGTCCGAGAGACTTGATTCCTTCTGCAAAAGTTTTAATGAGCTCAATCTTCATTTTTTCATCAACTGACGTGGGCATGGTGTGTCCGGTCTCAATGAAATACGGCTCATAAAAAATGTGTCGGTCGGCGAATCCCGTGATTGTCAAAGTTCCGTTCCAGACAATCGAGTCGATGGAAAACTCAGGGCCCTCCATGTAGTCCTCAAGGATTGCGCATCCGCTTCTTGAAAATCTTACGGCATCCTCCACGGCAGGAAGAAATTCATCGCGACATCTTATGAGACGGCAGCCCCTCGCACCCATGTTGTCAACCGGCTTAACCACTTTCGGAAAAGACATGCTTCCAAGAACCTCGGGCGCAAGGAGGGATGCAATCTGCGTACTGTGGATTTTCTGGAATGAAGGTGACGGTACGGATGATTTTTCAAAGCAAGCCCTCATCCTGATTTTGTTGCTTGCGTTAAGGGCAGCCTCATAGGAGTGCGCGTTCAATCCGCATTTTTCAGCGACATAAGAAACGGACGCGGAGAAATCAGTTCCAGCCGTAAACACAGCGGCAAGATTTTTTCCCATGGATTTTGCAAGCGCCACAAGGGATTCCTTATCCTTCAAATCAACGCCCTCGAATCTGTCGGCAAAGGGAACGCATACCGCATTCGGATTCGCATCCACGACAAGGGTTTTGTATCCAAGCTCACGGGCAGCCTCGATGGAAGGTCTCTGCATCAAGCCGGCTCCCAAAATCAGAATATAAGAATCTTCCATAATATCACCATCCTTTGTGTTTCACTTTATCTTCTTGCAGTAAACCTCGAAAGTGTCTCCGAGCTTCAACATCTTGCTGGCGGACTCAAGGAATTTGAACTGGAAGTTTTCTTTTGTCCAGCCGTTTTTTTTTGCAATCGGGAAACGCTCCGGGTGGATTCCGGTAGGCACGATGCGGCAAACCTTAAACCCATATTTTCTGAGGATTGAATCAGAGCGCGAAGGTTCCCACAATGTGTAGTGATCTGAGGGGCTCTGCTCGAAGAAAGTCTGAGTGTTGTATCTTCCGCTCACACCGGATGCAGAGGGAGTGCTGAATGCAAACACACCGCCCTTTTTTACTATGCGGGAAACAGCCTCAAGCACGGCGTCAAGATTTTGGAAATGCTCGATGACATACCACATTGTAACGGCGTCAAAAGTTTCAATTCCGAACTCCGACGCGAAATCAACATTCGGAAAGGATGCGCATAGAGCCGGAAAATGCAATGTGTTCTTCACGTAATCCACGGCTGCCTGAGCGACATCAAGTCCATAGACCTGCCATCCCGCATCACTCGCAGCGTCAAGGAAGGGTCCTAATGCACAACCGATGTCAAGAATTGTGGGCGTGACGGCAGAATGTGAGTGATGGAAAATCATGTCGATGCATCCCGTGCGTCTCACTCCCTGGGCTTTAATCGTGGCAAAATCTTCCTCGTAAGTTTTTCCGTACTGCTTCTCATAATCATCATAGAAATAGTCGCGATTATATTTTGTCTGCTCCGACTGCACCGTCCACGACTGATACAGCATACCGCAGCTTTTGCAACGACGGAAAGTCCTCTCCTTGATTCTGGCGACCAAAGTGTCCTGGCCATCATTTTTTTTGCGGCAGATCGGACAAGAAAGTTTTTTACCCTCGCTCAACTCCGTTATGTATTCGCCAAGGGATTTTTCATTCGGCGTGATTTCCTTTTTGAAAAGTTTCTGAGGATTTTTTAATGCGTCGGCAAATCCCTGAGTTCCCATTTTATCCGGGGAAAGACAAACGAATCCATATTTTTCGGAAAGCGTCTGATGAAGCAAAGTGGTCGGCAAAAGAAGAACGGCACAACCTGCTCCCGCAGCCTCGAACGCAGTGAATCCGTAATGGGTTACAACCAAATCGTATTCGCAAAGTTTTTCCCGCAGATTTTTTATCGGTCCCGTCACCTTCACATTCTCGCAATTACATTCCCGGATTCTGTTTTCCATGTCGCAAACAAATTTTTCGTCGGAGCAAACCAAGGTGACATAAAGTCCGTTTTCGGAAAGGGATGTCGCAGCTGGAAAAGAAAGGGATGCGGGGTCCTCTCCTCCAAGCACAACGATTGCCGTATGAATTTTAAGACCGTCATCCAGATTTGATTTTTTCCTCTTTGGCATGGGGATAAAACCTGGCTCCACAAGATTCACTCGTCGTCCGCTGCCGGCTGATGGGATGATGTCAAGAAGATAGTCCGCAAAATCAGTATCTGAGCATCCTTCGTCAAGGGAAATTACGCTCGCAGAAAAGTCGATTTTTTTTACGAAGGACTCGGGAGTCTGGAACAAATCCGTGATGACAAAATCATAATCGCCAGAAGAAGGAAGCTCACTTAAAATCTGGGAAGAGTCAAGTCCGTTTTTCTTAGCCTCATCAACAAGATCGGAACATTGCTCAAGGCTTGCGTTTTCAGGAATCAGTATGTCGGCAAAAAGCTCCGTCGCAAGATTCAGACACCTTCTCAGATGTCCCGTCCCATGTCCTTTTTCAACAGACGGAACGAAGATGATTCTTCTTTTGATTCCCGGATTTTTGAACGCGCTTATGATCTCCTCGCAAGTAAAAGGTCCCTTTCCCTTTCTTTTTTCAGAAACCGACCTGTAGATTTTTTCTGCACGGATGAGGTCTGTGGCAGTGTCCACGGTTGTCCTTAGCTCGGGATAAAAATATCTTTCGGGTGCGTCTGCAAAAACGCATTTATACCTTTCCTGATGATTGTAGAGAGAAGGTCCCACGTGCTCATGGTCGTAAGGATCCCTCGTCGTAATCTTTGCCTCAAGGAGGGATGCGGCACGAAGGATTTCCACACCGCTTCCATGAGGGAGTCCCTTGTAGGTGAGATAATCAATCTGAGTGGAGGAATTTTTTTCTTTCCAGAGATTTAGCAAATCAGTGGCGGCCTCGTAAAAAAGATAGGGATTGTCCGCAGTCGCCCTGACCACAACATCGGCACCGCTTATGTCAATCACGTCACAGAATCGGTCAAGGACATCCTCAAGAGATCCAGCGTAGATTTCATATCCGCTTTTTTTTGCGATTTCGGAAAGAGCATTCTCACTGTCCCTGTCGGTCGCAAGATAGTATGAATCCGCCGGAACTTTTTTCATGGCATCAAGAGCCCACTGCAGGATGCTTTTTTCACCGATCGTCTTCAAAGCCTTTTTCGGAAGTCTGTTCGACGAGAGCCTGCACTGAACAACAACTGCGACACGTTCTTTATTTTTTCTTTCCATAATACAATCCTTCTTAGTCCTCGACGGCTGCCCAACCTTCAATCAGGCGCACCGCATCCATCTTGAACCTGTATTTATTTTGGTCAGTCCATCTTCCTGCTGCCCTGAAAAGATTTATGGATTCCCTGAGCCCGCAACGGTTGGATTTTTTAAACGAGATAAAAGATGACAAGGGAATGTCAGCTTTTCCGTTTCTGTAGACCGGCAGAAGATTCTTCAGATAAAAAAGCAGATATGATTTGTCCGTCGTCGTATTTTCCTCAGGCAGATTTCCGGAATAAGTGAAAGTGAGTCCCGTGTCGATTACGGTGCTCTCTCCCCAAAGCCATGAGCGCATGAACAAATCCAGTTTTTGCCAGTACGGTGATTTTATGGTGTAGTCCGCTCCTCCGAGCTGCATGAATTTTTCTCTGTTGTAGAATCCAGCCCAGTCGCACGCATAGAAAGTCCTGTTTCCGCTTGCCATTGATGAGGAAACGTCAAGGGAGAAAACTGCATTTTTCACAGTGGGTATGAAACGGATTGGAATGAGCTGCTGGGTATTTGTGACAAGCCTCGGACAAACGCAGAACTGATTCATCATAATGAGTTTTTCGGAAAGCTGAGATGGGAACCGGAATGCCTCAGTGCACATGTCATCCTGTACGACAAGCACATAATCATCCTCCGCCTCCGCCATGCCAAGGTTTATCATATCACCCGGAGTCACTGCCTCATGCGGTATCACAAACCGAACGCTGGGATACTGATGTGAAAGCTCGTCCAAATTCCGGCTTCTGTCATTCGACTCCACGCAGATTACGCTCTTGAATCCATGACTCAGAATTTTTTCGAATATGAAATTCCTGTACTGATTTCCGCTTCGGTTCAGGATAACGCACGTGACAGGCATTGACACAGAATCATTCTTTTCACTTCCTCCGAGCACTGTTCGGTTTACGGCGCGCTGATTAAAAATTATAGGTATAGTATTCATCACACGCTCCGCACTTTTCGTCAAATTTACATTCTATATGATTGCGAACAAAATCTCTTGTTTTTTTCCAGACCTGCTCAATCCCCTCGCTGAAAACGTTTCCGACTATGTTGGAATAAACGCACTCCCTGCACATCGGGACACTTCCGTCAGAAAGAACATTCATGTCACGCTTTATGTGCCAGCATGGAATCCGCTTCAAAGGCGAAAGGTCGGCAGGTTTTTCATCGCTCAAAAGTCCGCAGAAAGAATCGTATTTTTGGATTATGACTTTTCCGCCGGACGGAGATTCGCTTCCGTGCCAAAAACGATAGAAGGTCTCAAGCTCGTCCTCGTTAATCTTCATCCGCACGAACTGAGGATAAACATCACCCGGAAAATATTTTTCAAGAGTTGAGACACTATTCACAGAACGTGCAAAATAAGTTTCGCTTTCACCCGTGGACTCAAAAGATTTTCCTTCAAGATTGCCGTGAATCTGTCCGTATTTTTTTGCGCTTGCAGAATCAACGTTCACAATCCAAGTAATTTTTCCGCCGGATTTTTCAGAGCCACAAAGGGATTCCGCGACACTCTTTATTTTTGCCGCAAGATTTTCATCCACAGCGTGTCCGTCGGTTTCAATCAAAACGGAAAGTCCAGGATTTGCAAGAACCGCCTGCACATAATCCGAAAGATTCGGAAGCAAAATTGGGTCGCCCCAAAATCCAAGTCCAATTACAGCCGACTCGGAAAAATCAGACGCTGAGGAAACGAGGGCCCTGAACTGCTCCAAGCTCATCACGTTGGAAGAGGACTTCTCATACAATTTTTTATCCGAAGCAAAAAGCGGATTGTAGATTGCAGAGCTTGAGTATTTTCCGCAAATCTGCACATTATAAAATGCCGGGACCGTCTGCTGTACCGATGCAGTTTTTTCAGCGAGCTCAGAAAGCGAAAGAGAATCAAAGGGAATCTTAGAGTTAAGTGCCGAATCAAATAGAGCTTTGCATGAAAGCAGCTTTGCTTTACTTGAGCATGAAAAATCAAGACGAAGCATCCTGAAATCTCTCGGTGCAATCACGGCCTCAATTTCAAAGGAGTTTATGTCGGTTTTTATGACGGAATAAATGCTTCCGGAATCAACTGGCGAATCAGAGAGTTTCTTGTCTTTTGAAAGGGATGAAAGTATGTTAAGCGTGCCGGAATCAACCACCTCAGGAAAAAATCCAAGCGGATATCCGTCGGCGAATGTGTATTCGGAAAGATATTTTTCATGCTCACAAAGAATCTGATCTGTCAAAGTGCTGTCCAGAAACGGTCGGTCTGCCATGGAAAAAATCACGCTGCTGGCACCGTTTTTTGAACAGGATGCGGCCATCTGCTCAAGAAGATTTCCGAGAGACCAGTCATCACGCTTTATAATCTGGGCCTTTACCCCGCTCTTTTCAATCGACTCAGAAACACACGCATAAGTTTTTCCGCAAACCGCGACGACAATCCCGCACACATCTTTTATTTTATCCGCCCAAACCAGAACCCTGTCAAAGGCAGATTGTGAGGAGAACAATGCGTCAAAAGCATGAGTATTTTCAAATCCGGCATACAAAAAAACAATAGATTTCATCCCTTCACTTATCGGCAACCCGCCCCTACATTATTAGACATTTCAAACTCCTCATTCCTAAGGAAACGTTGATTAATCCAGAACGATGTAATTTTCAGGCTTGACAACGCTGTCATTATCGGACTTAACCCACTGTCATTATCAGGCCTGACCAACTGTCATTATCGGGCCTGACCCACTGTCATTATCGGGCCTGACCCGATAATCTCTATTGGAAAGGGATTGCCGGATCAAGTCCGGCAATGACACATCAAGTCCGGCAATGACACATCAAGTACGACAATGACACATCAAGTACGACAATGACACATCAAGTACGGCAATGAAACAACGCTACAATCACTGTTTCCCTACTCTATCTCCACTAGACTTTTATCCCGCTCTATTCTATAATATGCGCATGGAAGAAAAAGACAATGCGCTGACCGTTACCCAGCTTACAAATCTCATAAAAACGATGCTCGAAGGTTCTTTTCCGAACATTCTTCTGAAAGGTGAAATCTCAAATTTCAGACCCAATCCGAGCGGGCATCTTTATTTTGTGCTGAAGGACAACGAGAGTCAGATTTCTGCCGTCATGTTCAGGGGAAAAGCCTCATCTCTTTTGTTCCAGCCGAAAGACGGAATGCTCGTTCTGGTAAAAGGATCCGTCTCCGTCTATGGTCCAAGGGGAAATTATCAGATAATCATAAACTCCATGTCAAAGTCAGGAACCGGCGACATCATGGAAATGATTGAGATGCGAAAGAAAAAACTTGCCGCCGAAGGTCTCTTTGACTCAAGCAGAAAAAAGCCCATCCCATTTTTTCCAAAAACTGTCGGTGTCGTAACAAGTCCCACGGGAGCGGCACTCAGGGACATCCTGCAAATTACAAGACGACGAAATGATAAAGTGGACGTGATTGTTTTTCCGGCGGTCGTACAGGGAGAAGGAGCCGCTTCAACAATCATCAGCATGATAAAAACAGCGAACTACTATAAAATGTGCGACGTGCTGATTGTGGGACGCGGAGGAGGATCGCTTGAGGATTTGCTTCCCTTTAGCGATGAGGGTGTTGTTCGTGCGGTTGCAAAATCGGAAATCCCTGTGGTCTCGGCTGTGGGACATGAGATTGACTGGGCGCTCACGGATTATGCGGCGGACTACCGTGCACCGACTCCATCAGCTGCGGCGGAAATATGCGTACCGATGAAGCAGGACATTATCAGCGACATAAACAGCGCGCGGGAAATGCTTTACGACACAATCAAAAAACGGACGGAACATTTGCGCCTCATGCTCAGGACATTTACACCGGAAAGCATGGAGCTGAAATTCAGAAGCATCGAGCAGCCTCTTTTACAAAGGTTCGACACCGCAAGACAAGAGCTGAACGAAAACATGGTGAAGTTAATTCAAGACCGGCGTGATACAATCTCAAGATGCGTACAAGTGCTTGAGACTTGCAATCCGCAGACCATTTTCGACAGGGGCTACTCCATGGTGACGGACGCACAAAACGGAAAGGTCATCCGAAACGCAAGCGACGTAACGGAAGGAAGCGAGATAATAATCCGGCCCGCAAACGGAATGCTCAGGGCAACAGTAAAATCAAACAGTAAATAAATCAGGGGGCAGATAGAATGAAAAATTTTGAGGATAATTTGAAAAAACTGGAGGAACTTACTGCCTCCATAAGAAGAAGCGACATCAGTCTGGAAGAGGCTCTCAAGGATTTTGAGGAAGGAATCAAACTTGCGAAGGGCATGGAAAAAGAGCTTGATGCCATTGAGGGAAAAATTCAGATTTTGATGGACACAGGCGAGTTCGATGAAAACGAAAGCGATGAAGATTCAGATGATTCGGAAAAAAACAAAAAAGAAAAAAAGTCTCGCAAAACCAAAACAAAAAAAGACGATGGACCCACGCTGGAACTTTTCAATCCTTCGAATGAAGTGAACGGAACAAGGAACGGTTAGTCAGGGGGAGATTCATGAGCGGGAACGAAAACAAAGAGACGGAACACGGCAGGGTCAGACTTTTGAATTCCGAAGTGGCACGAAAAATTGCCGCGGGTGAAGTGATTGACAGACCGAATGCCATAGTCCGTGAGCTTATGGACAATGCGGTTGACTCAGGAGCCACACAGATTACCGTGGAAATTGAGGGCGGTGGAATTGAAAAAATCCGCGTGATTGACAACGGCTGCGGAATGACAAAGGAAGATTTGGAAACCTGCGCGCGTCCACATGCCACAAGTAAAATCTCTACGGAAACAGACCTCCTGCATCTTACCACACTTGGATTCCGTGGTGAGGCACTTTCTTCCATGGCAGCCGTAAGCCGACTCCAGATTATAAGCGGCGGATGGAAAATGAAAGCGTCCGTAACCGAGGATCATCTTATAAGTCCCGCCACATCAGCAAGCGGAACCATCGTGCAGACAGCGGGTCTCTTTGAAAACTTTCCCGCGAGAAGACAATTTTTAAAAAGACCTGCAAGCGAAGGCTCTCTCTGCCGAACCACATTTGAGGAAAAAGCTCTTCCCCGCCCCGACATCGGATTCAAATTCGTTGTGGACGGTGAGGAAAGACTCTCGCTCCCGGAAGGTCAGTCGCTCAAAGACAGATTCATTCAGACCATGGAATTTTTTGAGGACGAGGACTGCTTCCACGAAATCTCATCGCAGGCAAGGGACGGCTCGTGGTCATTCAAAATGATTTTGGGAACTCCCTCTGTCACAAGGTCAAACAGAAAGAACATCAGCATATATGTTAATGGAAGAAAAATTTCGGAATACTCGCTTTTGCAGGCCATTGAGTACGGAGGCCAGGGATTTTTTCCGAACGGCACACATCCTGTCGCATGTCTTTTTGTAACGATGGATCCCTCGCTTGTGGATTTTAACATCCATCCGGCAAAAAGGGAGGCGCGCTTCAAGGACATCTCAAATCTCCACCACGGAATCAGCACTGCGGCAAGGGATTTTTACAAGCAGTTCACCGTAAAAGAAATGTATGCCTCGGACGCAGAGTACCAGAGGGACTTCGGAGCGGAATATGCGGATGTGTTCACGGAACCAAACACATTTGTCGCAAGCGGTGATGATAACCTGCACAAAATAAAATATCAGGAAAGCCACGTACCTTCAAGCGTCTCGTACAGTTCGGTTCACAGAGACAAAAGGGAATCGTTTTTTCCGAAATCAGGACAGTCATCTTACAGCACACCGTCCTTCAAAAGCAGCGTCGCCACTGATTACGCCAAGCGGATTGCAGATTTGGCCTCGGAGGATGACAAAAGCACAGATACCCCAACAGAATATGCAAGCTCAGGACTGAAACCCGCAAAAGCAAATTACATTCCGTCTGAGCACGACAATCCCGAAACAGGATTCCATTTCGTAGGACAAACCCTCGGCACATTTTTGATTGCGGAAAAAAACGACACGCTCTACATAATCGACCAGCACGCGGCGCACGAAAGATACATCTACAATCAGATAATGGAAAAGGCCGGAGAAAAACAAGCACTGCTCATTCCCTACACGGTTCAGACCACAAGCACTGCGGATGACAAATATCTTGAGGAGATTCAGGACACTTTGGAAGAGGCCGGGTTCACGGGAAAAAACTGCGGCAACGGAAAGTGGGAATTCACGACAGTCCCGGTAAGATGGAAAGGAACGGAAGCGGATTTGGCGCGCGATTTGCTGGACCGACGCATACAACCACACGATATCATAAACGCGGTTGCGGCAAGCACTGCATGTAGAAGGGCCGTAATGGACGGAGATGTGCTCGACGATGACATGGCATCCTGGCTTTGTGAGGAGGCATTGAAACTCCCCGATCCGCACTGTCCCCACGGAAGGCCGGTATTCACATCCATAAGCCGGAGACAACTTTTCATGCTCGTAAAAAGAATTCAATCCTAAAATCAACGTGGGAATGGGAAATCTGAAAAAATTTAAAAAAAGTTAAAAAAAAATTTGCGTTCTGCTTGTTATTTGCACATAAACGCGTTATACTTTTTTACATGAAGATTCAACAAAAGTTTTTTTCGGATTACATATCCACTATACATCTGACGGGGGGGTATAAAAGCTCCTCGGAACCAAAGAAACAAATCTGACAAGCCTCAAAAAAAATTTCTTCACATAAAAATTTGAAAACTCATTTTTCTACGTACATCGCAGGAGAATGAGTTTTTATTTTAAAAGGAGTTTGCCATGAATAAAAAAGACTATTTCCATTCAATCGTGAATCATGCAAAAGCCGCGATTTTTATGCTTGCATTGATTTTCACGCTCGCTGCATGTCCACAGGTTAATCTGGAAAATCCTGAGGAAGCAATGGAAAAACCAAGTTACACGCTTTCCTTCAACGCAAACGGTGGCTCGGGCAGCATGAATTCAATCACAGTGAAAGAGGGCACAATCATCACGCTCAGCTCATGTCCATTCACAAAGTCAGGAATGATGTTCGTTGCATGGAACACAAGCGACGACGGATTCGGAACGAGATATCAAAACGAGGCATCCCTAATCATCACGAAAGACATTACCCTCTTCGCTCAATGGGCTGTTCCCCACACTGTGACTTTCAACGCGAACGGAGGTACCGGAACAGATTACGCACAGACGGTTCCAGAAAACATTTCCACCATTATAATGGAAAACAATTTCACGAAAGAGGGAAAAATCCTTGCATACTGGAACACTGAATCTGACGGAACGGGAACCACTTACCTTGATGCGAGAGCCGCGACTTTTGACGCTGATGTTACGCTCTACGCAATCTGGAAGACTCCTTGCACGGTAAGCTTTGAGACGAACGGCGGAAACATTTTGGAAAATCAGATTGTGGCGGAGGGAAACAATGCAAGTGTCCCCGCTGCTCCGAAAAAAGACGGCTACAGATTCATGGGATGGTTCACGGATTCCGAACTGGATTCCCCATTTGATTTTGCGACACCGATTTCAGAAGACACTGTTCTCTACGCCTCATGGAAAAAGATTCTCACACTCACCTACAATGCAAACGGTGGTGACGGAGAAATCATCGAGCAGACACTTCTTGAAGGAGATGAAATCACTTTAAGGGAAAACACCTTTACCCGAACTGATTACGGATTCGCTTGCTGGAACACATCAAATGACGGAAGCGGCGACCGTTACGACGACCAAGAGACTTTCATCCCGACCGAAAGCATGACACTCTACGCTCAGTGGGGAAAAACCTGCACTCTCACATTCAGCAAGAACAGCGATGATGCCGAAGGTTCAATGGAAGAAATCAGTTCTCCGGCGGGAAGCTCGGTTTCTCTTCCTGCAAGCCTCTTTACTCGCACGGGATATTATGTCTCGGGATGGAACACATCGGCAGACGGAAGCGGTACAGCATACGCAAACGGACAGACACTCGTCCTTAACGAATCCCAGATACTCTACGCCCAGTGGAGGGAAGGAAGCGGCAATTTCTATCCGGTAAACATTCCTTCTGTTGAACACGGCACAGTGACTTCAAACGTAGAAAGCGCCATGGCGGGAAGCATCATCACGCTCACCGTAACCCCGGACCAAGACTACAAGGTCGGCTCCATCACAATAACCAGCGGAGGCCAAGCGGTACCATACACCGAAATTGAAGAAAATAAGACATATCAGTTTGCCATGCCGGAAAGTGAAGTAAGTGTAGAAATAGTACTTTTATTAAATGCAAGAACCATTTCTTTCGATGCAAATTATGAATCTGCCGGAGGTTCCACCGATGAAATCTCAGCATCACTGGGCAGCGATGTAACAATACCGGAATGTGGCTTTACACGAGAAGATTGGACTGCAATCAGCTGGAATACAGAGGAAGACGGAAGCGGCACAGAATACTTGCCGGGTAACAGCATTACTTTAAACGACAACATCATCCTTTATGCACAGTGGCGGGAGGGGTATGTCACTACCGTAGAAAAACTTGCGGACACCCTCACATACATAAAGTCACTCGGAAAAACAACAGCCAAAGTTGTAATTACCAATGCGACAGATACATCCCTTGAGGGGTCCTTTACAGGCTCAGGAAATTCTGCAACAGAAATTCTAGGAACTGTCGGATCTGCAATCAAGGCGGCATCAACGCTAAACATAAATCTTGAGCTTGATTACAACAGTAGTCTTACAAAAATTGGTACAAGTGCTTTTGCGGGTTGTAAAAACCTTAAGAGCATAAAATTCGCTTCCAATGTTACGACAATCGGAGATTATGCGTTCTGCAACTGCTCAGGAATTACAAGCATAGATATTTCAAAAATAACAGAGATAGACAGCTATGCATTTGCCAAAACGGGTCTTATTTCAATAACAATTCCGGCTGCGATTACCTCATTTGGCACTAGAGCATTCTATAGCAGTTCCTTGCGGACTGTGACATTTGCAAGCGGAAGCAAATTAAAATATACGGGTTCTTCTGCATTCGAGGACTCTGATTTGAGCAACATTTCTTTGCCTGAAGGACTTAAAGATATTAATGATAATGCGTTTAACGGCTGCCAAAACCTTACAACACTGATAATTCCATCAACCGTGGAAAATATCGGATCATACGCATTTGCATATTCTGGACTTACCACTATTAAAATTCCTTCGACTGTACGCTGGGTAAAAAACGCTGTCTGCTATGGTTGTAAGAGCCTTACAACAGCTTCCGTAGAAATAACTGAGGCTAATTATAGTGGCAATGATATTAAACAAGAGGCTTTTTATGACTGCACAAACCTTAAAAGCGTATCATTTGCTTGTTCTGTTCCGGCTTATGCATGCATTGGATGCACAAACCTCACATCGGTAACGTTCACAAGAAATGATATCAACAGCATAGGTGATTGGGCATTTTATGGAACAAAAATTTCATCGGTTTCATTGCCATCACAACTTCAAACAATAGGGGATCATGCTTTTGATGATTGTTCAAATCTTTCTAGCGTAACATTCGGGAACACATCTTCATCTGCAAATCTTCAAGAGATAGGTTCAAGTGCCTTTAGTGGTTCCAAGATAAGCAGCGTAACGATTCCTGCTTCTGTTTTTAAAATCGGAGACAATGCTTTCAGCAGCGCAACTTCAATAACATTCAGCCCAAGTACCACTACATGGTACACGACAGCGATACGAAGCTACTATAATAACCGCAATACAAGTAGTTCCACTATGATTGATGGATTTGCGGGAAAATCTGCAACTGAAAAGGCAACTCTGATGAATTCGACTTACAAAGGTAATTACTTCTTTGGTAAGTAAGAAAAACACAAATAAATGTCAATAATTTAAGGAGAAGATATGAAAAAAACAAATTTAAGGGTTCTGGCACTTGCGGCTGGAATATTGACGATGGGAGGGGTCTTTGCTCAGACTCCTGCTTCTAACACAAACATGGTGACGAGCGGACTCATCGAGGACGATATTGTTGACCAGATTGACACGGGCGTGGAGGGAAAAGACTTTCTCTTCTTTGGCGGATATGGACTTAACACAAATCAGATTCAAATCGGTGCTGGAAAATTCTTCGGTCCAAATTTGTGGCTCTCCCTTTATGAGGGATATTATCTGAAAGCAAACACGACAAACGAAGAATCCGTAACAAAAGACAATGTTGCGGGCGACGGAGTGAACATCGACTACACGGACAACTCTTCATCCGCAAGCACAAACGGCTCAGTCCAACTTAAAAACGACCTTGCCCTGAGTCTTTTCCTTTCAAACAAGATTGGAGGAACACTCTACTGGAACACAAATTCAATCACCTACAGCGGATACGATGCAACCGATCCAACGGGTGAACTCTCCCCAGTCAAAACAGGAAGAACAACCACATCCGACTCATCCGAAATACATGCGGTAGGAACACAGAGTGATAAAATCTACACAGCCCTTGAAAACACAAACTCCAAGAACACATTCGGCGTAAGTTTCAACGGACTTAGGACTCCCTATCTGTTCGGCGACCTAAAATTCTACGCGGGTCTAAGCTCCCTTGCCTTTACCATGGAGCGACGATTTATAAACATCGCATGGAGTCAAAACACGACTCTCAACGGAAGCTCTGTGGACGGACTAAAACAGCCGGTATACTCAGGAACCTATGACTACAACACATTCACACCTTCACTTTCCGCAACACTTGGCCTGACCCTTCCTAAACTCTGGGACTGTGTGACTCCGGATTTATCACTTGGAGAGGGATTTTCCATCTCTTTCAAAAACAATGCGAGCTCCTACAATTACGCGGAAAACACGACAAACAACTCAACCCAGCTTGTCCGCACAACAACAGATTACAGCCGGGAACAAGGAAAATTCATAGACTGGACAAACACACTGACTCCGAAAATCACATTTGACTTTGATTTTTCCGAGCGTCTGATTCTGAAGGCAAGCGTAATCTCCCCTGTCTCACTCAGCGGCAAATATACAGGAGCGGACTCATTCACTGAGAGAACAACGACAAAGACCACCGACATTTCAAGCGGAGAAATCACCACAACGGAAGTTCTGAAAAAAGGCGGAGAAAGATTAAACACAGATATCTTCACCACAAGCGTCTCTCCATCTCTCGCACTCGGTCTTGCCTATAAAGTCGTTCCTGAAAAATTCAACATCAACATGGGAGTCTCAGCCTCATGTGGTGCCCTTACATGGGAAAAAAGAACCTCGACCAACAGCCACATTCCTGAAGTCTCAACGACCACCTTCACCGATGCCTACGGTAACACAACCACAACAGGTGCAAACTACACACCAACAAACGGAGACGGAACCCTTGCAGGAGATGCCATGCCGGAAAACGAGCGGAACACTTTTTCAGCAGGAGAGCCAAGCGCGGAGGCAAGATTCGGATTCACATGGTTCCTCGGTGAAAAATCACAGATTGACACTTATGTTCTTTACGGAAGCTCGGCAGGAACATCCCTTCCCACATGGGCTATGAACGTAACATTCGGATTAAGATTCTAAGGAGAAATTATGAAAAGAAAAATAAAAACAAGCACAATCGTTTTATCAACATTCGCGGGATTCGCAATGATTCTTTCTGGATGCGGAAACGTGTGGACGGGAGGAAATCTCACACCCACGGAATATTCTTTTGACGGCACTGAAGGCATATCAAGCGCATCTCTTGGCACGAGCTCATCCATGCATGAAACAGCACGCCACGCAATTTTCAAAATCGACAACAATTCATTCGATTCTGGAGCGGGTGCTTCCCGGCTTCACACATTTACAAAAGCAGCCGAAGACACAGAGCTCACTCTTGAAATCCAAAGCTATGCAAGACTCGATGAGGATTCCGTCGCAAAAGCAGTAAAGTTCTACGCTCTTACTGGCAATCCGATTTATGCAAGCGGAGCTCCGAAAAGAAGCGAATCACCACTTCCATCATCAATCGTAGATTATACGAGCATTGAATCCACCGGCAACGCTGCAAGTTCAAACGTAAAAACGCTTGTTGACATTCAAATCAACACGACATCCGTTACGACAGATGCAATCGCCATTTTTATTGATGCGGCAATTCTCAAGGACATAAACGGAAACTTCGTGGTCAACGCAAACCAGAACGAAATCTGCGGAGAGGAAAGCGACAGTCTCGTGCGCTACATCGGAATCGGTTCAAAAAGCGACGGTGAGACTCCTGATGCGCTCAGTTTTAGCTATGGCGAGGATTTTTCACCGGACCTTGTGTATGCCCCTGCTCTGAATGTAAGCGTCGTGTCAAATGGAAACGGAACTTTCACCGTAGTCTCAGGTTCAGCAGAATACGCAGATTACACAGCCACCCCGAGTCCAACGGAAAAACAAAAGACAGACCTTAACACATCTCTTGACAAACTTTGGAGCATACAAATCAGGGAAGACGGAGCGTCCGCATGGGTTCAGGGCAGTCTTACATTCCATTACGAAAGCGACACAAAAAAATATGAGTCGCAGGAACTCACGCTCACACCCGGAACAAAATACCGCCTTGTAAAAAACATTCCGGCATCCGGCGAAGGTCTTTCCGAAATCACCCAGAGCAATATTCTTTACGGGCATGAAGCAAAGCAGAGTTATACAAAGGCATATACGGAATATAAATCAAGTCAGGTCGCAACCTATTTCTCAAGCGAGCCCTCATACATCATAAGCTCAGCATCTTTTGCCCAGGGAGAATATTCGCAAGAAAGCATTGAGGACGCGCAAAAAGACTTGCTCTCGCTAACGGAAAAAGACAATGGAAAATTCGACGTTCAGCTTTTGACATTGGGAGGCGAGCAGCTTGAG
>DFKI01000144.1 GCA_002373325.1 Treponema sp. UBA3649
CAGTGTCATTGCCGGACTTGATCCGGCAATCCCTTTTGCCAGAGATTAGCAAGACTGCAGATTGCTTTGTCCGCAGAAAACCGAGATTTGGGCTATTTCGCTCCGCCGCTTTTGTTGAGCTTGGACTTTCCCTTTTTGAAAAGATACAAGCTGCTTAAGACCGCAACCGTAATGACGACGGCTCCCACAATCTCCCAGATTCCGTTGCTTGCCATAGTACAGGCCAGGATTGCAAAATATCCCTTCAAGCCCGAAAGAGAAGCGACATCGAATCCCATTTTGGAAAGTGCTCCTCCCATGCCCTCCATCAATTCTCTTCCATATAATATGTAGATTGCGCCCATGACGAAGAATGTGTTGGCAAAGGTTCCGAATGCAGCCGCCACCGATCCGCTCAAAATCTTTGGCATTTTTGGAATGAGGTTCAAAATCCGGTAGACAATCCATGTGACCACGGGAATCAGAAGACGAGGCACTATGGACACCATCGGATTCAGGAAAAAGGGATTGACCGGATTCATAACTGTGTTAATCAAACTCGTGATTCCGAAAATCAGCCCGACACCGAGACCTGGAACAAGCCCCCCAAGAATCGTGACCAGTATGGTTGGAATGTGCATGACGGTGATTGAGATAAAACCGCCGATTGAAATGAAGCCCAAATGCGTGAAGACCAAAACAAGGCTCAGTGCCCCGAAAATACCTGTCAACGCAATCTTGTAATTAAGCTCTCTGTTAGATTTCTCCATAAATTCCTCCTGCAAGCGGATTTTCAAATTTGTTCTTCTCAAAATCTGCCGCTTAAAATCTCCGAATATGAGGGGAATTATATCACTTTTTCAATCTTTTGTCTTGCCTTTCGCGCTTTTTTTTGCACTTTGATTACCGCAGCGAAGATTTGTGGCTATTATATATAGTGGGGAAAAAATCGAACGAAAAAGGAGTTTTTTGATGGACAACGGCACAGAAAAACAGAGAGAGTTCAAGGACAGGCTCTTCAAGGCGATTTTCGGACGTGATACCGAGGAAAGCAAGCGGTGGAGGCTTGATTTATACAACGCTCTGAACGGAACTGAATATACAGACCCGGACGAGCTTGAGCTGAACACGATTGAGAACGTAATCTACATCACGATGCACAATGACATCTCTTTTCTAGTGGACTCACAGATGAATCTCTACGAGCAACAGAGCACGGGGAATCCGAACATGCCTTTGAGGGGACTGATGTACTTTTCACAGCTCTATCAGATTCATCTCACTAAAACAAACAGGAGCCTTTTGAGCAGTAAGCTCGTTAAGATTCCAACACCGAATTTCGTGATTTTCTACAATGGGACAGAGAGTGAGGGAATCCGGTGGAAAATGAGGTTGTCTGACGCATTCATAAAAGAAAACAAATCCGGGGACTTCGAGTGGACCGCCGATGTCATAAATATGAATCCAAAATGCAAAACCCCTCTTCAAAAAAATTGCAAAGCGTTGTATGATTATATAATGTATGTCTACCGGATAAAGGAAAACAGAAAGGCTGGAATGGACAAGGATGATGCCGTCGAGGAGGCTCTGGGCTGGGCCATAAGGGAAAACCTTCTGGACGGATTTTTCAAAAGGCAGAAAGCGGAGGTACTGGGCATGAGTTTGACGGAATTTGACGAGGAGGAATTCAAGAGGGTGTGCTATGAGGACGGAATAGCTGAAGGTCTGTCACTTGGGGAATCAAAAAAAGCTGTTGAGACGGCGGAGAATCTGCTCGAAATGAACATCCTTTCTTTCGAACAGATTGCGCAGGCCACAAGTCTTCCGGTGGAAAAAGTCCGGGAACTTGCGGAAAATCTTGCCGTGCTCACATAGGAATCCGATGCAGCAAAGAGGTTTCCATCATTTTCGTTCAGGAGCGGCCCATCCCATGCTTAGCCCAACTGCCCTCTTCCATTGTGCGTAGAGACCCTTGCGTTTTTTGGAATCCATGGCGGGAGTGAAAATCCTTTCCGTTTTACCGAACTGCAGAATTTGGTCGGTGTCCTTCCAGAATCCCACGGCAAGTCCCGCGCAAAAAGCAGCACCGAGCGCCGTAGTCTCCACGTTTTTTGGTCGGTACACGGGTTTGTTCAGAATGTCCGACTGGAACTGCATCATCACATTGCTCACGCAGGCTCCTCCGTCCACCTTCACTTCCTTTATGGCAAGTCCCGCGTCATCTGCCATGCACTCAAGCATGTCCTTCACCTGAAAAGAGATTGCCTCAATCGTAGCACGGCACACATGGGCTTTTCCGGCACCCCTCGTAAGTCCCACCAAAAGTCCCCTCGCATAAGGATCCCAGTAAGGAGTCCCAAGCCCCGTAAACGCAGGCACAAGGAAAACACCTCCGCTGTCCTCCACCGACTCCGCCATTTGATCGCACTCCTTCGCCGTCCTGATGATTCCGAGCTGGTCCCTGAGCCATTTGATTGTAGCCCCGCCCATAAAGACAGAGCCCTCCAGAGCGTATTGCACCTTTCCGTTAAGGGACACCGCAATCGTCGTAAGAAGCTTGTTCTTTGAGTCAATCGGTTTCGCACCCGTGTTCATCAGCATAAAGCATCCGGTTCCGTAAGTGGTCTTCACGCTGCCCTTTGTAAAGCACCCTTGTCCGAAAAGAGCCGCCTGCTGG
Source organism: Treponema sp. UBA3649 (assembly GCA_002373325.1). Taxonomy (GTDB): domain Bacteria; phylum Spirochaetota; class Spirochaetia; order Treponematales; family Treponemataceae; genus Treponema_D. The sequence goes on from DFKI01000144.1 coordinate 2,657, forward strand.
TCTCCTATGCAAGAAGCGATGGGAATCTCGAATCCGCACACGTCCGGGTCGGTCATTCCGTAAATGCAGGAGGAATCCTTTACCTCAGGAAGCATGGAGCGCGGTATGCCGAACATCTCAAGCATCTCCGGGTCCCATTCTAGCGTGTGGATATTGTAGAGCATTGTTCGGCTTGCGTTGGTTCTGTCGGTCACATGGATTTTTCCGCCGGTGAGTTTCCAGACGAGCCATGTGTCAATCGTACCGGCAAGCAAATGTCCCTTCTCCGCTTTTTTTCTCGCTCCCGGAACATTGTCCAAAATCCACTTGATTTTAGTACCGCTGAAATATGCGTCGGGAATCAGGCCCGTCTTTTTTTGAATCAAACCGGATTTTCCCTCCTTGATAAGCTTGTCCGCCATTTCCGCCGTCCTCCTGCACTGCCACACGATTGCACGGCACACGGGCTTTCCGCTTCTCTTGTCCCAGACCACCACGGTTTCCCTCTGATTCGTGATTCCGATTGCGGCCACCTGCGACGGACTTACCTTCGCCTCTTTCAAAACTTCCTGGGCTACATTAAGCTGGCACAAAAAAAGCTCCTCCGCATCATGCTCCACCCAGCCCGGTTTCGGAAAAAACTGAGTGAATTCCTTCTGCTCCGAGGCAATTTTGCTCGCCCGAGAGTTGAAAAGAATGGCTCGGGAAGATGTGGTTCCCTGATCCAATGCCAAAATGTATTTTTTTCCAGATTTCGCCGCCATAACGCTCCCCCAAAACCGATTTTTATTTTCTATTATATAGCACATTCCCCCAAAAGAAAAGCCTTTTATGCAATCTCCCCGAGTTGCCAATCTCCCCGAGGCTGTCTAAAAACCCTAAACTATGTCATTATCGGGCTCGACCCGATAATCTATTTAATTACAATATAAGTATTTGCAGATTGCCGTATCGAGTACGGCAATGACATTTAGGAACCTCTAAAAACTTCACTTTTTTTGAGGTGTCCTTGAAAGCGCGACATTTATCAGTTTTCAGACAATCTCCCCCGAAATCTCTCACTTCTCAACTCTCACCTCAAAAACCCCCTTGCCCAGAAAAGAAAAAGAAAGTATAATGGACTCAATGCAAGGATTCTTTTCATTCATCAAGTCGATGAAAGGCAAATTTTTCTCGTTCCAGATACCCCTTGAAAAGCGTATCACCTATGCCATGGTCATATTTGCGACCGCCGGGGAAATATTCGGTTTCATTGAATCGCTTTTGCTCGGACTGCCTCTTCCCGCAATCCTGCTGCCATTTTTCTCAATCATCTTCCTTATGGCGCTTTCGGTCTGGGGATTTCAGACAAAGAACACGAATCTTTTCGCCATGCTTGCCATAGGAATCTGCTCGCTGATTATTTTCCCGCTCATGTTTTTCGTAAACTCGGGGCTTGACGGCGGCATGGAATTTTATCTGATGCTGACCATCGTAACCATCGCACTTGCCCTCCGCGGATGGACGAGACTGATTTTTTTCGCAATCGCACTGGTGGAGAACGTGGGGCTTTTTATCATCCACAGGCACATTCCGGAGATTTTCATTATATTCACTGAGGACGACGCTTTCATCGACAAAGTTTGCAGCATGGCCATCTCCTGCGTAGTGCTCTTTTTCTTTTCATACACCGTCTCCAAGCAGAACGCGCATGACCGGGAGAAAATCAAGTATCTCTCCGACCTCTATGAAAAACAGGCGAACACCGACGAGCTCACCGGCCTTTTCAACCGCCGATATTTCAACAATTTCCTAAAGCTTGCCATCGCGACCCTCGCCGACTCAGGAAGCCTGCACCTTGCTATGTTCGACATTGATGATTTCAAGCACGTGAACGACAAATACGGACATCCTTTCGGGGACGTGGTTCTGAAAAAATTCGCCGCAATCTTGCAGGAAAGGGAAAAACTTGGAGCCACAGCCTGCCGTTACGGAGGGGAGGAATTTCTTCTTCTGATTCCAAAAAAGAGCCGGGACGAGGCCGTTGAAATTGTCAAGGAGATTCTTTCGGACACAAGGACCTCCATCGAGATTGAGAAAAACAGGTGCGTGACAGTCAGTGCCGGATTCCTAACCTGCGGAGAAAACCTGAGCTTCGAGGAAACGATGCAGGAAGTGGACAAAAAACTTTATGAGGCGAAAAAATCAGGAAAGGACAGGATAGTTTCGTAAAAGAAAAAACTTTCCTTATTTTACAGTGGACAACATTCCTTTTTGGGTGTATAATTTCAGTATGTCAGATTTGCTCACAGATTTACAGTTCGATAAGTATCGGAAATTGATATACGATGCCAGTGGCATAACATTCTCGGACAACAACCGCTCCATCCTGGACAGCCGGCTCAAGGAACGTCTGCGCGAAAAACAGATGGACAGTGCGGATGCATATTTTACGCTAGTCACTTCTGATCAGGGGGAGTTCAAGGCTTTTTTGGACAGCGTTACAACGAACCTGACCAGATTTTTCAGAAACCAGCCGCATTTTGACGCGCTTGTGAACTATGTCATCCCTCATGTCATAGAAAACAAAAAGAAGACGGGAGAAACAAGGATAAAAATCTGGAGCGCGGGATGCTCGACCGGGGAGGAACCCTACACAATCGCCATGTTGCTCAAGGACAAGCTGCCGTCTCCGTACACATTCGAGATTATGGCATCCGACATCTCGCTCAAATCACTCATGGTGGGAAAACAGGGATTCTATCCGAACGCAAGGATTGACGGAATTCCACCCGCATACCTGGACCGATTCTTCACAAAATCCGACAAGGGATATCAGGTGAAACCGGAGCTGATGAATTCAATCCGATTTGATTACCACAACCTGAGGCACGACAGCGGGGCACGAAATCTGGACATAGTGTTCTGCCGCAACGTACTGATTTATTTCGACGAGCCGGCGCAAAAATCAACCATAGACAGATTCTACAACTCCATGGGCAGGGACTCATACCTTTTCATAGGTCATTCGGAGAGCCTTTTCGGAATGGACACAAAATTCAAATTTCTGAAGACCGAGTGGGCCTGCCTTTACCACAAGGAAGAGTAGAAATCTTACGGCAAAAAAGTAAAAAAAAGGGGATGAGAAGATGGATGACATATCAGTTTTAGTTTGTGATGACTCTGCATTGATGAGAAACCTGATTTCCCGCATCGTGGACTCAACCGAGGGGCTGAAAACTGCGGGAACAGCGATGAACGGTAAATTCTGCCTGCAAAAGATTCCGAACCTGAAGCCGGACGTAATTCTCCTTGACATAGAGATGCCCGAGATGAACGGAATCCAGTTTCTTGAGGAAAGGCGAAGACAGGGCATAGACATTCCGGTAATCATCCTTTCGTCCATAGCCACGCGGGGTGCCGCCGTCACGATGAAATGTCTTGAGCTTGGTGCGAGCGACTTCATCACAAAACCGAACGGCGCAATCTCCACAAGCATCGCGAATGTCTCCAACAAAATCATAGAGCTGGTCTCATCCTACGGAGGAAGGTACGCGAGAAGACACGGAAAGGACGTAAATCCCACCGATTATTTCATGCATCAGGCAAAACTCAAGGAAGCCCAGGCAGCGACGGAAAAAGAGGGGCTTACCGACAAAATCAAGCCGCTGACCTCAACAATCAAGGAAACATCCTTCTCTCCGACGCTGTGGAGCCAGTCCAAAAAGGAACCTGCCGTAATCACTCCGCTCAGGGAACCAGGCAGGATTGATGTCGTCGCAATTGGAATCTCAACAGGAGGTCCGAACGCTCTCAGGGAAGTTTTCGCAAAGATTCCGCCGAAATTTCCCAAGCCGATTCTGGTCGTACAGCACATGCCCGCAGGATTCACAAAAGAATTCTCCGCAAGTTTGAACCGTATCTGCCCGCTTGAAGTAAAAGAGGCCGAGGACGGAGATTTGATTCACCCCGGACAGATTTACATTGCCCCTGGAGATTACCATATTTTCGTGGAAAAATCATCGCTTTGCAATGTCGTGCGTCTTTCGCAGGAACCTCAGCGTAACGGTCACAGACCCTCGGCGGACGTACTCTTTGAGTCAGTGGCGAAAATCTACCAGAACCGCGCGCTCGGAGTGATTATGACGGGCATGGGACGTGACGGAGCCGCTCAACTTGCTGAAATGAGAAGGCAGGGTGCATGGACGCTCGGTCAGGATGAAAAATCTTCCATAGTATACGGCATGCCAAAGGTCGCTTTTGAGATGGGGGGAGTCCAAAAGCAGGTTGCACTGGAAGACATGGCGCAGGAAATCACGGAGCTTGTGAGGGAGCACGGTTAAAAATCGGCATTGAGGGGAAAATGTCTTTCGGCAAATGTTTTCCGGATTCAATTGAGGGAACCTCGAGAAACTTCAGCTTTTCGAAATGTCCTTGAATCTGTTACTTTATGGCCCCTCGCTTGTTATATTTTTGGGTGGGAATTATGAAAAAGAAAATTATTCTGTGCCTCATCGCTGCGGTCGCAATCTGGACTTCAACGGCAGAGGCTCCTGTATTAAAGAACATCTTTCCTCAGAACTATGCGCGAATCACAAGACTCTCGGAAACTGAGTCGGATGCAGTGATTGCCGGTGCCGGAGAGATTTTGGGAAAACAACTCAAAAAGGATTCCGTAAGCGACGATTATTCATTCATCTCGGTCTACATACAGAACGAAGGGTCGCGTCATTTCTACAGGGTCTGCTATACAAGAAAAAAAATCGAACACATCGGGGAGGTTTCTTTTGAAGAAAGTCTTGTGGATGAGGACGAGCTGTACTGGACAAAAAGCGGTCTTCATTCAATCTACCAGATAATAATGGAAAAGAGTGCCGGAAGATTCACAGTCCTGGGCGGAGGTTGGTACGGAAAGTGGATTGAGGACAACAGCGGCGTAAGGATGCTCTACACTGATTTTCTGCTGGTGCCGTCTGATGAGAGAATCGGATTTATGAAAGCCCAGATTGAGGTTCCTCTCTCCCTGGGTCAGACAAGGGACTCCCTTATAAGAATCTCCATCAGGCACAGGGGCGGGAGGGCATACGGAATGCAGAGCGCGTTCTACCAGCTTTTGGCTCCGGGGGCGACAAATCCGTTCGGCGAAGGTACATCCTACCTTGAGATTCATGCCTCGGACTGTCTTGTGGACACGAAATCTCCCCTGCTCTACTCCATTCTCTCAGGATTCGACAAAAACACCGCGACATGCTGCAAGGAAAATTCCTCCGACAACATGATGGGCATAAGGACGGACTTCCACATGACAAGGGACTACATACGCAAGAACGGAAATCTCAAGCTTCAGCAGGCGGCCATAATCAACGGAGACGCTTCCTCAAAGGCATCCTACTTCAAGACCGACAGAATCGAGACGCTCACAGTGGAAGCATGGGACCCCGCGGATCCTGAAGTAAAAAAGGAGACCTTCTCATTTACGCTGAATGACTACTGCCTAAACAGCCAGACAATCTACCTGCCGTTTGAAAGCGGAAAATACAGCTTTCTCTTCAACACGTCCGCAGTAATCAGGGCCGAAAAAGAGGACGTGTGTTTCAGCGAATTCAACCTGAAGCTCGGAAGCTCCGGATGGATTTTCGGAAAGCTGATGTAAAAAATCTCACCTCTCCCAGATAAAGGCCGGATAGTCAAGTCCGGGACTGATTACTTTCTCAACAGCATCTGGAAGAACCGGGGACTGAAGCCTTGCACTTGAGCGCATGAAATACTTGTAGAAATTGAAATCCGGGACAAAATCAAAGTCCTCCACGTAGATTTCCTCTCCCTCGAAGCACTCATCCTCCATATAGGAAAGAGCGTCCTCCCACGTTCCGACCAAATCCACAAGTCCGTTTTTCCTAGCCTGATTCGCCGTATAGACTCTTCCGTCCGCAAGTTTTTTTACTTCGTCGGTTTTCATCTTGCGTGACTCCGCCACAATCGAAACAAACTGCTCGTAGCACTCATCCGAAATGGACTGCATGATTTCCCTCTGCTCGTCGGTGAGAGGCTCGTAGAAATTCCCAAGGGTCTTGTTCCGTCCTGAATGAAATGACTCCACCTTCACTCCGTATTTGTCCATGAGTCCCGTAAGATCCACAGCCTGACCCGCAATCACTCCGATGCTTCCGGTAAGAGTGTTCCTGTTCGCCGTAATGTGAGACGCTGCGCATGAGATATAATATCCGCCGCTTGCCGCAAGAGACTCAAAATATGCGTGCACTGGTTTCTCCTTCGCATAATCAAGAAGACGCAGGTAGACCTCATCAGCCTCGTAGACGGTTCCTCCGGGTGAGTCCACGTCAAGTATGATTCCAACATTGTCAGAATCAGCCTGCAAATCGGCTATGGTGGAAAGTAGCCACTCCTGATTGTAGCTCTCGTTCTCCTTCTGAATGGTTCCGTTTATGTGGAGCCTTGCGATGTAAGACTGTCCGGATTTATGGAAATCAACCTTTTCCTTGTCCGTGGTGCCGGGAAAAATGCCGAGTCTCTTGCCCAGCCTCTCCTGAAGCCCCTGAGTCTCCTTGATTGACTCCAGCACGGAATTTCCGGATTCCCTGTTTCTACCGCCGATGAAGGTAAGAAAAAGAGCCGCCACAATCAACACGCAGAAAACAATCCATCCTGATTTTTTTTCTTCCATTTTATTACCCCTTTATTACTCCCCAAAATCTTCTTTTGTAAGCCTGCCAGACCGGATTGCCTCATCCTTCATGTCGTGGTAAGCGTTTGTTTTTGCCATCATAATGTACGGACCCGCCCACAGGAAAAAGATTCCCCCCGTCAGTGCGCTGAGGATAAGATATCCGATGAAACTCAAGTCCATGATGAAAAGATCCGACTTATGGCCGAAAGTCAGGACCTTGCTTATGTCCATCGCCTTTCCCACCCCTATCCCTGGATTTTCCGCAAGCACGAAATACATCTGTGAGTAGGCATAAGATTTCACGATGCCTGGGATTACAAAAAGAGCTGACCAAAGCGTAACCCAGAGAAAATTCCAGAGATAGGCAAGAAGCCCGGTGAGCCAGTATGAGAATCCGCGGACAAAGACCTTGAACGAAAGAACCTCCGTTGTGTGGGAGAGAGCCGTAAAAAGATATGTGTACGCAAGAAAGACCGATCCCCAGACAAAAGCCCACAGAAGAAGGATTAAGTAGCGGAATCTTGCGGCATCCCCCCTGGAAATCGCTGACCTGCCTCCTGGCACAATCAGAAGATAAGCAAGGGCTAGGACAACGAGAGATGCAAGAACAGTGACAGTCCTACGGCCATTGAGCTGCAACCTGGCGATTTTCTTATAGCGTTTTCTGTCAAACACGTGAACCTCCTATTTTTTCCAGAACGACGGTGAGAGGAAAATAATCATGGTAAAGAACTCAAGTCTTCCGGCTGCCATCGCAAAACAGTACCACCATTTGACCGCCGCGGGAAGCCATCCGTAATTGCACGAGGGACCGAGCTTTCCGAATCCCGGACCGATGTTTCCGATCATGCTCAAGGCTCCGGTAAATGACGTGAGGACATCCATGTTGAAAAGGCATCCGAAGAACGTGGTCGAAAAAATCAGCATGAGATAAATGAAGAAAAATGACGTGACCGTGGATGCGATTTCCTTCCTGTGTGACTGCCCGTCTATGGTGATTGCAAAAATCCCCCGCGGATGTATGAGCTTCTGGATTTCGTTATGCGCAATCTTTCCGAGAACCACCCAGCGGATTACCTTGACTCCTCCGCCCGTGGAACCAGCAGAGCCACCGATGAAAAAGAGAATCAGAATGATTGCCTGACTTGCGCTTGTCCATTCAGTAAAATCAGCAGTGGCGAATCCTGCCGTGGAAATGATTGAGAGAGACTGGAACGAAGAGTACCTGAGCGAATGGAAAAATCCGCCGTAACGTGCCGCCTCGAAAATGCCGATGAGAATGGTCGCACCCAGTGTAATCGCGATGTAAGCCTTCAGCTCCGAGTTCTTCCTGATTGTGGTGAAGTCGCCCCGAAAAGCTGAGTAATAAAGAGAGAAGTTGATTCCGGCAAGGAACATGAACGAAGTGATTATCCAGTCGATTGCGGGTGAGTTGTAGGCCGCGACGCTTGCGTTTTTGGTGGAAAATCCTCCAGTGCCCAAAGTTGAGAGCGCGTGACAGACAGCATCGTAAACGGACATTCCTGCAATCCTCAGGAGAACCGCCTCCAGAACCGTGAGACCGAAGTACATGAACCAAAGGATTTTCGCCGTCGTGGTGATTTTGGACGTGAGCTTACCTTTCTCAGGGCCCGTTGTCTCCGCACGAATGAGCTGGAATCCTCCCACACCAAGAATCGGAAGAAGGGCTACGGTCAAAGCGACTATTCCCATGCCTCCAAGCCAATGCGTCATGCACCTCCACATGTTGATTGACATGGCAAAGGGAAGTCCCTCTATCTCACTGAGGATTGTGGCTCCCGTGGTGGTAAATCCGGACATGCTCTCAAAAAAAGCGTCGGTAAAATCCGGGATGGCACCGCTCGCAAAATACGGGATGGCACCGAAAAGAGCCGCCGCAACCCATGCAAATGCGACAACGACAAAACTTGCCCTTGTGCTGAGCCTTGACTTACGGTTTCTGCCCGCAAGAAAAAAGATTGCCCCGAGAACAAGGGACACGCCCATTGGGATGAGAAATGAGGGAAGGACCTTGGTTTCCCCGAACACAAGAGCCGTGACAATCGGGAAGATGAATGTAAGTCCCACAATCGCCACGATAAGAAAAACGATTCGCGCTATGACAAAGGCGATGGACGCCTGCTTATTTTTTTCCACTGAAGTACCCCAGAATTTTCTGATCCCCGGTCCTGACAGCAAGGGTCACATGGTCCCCGACATTCAGGTAGGTGTCTCCGTTTGTAAGCTCGTTCTTGGCGGCTCCCGGCTTTTTAATCAGCAGCATCAGGAATTCTCCCGGACGCGCGATGTCCTTGAGTTTTTTTCCTATGACGGCGCTTCCAGAAGGAATGTCACACTCAATAATCTCAAACTCTCCGTTTGAGACTGTGTGCACCTCGGTAACGCTCTTTCCCCTCAGATGGCTCATTATGCTGTCAACCACAGTGTCGCGGATTGGAACAGGAACATCCACGCCCATCTTGCTCGCAATCGGTGTGAAAGCGGAATTCGTAATCAGGGCAATCGTTCGCTTGAGTCCGAGAACCTCAAAATAGGCCGCAACCATCAGGTTCAGCTCGTGATTGTGAGTGGCGCAGATGCAAAGGTCGAACCGGTTTAGTCCCTCCTGCTCAATGAAGGACTCGTCGGTGATGTCCTGCTGGAAGACCCTGACCGAATTTGAGAATTTCTCGATGGCAGCGTCGCAAAGCTCACGGTCGGAATCCACGATGACAAAATCCTGCAGAGAGCCTGTCTTTTTCTTTCCAAGGAGCCTCGAGAAAAATGACTCCTTCTTTTTGGGCTGCACAAGTCTCTCAGCCACCATTGTTCCGATTTTCCCGATTCCGAGAAGCACGATTTTCCTGATGCTCGTAAGTTTCACGCCGCAAAGTTCCTGCACAGCCTGCAAATCATCCTTATGGGAAAGAACGCTGATTGTCTGTCCCGCATGGATTTCGGTGTCCCCAGTCGGAAAAGAAACCAGCTCCTTCTCCTCCACGAGCACAACGATTATGCTGATGTCAGTAATATTCCTGATGTTTTTTACAGCACATCCGTCCAGCCTGCTTCCCTTCGCCACGGTGATTTTGGAAAGCTCGTAATCCGCGCTGTCATCTTCTCCAAGCGGCATAACGTCGGAAACACCATGCTCCACGGCGTTGACAATGGCCTCCGCAGCCTCCACGTCAGGGTTGATCATGTAGTCGATTCCGTAAAGGGGCCGTCTCTCACCCTCGAAGCGACCCGCAATTTTTTTCTCAGTCTCCTTCGTGTTGAGGTAATACGACTCGTTTCTTACACGCGCAATCTTCAGAATCTCCGGATAGACCGAATCCACAAGGGAGCAGGTAATCATGTTGATTTCATCGCTTTCCGTAACCGCAACCATGGCATCCGCACTCGCAATTCCGGCCTCCTCAAGGGTCGCAAGATTGTTTCCGTCGGCATAACGGATGTCACAGTCAAGGGTGTCCTGCAGGTTCGACACGATTTCCGAGCTGTTGTCTATGACAGACACTTTATTTCCTTCGTCAATGAGCCTTTTGGCAAGCTGTACGCCAGTAAATCCGGCTCCGATAATTACAATCTTCATGTGAGACATTATATCACAATGGAAAAGAAAATGGAAGATGGGAGTGAAAGTTGAGAACTGGGCAACTTTATTCGGATGGATTATGACATTGGAGGTAAAGGCATGGGAAATACAAAAACAAAAAAAAACCGCCACCCGAAAGTGACGGCTTATCTGGCAATATGCCTGGATGAGACTTAGCGCTCGATTCCTACATCAGCATCGCCACCAACCCATGTGAGGGGCTGCTTCTCGTAAGGAGCGGGATCCCAATCACGAACGATTGTAAGCTCGAGGTCCTTGCTCAATGAAGCTCCCTTAACAAGCTTGTAGCTCTTGCCGAACACGCTGCTCTTCCATGTAACTGTGATTCCGTCAAGACCAACTGATCCATCAAGATTCTGCATGTTGCTCTCTTTGAAGGTGTAGTAAACCTTTCCAGTTGTAGCATCGGCGATCTTGATAGAAGCAGCACCAGTAGAATCAGTACCAATTGTCCATGTTGCATTGTAGTTAGCATCCTTCCATGTTCCGGACACTTTTCCAACAAGGTCACTCAAAGAGAATGAGAACGCGCTTGTAAGACCGATCACTGCAACAGCAACCAAAGCTAATAATTTCTTCATATTTTTCTCCTATGAAAAATTAATTTATGCACTCATTATAACACTGATTAATTATTTTTCAAGTGTTTTTTTTCAAAAATTTCATTTTTCCTTAACTTTTTTTTCTAAATGCCGATAATACCACGAATTAAAGCTAAAAAAAAATCCGGCAAAAATGAATTTCATTCATAAAAAATCACATTTTCTCGGTGTTGTACTCAATCAGCGTAGTCACGTTCATGGGTGAAAGCGTCTTTTTGTAGTTCAAAAACGGAAGCCCAATCACTCCGAAAACATCCGTAACAGTTCCTCCGCCCTGCTCCACAAGATTTTTCGCCGCGTTCAGGGTTCCTCCGGTCGCAATCAGGTCGTCCACGAGCAGGATGTTCTGTCCCTTTTGTATGTCCGCGCAATGCACCTCAACCTCAGCCTTTCCGTACTCAAGCGAATACGCGCATGTGTAAGTCTTTCCGGGAAGCTTGCCTTTTTTACGGATCAGCACCAGGGGGATTCCCATACGCTCGGCAAAGGGAGAGGCAAAAATGAATCCGCGCGACTCAATGCCCGCAACAGCATCAATCTTTTTTCCCGCATAGATTTCCGCCATACGGTCAATGCTGTACTTGAACGCCTCAGGATGACGGAGGATTCCGGTAATGTCGTAAAAAAGCACGCCGGGCTTGGGAAAATCAGGAATCTTGCCCACAACCCTGTCCAAAACTTCAAAATCTTTGTCCATAATTTTACCACCTTTCCTCCATTTTAGAACGATATTCAGAGGATGTCAAATGGAAGTTGAGAGTTGAGAATTGAGAGTTGAGAGTTGAGAGTTGAGGGGGGAGAGAAATAAAATTGAACGACAGGGCATTCAAAGTCTTCTATATTGCGTCGGAATATGCTAAAATGGAAAGCGACGAAGAAAAGCAATGGACTAAAATTGCTTTAAAACACCTTGGTTGCAAGTTTTTGTGTTTTTCCACGAAGTGGAAAATGGGAGCTTTGCGACCAAACAAAAACTTGAAGAGCAAGCTTTGCTTGCGACGAGGAAAAAGACATCGCGTTTGAGGAAGGCAGAGAAGAAGGACTTGAAAAGGGAAAATCGGAAAAAGCCGTAGAAGATGCGGAAAATCTTCTGAGAATGGGCGTTGTCACACCAGAACAAATATCACAAGCGATTGGTCTTCCACTGGAGCAAGTCTTGCAGATTAAGGAACGGATTATGAGCGAGGAGCCTGTTACTCACGCTGATTGAAAGCATTGATTGCAAGCGCTGATTGCGACCTTTACAAAAAGAGGCTTCCATTATATAATGAAGGGAGTTTAAATAAAGAGACGTCCCCATCGGCTTATGAGAAAAAGGAAATCTGTCCGGGACGCTGAAAAAAAGAATTGATATGGAAGGTATTTATGGAAGCAAAGACTGTCGGCATAATTGGTGGAGGAGCCTGGGGAACAGCATTGGGAACCGCCCTTGCACGGGGTGGACACAACGTTGAAGTCTGGGCACTGGAAGATGACGTGGCGGAGTCAATCAACTGTGAGCACGAGAACAAGAGATACCTTCCGGGGTACAAGCTTTCAGAAAACATGACCGCGAGCACGGACATAAAGAAAGTGGCAACGGGAAAGGAGTTCATCATAATGGCAAGCCCTTCCCTTTACCTTGCATCCACCATCAAACGATTTGTGGACGTGCCCAATATTGCGGACGGCTCTTCGGTTGTGGCGGCGCTGACAAAAGGATTCGTCCCATCTGACGACGGAATGCCGCGTTTCATTCTTCAGACAATGGAAGACGCTCTTCCAGAATCATACAAGAACGCAACGGTCTATGTCGCAGGTCCTTCCCACGCCGAGGAAGTCGCAAAGGGAAAAATCACCGGACTGATTGCCGCATCGGAGCACCACAGGAACGCCATCAGGATGAGGGACGTGCTTAGGGTTCCAGGTCTCATGGTCTACGCATCCTTCGACACAATCGGAGTACAGGTGTGCGCGGCGGTAAAAAACGTAATTGCCGTGGTTTATGGAATCTTGGACGCTCTTGCCGAGGACAGTGAAATCTTCGGGGACAACACAGAGAGCCTCCTCATGGCGGCGGGACTCAACGAGATTCAAAAAATCGGATTCGCAATGGGAGCCACTCACCCACAGACTTTCACATCAATCAGCGGCGTGGGGGATCTGGACGTTACATGCAAATCAAAGTTCGGACGCAACAGAAGGTTCGGACAGGACGTAATCAAAACTGACATGCTGAGCAGATTCAAGGATCTCGACGACCTTATAGCAAACGTAAACAAAGTCGGATATCTGCCGGAAGGAGCCATCGCATGCAAATATGTTCAGGCCATCTCCCAGATAAAAAATCTGAAGCTGCCGATATGCAACGCGCTTTACCGTCTTTTGAACAAGGAGATGAGTCCGAAAGAATGTGTAATGGAGCTGATTACAAAGCATTGAGAAAATCGCCAGATGAGTCAGTCGGTAAAAGAAAGCTGCTTTTGCATACTATATCATTAAATATATTATAGAAGGAAAAAATCATGTTGGAGAAAATTACAGGAACATTCAGTAACATCATCAAGACACTGAGCGGAAAGTCAAAGATTACGGAAAAGAACATTGAGGAAACCGTAGAGCAGATAAAGATGGCCCTTCTTGAGGCTGACGTAAACCTGCGTGTGGTCCGAAGATTCGTGAACAGTACCGTGGAGGAGGCGAAGGGAGAGAAGGTACTCAAATCAGTTGATCCGGGACAGCAGTTCGTAAAAATCATCTACGACAAGATTGCCGCGATGCTCGGAGACAAAAAGACGGACCTTGCGCTCAAAGGACCCGACACACAATCCGTCATTCTGTTCTTGGGATTGCAGGGAGCTGGTAAAACAACGGCGGCCCATAAACTTGCGGCGAGACTGAAAAAGGAAGGAAGACGTCCGCTTTTGGTTGCGTGTGACCTTGTTCGTCCGGCTGCCATCGAACAGCTTTCCGTGCTCGGTGAAAAAATCGGTGTGAGCGTCTACAAGGAAGAGAGTGCGAAGGATGCCGTAAAGGTAGCAAAAAACGGAATTGATTTCGCGAAGAAAAACGGACTTGACACAATCATCATAGATACCGCAGGTCGTCTTCAGATTGATGAGGACATGATGAGGGAGCTGGTGGACGTAAAGAAAGCCGTGGATCCCGTGGAGACAATCCTCGTGGCGGACTCAATGACGGGACAGAATGCTGTGGACATCGCAAAGAGCTTTGACGAGCAGCTGGGTCTTACGGGCGTAATTCTGACCAAGTTCGATTCAGACGCGCGTGGTGGTGCGGCACTCTCACTCAAGACGATTACCGGAAAACCAATCCTCTACATCGGTACAGGTGAAAAGACCGAGGATTTTGAGCCATTCCATCCTGACAGAATCGCGGGACGAATTTTGGGCATGGGCGACGTTGTTTCTTTGGTTGAAAAGGCACAGGAAACCGTGGATGCCGAAGAAGCCCTCAAGATGCAGAAAAAAATGATGCGCAACGAATTCACCCTGCAGGACATGCTTGAGCAGCTCCAGTCGGTGAAGAAAATGGGTTCCATGAGCCAAATTCTTGACATGATGCCCGGAATCGCAGGTCAGATTGACGAGAGCCAGATTGACAAGGCGGGACTCAAGCACCAGGAGGCAATCATCCAGAGCATGACAATGAAAGAAAGGATGAACCACCTCATAATCGGTCCTTCAAGACGAAAGAGAATCGCAAAAGGAAGCGGAACTTCAGTTCAGGAAGTGAACAAACTTTTGAAGCAGTTCGAGAAGACCAAGCTCACAATGAAAAAACTCACCAGAAACCGCGGGGCACAGGCAAAGATGATGCAGCAACTCATGGGTGGAGCAGGCGGAATGGGAGGCATGGGCGGAATGGACCTAAATGCATTGGCTTCAAAACTTCCCAAAGGCTTCGGTGGACGCTAAAAACTTCAGTTTAAAAACGAAAAGGGGTAAGTCAAACACTTGCCCCGAGTCTGTGAAAAAAAGTCTGTAAAAATATAATAGTTATGTATTATTGAGGTCTCCTAAGGTAAA
>DFKI01000008.1:0-5015 GCA_002373325.1 Treponema sp. UBA3649
AGATTTGCACTTGCCTTCTACATTTCCTGATTTATTTCTTTACTTTTTTTTCCGTAAGTGTTAAAATTAACTTAGGCTGCAATCTGAAAAACAGATGGAGGCATCATCTGCCATGTTAAAAAAAATTGTGTTGACGGCGTTTGTTTTGTTCGCGCCATTTTATCTTCAGGCACAAGAAATTGATTCAAGATCCTCTTACGGCACGGAATCTGAAGGGACTTTCGACCCGGATTTTATTCCCGCTGCGTCTCCTGTTGACGTTGATGCTGACGGCGGAGATACCGGGACTGCTCAAGATGAAAAAATCATCGTAAAAAAAGAACCGCCCGTAAGCCGTTTCCCTTCCTTCAAGTCCATCGAGCTCAGCGCAGGATATAACACTGCATCTGCCTTTGAGTCATATTCTTTTTTCGGAAACTTGAAATTTCTTTTGGACAGCGAGAAGGTAAGGATCCGGACTGGACTTCAATATGGCAGCGGCAACGTTGATTTTTCCAATTCCTTCGTTTACTGGCCGCTTCGCTTTTCCTGCGTGAGACTTGGGCTCGGACTGATTTACAACCTTGAGTTTTTCCTGGACATCAGCATGACGCACAATCTTCTTCCGGGATTCTATCTTGAGTGCAGGCCCTGCTCCTGGTTCTCCTTTGATTTCATGCTCTCTTTTTTCATAAAGGGACGCACAATCTACGCGCTGAAGGATGACTGTCCGCTTCTTATGAATTATTCCGCCGCCACGGGATTCAATTTTAACTTTTATCTTCCATACAACATCGCACTTTTTCTTGGGATGAATTCCTGCGAGGATTTCCGCTACATGGTTTTGGGAGCCTCAAGTTTTTCCGCCGGCATCTCCTATGTCCTGAACGATTCGTGGAGCTTCTATTTTACCGGAACCGCCCGCTACGTGGATTTCTTTTTCCTTTCCTCCGCATTTGAGGATGCCGAATTCAAGCTTTCCGCGAGGTACACATTTTGAAAAGAGCATTTAGATTTTTATCCGCATTCCTGATTTTTTCACTTTCGTTCGTCTCCATGACATGCAAGTACGGTCTGGATGAGGCAATATACCGTGAGGATTCCTTCAGACGGCGCTCGGTTTCACTTACGGAAATGAATGATTCTCCGACTCAGAGTCTTGTCTCATCCCTTGGTCCGAAATACACGGTTCTCATAATCAGCGACATGCACTACGGGAAAAGCGGACATTCCCAGCACGAGGACGAGCTTCTCTCATGGATTGATTCCCTTCCCGCGTCAAAAAGACCTGCTTTCTGCATAAACCTTGGTGACACCGCCGACCATGGGCTTCCCGGTGAGCTTGATTCCTTCCTTGCCTTTGAGTCCCGGCTTAAGCAAAGGATTCCGAACGTCTACAATATCGTGGGAAA
Source organism: Treponema sp. UBA3649 (assembly GCA_002373325.1). GTDB lineage: Bacteria > Spirochaetota > Spirochaetia > Treponematales > Treponemataceae > Treponema_D. The sequence goes on from DFKI01000008.1 coordinate 1,392, forward strand.
CCATGATCTCTACAATTCCGGCTGGTCTGGATGGAAGGAAAAAATGTACCCGCACAATTCTTTCTATCATTTTGAGACCTCCGCCTTCAGCTGGTATTTCCTTGATTCAGGCAGCGGCACTTTGGGAAAAAGGCAGATGGATGAGTTCGAGAAGGTCCTTCGAAACGACAGCAAGCAGAAGATTGTCTCCCTGCATTATCCGATTTATTCCGACAAAATCAGTATGCTCAGCTGCGGTACTCTTCAGGACGAGCACGAGGCTAACAGGCTTGTCACTCTCTTTTTGAACAACAAGGTGGCTCTGGTTCTGGACGGACACACGCACAGATATTTCAGGAACGATTTCGGATCCTTTCTGGAACTGAATGTCTCGACCATGATGAAGCAGTGTTCTTTCGGCCTTGTCACGGTGGATGAGGAGTCGGGCATTGTGGACGGCATGGGCTTGAATCCTGAGGAACAGCTCTGACTGCTGATTAGCTTGTCTTTTGATTTGACTGTCGCTCGTCTTGATTTTTTTTCTCTTTTTTTCTATAATAAAGTCCCGTATGAAAACGGGATTTGACAACGACAAGTATTTAAAGATTCAATCAGAACACATCAAGGAGAGGATTGCCAAGTTTGGCGACAAGCTCTATCTGGAATTCGGCGGGAAGCTTTTTGACGACTATCACGCGGCGAGGGTTCTTCCTGGATTTCAGCCGGACAGCAAACTCAGGATGCTCATGCAGCTTGCGGATTATGCTGAGATTGTAATCGTAATCAGCGCGGTGGACATTGAGAAAAACAAGGTCCGCGGAGATTTGGGAATCACCTACGACAAGGATGTGCTCCGTCTTCGCGATGAGTTTCAGAGCAGGGGACTCATGGTAGGAAGCGTCGTAATCACGCACTACTCGGGTCAGGAAGCGGCAAAGGCATTCAGGTCAAGGCTCAGGAAACTTAAAATCAACACATACTGCCATTATACCATAGAGGGGTATCCTTCAAACGTGGCTCTCATTGACAGCGACGAGGGCTACGGAAAAAATGATTACATTGAGACGACTCGTCCTTTGGTTGTGGTGACTGCCCCGGGACCCGGAAGCGGAAAAATGGCGACCTGCTTGAGTCAGCTTTACCACGAGAACAAGAGGGGAGTGAAGGCGGGATACGCGAAGTTCGAGACTTTCCCAATCTGGAACCTGCCCTTGAAGCATCCTGTGAACATGGCTTACGAGGCTGCGACCGCGGATTTGAACGACGTGAACATGATTGATCCCTTCCATCTTGAGGCTTACGGAAAGACTACGGTGAACTACAACAGGGACATTGAGATTTTCCCGGTGCTCAACGCAATCTTCGAGGGAATCTACGGGGAGAACCCCTACAAGTCACCGACGGACATGGGCGTGAACATGGCGGGCTACTGCATTGTGGATGACGAGGCTTGCTGTGAGGCTTCAAAGCAGGAAATCATCAGGCGTTATTATTCCACTCTGAATTTGCTTGCGGAAGGAAAGGCCAGCGAGGAGGAGGTTCAGAAAATTGAGCTTTTGATGAAGCAGGCCAAGGTGAGCGTGTCCGACAGAAAAGTGACCGACGCTGCAAAAGAGAGGGGAGTGAAGGAAAAGGCTCCTTGTGCCGCGATGGAGCTTCAGGACGGAACCATAATCACATCAAAGAGCTCAGAGCTTTTCGGAGCCTCCGCCGCATTGATTTTGAACGTGCTAAAGCATCTTGCGGGAATCAACCACAGCGAGAAAATCCTTCCTGCCGAAATGATTGAGCCGATTCAGAAAATGAAGGTTACTTATCTCAGGGGACAGAATCCCAGGCTTCACACCGACGAGGTTCTTGTGGCCCTTTCCATGCTTTCCGTTACAAGCGAGAAGTGCAGGAATGCCCTTGACCAGCTTCCCAAACTTGCCGGATGCCAGGTTCATACGACCGTCATGCTGAGCGAGGTGGACCGAAAGATTTTCAAAAAACTTGGAGTTGACCTGACATGCGAGCCTGTGTCAAAGAAGAGCCGCACATGGATTTGATGAATCTCTCACCATGGGATTGGGGTGGGGTCGAAGCTTTTGCTTGAGTCTCCCCTGATTTCAAAGAATGTGCATGTGGGGATTTTTTCGCCGCGTATGAAATTCAGTATGGCGTAGCTCGGTGACTGTCCTCCTCTTGGCAGTGAGCAGCTTCCGGGATTCGCCGTGAAAATATCATCCTGATAAAGCGACCATGCGTAGTGTGTGTGTCCGTAAAGTGCGACATCAGCTCCGTTTGCCCTTGCGCTTTGTGTGAGCAGGGAAAGTCCTGAGTAGACGCTTTGTCTGTGCCCGTGAGTAAGATAGACGCTAAGTCCCGCGATGTTAAGGCTGACGCTCAGAGGAACGTAAAGCTCAGTGTAGTAGGGGGATTCCGGATCCTTTTGCCGGAGAGGATTCATCACAGCGTAAAGGTCCTGGTCATTGTTGCCCCTCACGAAAGCGACTACAGGTGGAATCAATCCGGCGAATTTCTCAGACTTGATTCCCCTTGAGATGAGCGTGCTGATTTCAGAGATTCCGTCACCGCAAAAAAGAATTGCGTCCATGTCACGGCCCCTTTCCTCAACCGCATGAAAAAAATTCTCGCCGAATCCGTGTGAGTCCGAAATCAGAAGTACGTGCGCCTCATCTTTTTCCGAGAGATTCTCAATGGCTTCCCTTGAGCCCAAAATGGAAGTCTCCTCATCCTGCATTAGAGTGTTGCGGCACATCATCTTTTCTCCATGACGTAGTGGTTCAGAGCCTGTATGCCTGAGTCGCTGTCTGTGTAGCGGTGGATTCTGTTGTCGGGTCCCACGATGGTCTGAACTCTCTCGTGCAGGTTTCCGTCCGTCTTCATGGGTCCGTTTATGTTCGCCATGTACTCAATCGCGGAGATTACGACCCTTTCCGCATTCTCGTCTATGGGCATCTCAATCTCGGTTTTTGTCGCTTCCTCAGCTGCGGACCTCTCGTACTCCACCACAAGGTCGCAGATAGATTCCTGTCCGAGCGTGTCGTCCTGGGGAAAGAACGAGAAGATTGAGTAGGGAATGTTCGCGTTTCCGTAGACCGATTCCTTGATTTTGTAAAGGGCTATGTATGTTTTTTCAGGCGCTCCAAGGAAAATCATTCCCCGGAGATTTTTTTTATCCACCTTCTCATACAGATTGTCAATCTTTGACTTGAAGTCCTCCGGGTAGCGAAGGGGAAAAATCAGTCCTCCCTCATCGTCAAGTCCGTAAATCGCTCCGAGTTTTTCCAGGGCATCGTCATAGAACTTGTCGTCGTTGAATCCGTAGCCGAAAATCACGCAGATACTGCCGTTCTCATTCGTATATTTTTTTTGGACAATCTGTTCCTCTTCTTCAGGAAGACTGCTCTGCGCCATGCTCTCGTTCTGCACCTTTTCCTTGCATGAGAAAAAAATCAGGAGAAGAATGGCGGCTGCTGCTAAAATACTGTTTCTTTTCATGCCACAGATTATAGAACATAAATCGATTTATGGGAAGGGGAGGGAGGTGAGAGTTGAAAGGTGAGAGTTGAGAGTTGAAAGTTGAGAGTCTTCAGTTTTCAGTTTTCAGTTTTCAATTTTCAGTTTTCAGTTCTCAGTTCT
>DFKI01000008.1:5056-11538 GCA_002373325.1 Treponema sp. UBA3649
TCAGTTCTCAGTTCTCAGTTCTCACCTTTCAGTTTTCAGTTTCAATGTGATGACGCGAAGTTCTTGAGTCCGTTTCTGAGAAGAATTGTCAGCGAGCAGATTATCAGAATCAGGACGAAGGACAGCGAGTTGATTACTGGGCTCACGCCGAATCGGATCATCGAGTAGACGTAGAGCGGGAGGGTCGTGCTTCCGGGGCCGCTTACGAGGAAGGTGATTACGTAATCCTCAAGGGACATTGTTACGCTCATCATAAATCCAGAGATGATTCCCGGCATGATGGCTGGGATAATCACCTTGAAAAGGGTCTGCACCTCGGTGGCTCCAAGGTCGTGGCTCGCCTCAATGATTGAATAATCGAATTCATCGATTCTTGCGCTTACCATGAGATAGACGAAGGGCATACAGAAGGTTGTGTGCGCGATGTAGATTGTGAGAAGGCCAAGCGACATCTTGATTCCGCTGAAAAAAATCAGGAGGGAGATTCCCATAATCACTTCGGGAAGAACCATCGGCAAAAAGCTGATTGACTGGATGTATCCCTTTCCGAAGAATTTGTACCATGTGATTCCGATTGCGGCGAGTGTGCCTAAGACTGTTGCCGTGAGCGATGATGTTACTGCGATGAACATGCTGTTCCAAAGCGATGCCCACAAGTCGTTCGAATCAAGGAAGAGTTTTTCGTACCACACGAAGGAGAATCCCGTGAAGTTTGTGTCCTTGGATGCGTTGAACGAAAAGAAGATTATGACGAACAGCGGTATGAAAAGGAACATCAGTGAAAGCGCAAGGACGGTCTTCGAGAAATTGATTGCGCCCTCGCGTTTTTTCCAGTCTCGTTTCGCATGACGGGATGGTTCGGATGGCCTCTGTTTTTTCGCAAAGAGTTTGAACGGATTTTTCATTTAACGCCTCCGAGTGTGTTTCCCGCGAGAAGGGGAGTGTTGGTGTTCGCAGCCACGTCTTCCTTGGTGGAGACTTTCTTGAGGTTCGCTTCCTTTTTGTTCGAGGCGAGCATCCAGAGAATGGCGACCATGGAGATGAGCGTGATTACGAGACTGAACGCTGATGCAAGGGGCCAGTTGCGGACTTTCTGCACTTGGTCAACGATGATGTTTCCGAGCATGTAGCTGTCCTTTCCACCGACCATCTGGGGAACCGTGTAGGATCCGAAAATGGGGATGAAGGTGAAAATCAGCGCGCTTATGATTCCGCTCTTGACTCCGGGAATAAGAATCTTTGTCATGGACTGAATCTTCGTGGCTCCGAGGTCACGTGCGGCTTCAAGGAGGCTGAAATCAAAGCGGTCCACGGCGGTGAAGATTGGGAGGATTGCGTAGGGCAGGTACATGTAGATGCTCACGAGGATAATCGCTCCCTGTGTGAACATGAATTTGTGAGGAGTGAAGGTCGCGTCCTTTGCCCCGAGTCCGATAGCGTGTCCAATCTTCCAGAAGAAATGAAGGATTCCGTTGAGGAGTCCGTTGTCGCCGAGAATCGTCATCCATGCGAAAATTCGGATGAGGCTGTTGGTCAAAAACGGGATGATTACCAGAATCAAAAAGATGGTCTGGTGCTTGCTTCTTGCCATGGCATATCCGCAGGGGAGCGCAATCAGGATGGAGACAACGCTTGAGATTGTGGCAATCCAGAGAGTGCGCAAAAAGATTTTTCCGTAAGCCGGATCGAGCATCTGCTTGTATGCCTTCAATGTGAACTTCGCCTCGACTCCACCGTAAACGTCACGGGTCATAAACGAGTATGCCACTATGATTACGATGGGCACGATGAAGAAGATTGAGAACCAGAGTCCCATTGGCCATGCGTAGAAAGGACCGGGGTTCGCTTTCTTGTATTTTGCTCCGTGAGCCGCCGACGCAAGCTTAAGGTCAGCCGGTTGTTTTGGTGCCTTTTCTTTTCCGCTCATTTATTGATGTCCTCGACGATGTAGCCGTCCTCTGCCGCCCATGAGATGTAGACGGTATCTTTCCATGCAATCTCCGGACCGTCATCCAGATAGTTGATGTGCTGCTTGAACACCTTCACTATGGAACCGTTCTCAAGGCGCACGTAGAATTTAGACTGGAATCCCGTGTAGATTGGCTCCTCCACGACTCCCTTGAACACGTTGATGTCCTTTCTGCCGTTGATTTTAGGCTCGTCCAAAGTGATGCGGATTTTCTCAGGACGCACGGTGAAGGCAATCTTCTGTCCGGGCTTGGTCTCCTCGTAATCCGTCACAAGGATGTTCTTGTCCTCCTCGCGTGTGGCGGCGGTCTCTCCCGTAAGCTGTGCCTGCATTCCGAGCGCGGGTGTGTTGAGAGTGACCATGTATTCCTTTTCTCCCTTGGGGGATGTGTAGGGCTCGCAGTTTACCACGGTGCTCTCAAAGAGGTTTGTCTCTCCGATGAACTGCGCGACGAACTGTGTGGCCGGGCTTTCGTAAATCTCAAAAGGAGTTCCCACCTGAAGGACGTGTCCCTGGTTCATTACGGCAATCCTGTCGCTTACTGCAAGTGCCTCGCTCTGGTCGTGTGTTACATATATGAATGTGATTCCAATCTTGTCATGCAGCGCGTCAAGGTCAACAAGAAGATTTGAGCGGAGCTTGGCGTCGAGTGCGGAAAGGGGCTCGTCAAGAAGAAGGACTTTCGGCTCGTTAATCAGGGCCCTCGCGATGGCAACCCTCTGTCTCTGTCCTCCCGAAAGCTGGTTTGGCTTTTTGTGCATGTGCTGATCAAGCTGGACCAGATGAAGATAGTGCTTGACTTTCTCATCGATGGTGGCTTTGTCCACTTTTTTCAGTCTGAGAGGAAATGCGACGTTCTCGTAAACGCTGAGATGCGGGAAAAGCGCATAGCTCTGGAAAACCGTGTTGCTCTGTCTCTTGTTGGGGGGCAGGGGAACTACGTTCTGGTCATCGAAAAGGACCGCTCCCTCATCCGGGAATTCAAATCCTGCGATAATGCGGAGCAATGTGGTCTTGCCGCAACCGGATGGACCCAGGAGGGAAAAGAACTCTCCCTGCTTGATCGTGATGTTGATGTTGTCCAGGGCATGGAAATCTCCGAAATGCTTGGAAACATGGTCAATGGAAACTGTACTTCCGTTCACTGTGGGTACAACTCCTGTCTTTGATTTGATGCGTCATTCCGATGGTCTAAAAGCTCGTCCGGATATTGGCGCACGGTCAGCCCAATTAAAAAAAAAGAAACAGACCCTTATCGTACTTTCGACTTATTTTGCGAATATGTCAAGGCTTTTTTGAAAAGTATTTCAATTTTTTTGCGGATTTTATGGTGTTTGTTGAAAAAAAAGGTGCCCCGCAGCCAAATGGGTGGGAGGGGATAAACAGCTGCGGGGCTATGTTGCAGTATTTCTACTGCGAAATGGATAATCTAAATGTCGGTAGATTTAAAAAAAGGATTAGCAAAAACAAATAAATATTTAAAAAATTACAAAAAAGAATAAAAAAAAAAGCCCGCCGGCCACCCCTCCCAGAGTACCAGCAGGCTAAACGCTCCATATCCATTTCGCATATAGAACATATTACATATTATAACAGTTGGGGAACATAAAGTCAAATAAAAAAAACGAATTATTGCAATTTTTTTTCTATTTCAAGGACTTTTCTCCAAAAAATCGATTTTTTATCACAAGATAACCTCAATCAATAGTTTTTGGAGGTTCCCGCAAGTCGTTGTAATCAAGGTTTTTGCCGCCATGAAGGTCCTCAAGCGCGGGTCCGAGCTCCTCTTCCCAAAGCCTGTCCTGAATCATCTTTTTGCCGGCTGTATATCCGATGTGCCTGTCTGCCCTCACTTTCTCACCGTGAAAGTCCGAGCCTCCCGTCGCAATCAGTCCGAATCCGTGCGCTATTTTCTCAAGTCTCTCGGCTTCCGCCACCCTTACTCCAGGATGCCACGCCTCAAATCCCATCACACCCTTCTCATGGATGAGCGCCAGAGTCTCCTCCATTTTGCCCCATGAGACATACATGGAAAGAGGATGTGCCTGAACCGGTATGCCCCCCGATTCCCTTATGGCCTCCACCGCAAAGGCAAGGTCAGCTCCTCCCCGGGGAATGTAGCAGGGTCTTCCCGACGCGAAAAATATGTCGAAAGCAGCCTGTCTGTGCTTTACGTATCCCTTTTCGACCATGAGTTGTGCGAAGTGAGGTCTTCCGATGTTTTGGGTGCCGAATTTCTCCTCAAGCTCCTCACAGCTTACCGAAATCCCGTTTTCCCTGAGTTTTTCCGCCATTCTTTGGTTGCGGCTCCTTCTCTCTTCACGAAGTCCTGTTATTACTTCCCTCAGTTTTGGCGATGTCCTTTGGAGACCGAGTCCTAGCAGATGGAATTCACCTGTGGGCCAGTCTATCGTAATCTCAATCCCCGGAACGAATGTTATCCCTTGTTTCCGTGCTTCCTCCTGGGCTTCTTTAAGTCCGTCGGTTGTGTCGTGGTCTGTGAGCGCCAGTACTGAAATCTTCTTGGAGGCGGCGTATCTTACAAGCTCGGATGGCGAGAAAGTTCCGTCCGATGCCGTTGAATGTGTGTGCAAATCTATCATATTAAAATAAATGTAGCACAAAATCAAAAAAAGTGATATAATTTATGAAGGTTTTGGAGAATTTTGTTGGCAACTTACAGAATTCTGCCGATAAGTAGATATGTGCAGAATGAAATTCAGAACAGGAGATGTTTCTTATGCCAAAAGTGTTGTCCTATGCGAAAGGCTCGATTATATTTTTTGAGGGTGACAGGGACGAGAGGGTCTATATTTTACAGTCCGGATCCATAGTTCTTACCCAGACTGACATGGAGACCGGAAATCAGATCAGCGAGGTCGTCAATGTGGGTGAGTTCTTCGGAGTGAAGAGCGCACTTGCCCGCAAGCCCAAGATGGAGACCGCGAATGTAGTCACAGATACTCAGGTCGTTCAGATGTCTGTGATGGAATTCGAGAAGATTTTCGGATCAAATCAGGCTGTCATACTTAAAATGCTCAAGGTTTTCAGCAAGAGCCTGAGACAGATTCACAGGAAGACTGAAACTGTCCTTAAAACAGATGCCATTTCCTTCCCGCCGGAAATCGGAATGCTGATTGTGGCAAAATGCTTTTTCGACGAGCAGAGGTACAATTCATGTTGCAGCGTGTGCAATAAGCTGATTACAAAATTTCCGAACGCCTCAAATGTCGATACGGCGAAGAAACTCTTATCCCAGGCTGATACACAGGCCAAGAGACAGGCAGTCTCAAAGAGCAAGATAGACACCATGGCGAGGGTAGCCGCGACAACCGAGGATTCCAACGCACTCAAGCAGTTTGATCTTCCCATGTTCGAGCGTTTCTCAAAGACATACAGCGACGGAGACGTAATCATCAGCGAGTTCGAGCCGGGAGACTGCTTCTATCTGATTCAGTCCGGACAGGTTCAGCTCGGAAAGTGCATAAAGGGAACCATGAAGAACCTGGACATCCTGAAGCCGGGTGAGTTCTTCGGTGAGATGGCGATTTTGGACAACTCTCCACGCAGCGCGACCTGCATTGCAAAGGGCAACGTGAAGTGCCTTGAGTTCAACAAGGAAAACTTCAAGGTTCTCATCACCGGAAATCCGCAGATTGCGATGATTCTTCTGAAGCTCTTCTGCAAGAGAATTTACGACCAGCACCGCCGGTTCAGAATCCTTGTCATAAAGGACATGCAGGCCCGCATTGCAGACGTGTTCCTTATGTGCGATGACATGCTTGCTCCCGAGGAAAGGGGAACCGATGGCTCAAACCGCAGAAAATTCTTCCTTACCATCGGTGACGTGGCTCACTGGGCAGGAATAAGCGTGGACGAGGCAAGGGACGAGCTTTCAAAGTTCTCCGCCAAGCACAAAATCGACATGTTCGATGACTTTATGATCGTGCAGAACATCCAGGAGATGAAGCGCATCGTTGACACATATTTCTCAACCCACGAAAAGAGGAGCCTAAAATCAAGCTGAGACGGCTTTTCTCTCAAGACCGGCTTCCTGTTTTCCCCGGATTTCAGGAGGCCGATTTTTTTTTGTAATCTAAATTTGAGCTTAATAAATTGGTGATTGCATTTTTTGAAGATACATGTTTTCTTTATACCGTAAAGATTTGTAGAAGACAAGTGCTATAAATTGGGGCGGAAAAAATCACAAGGGATTGAGGAAGCACTGCAATGGAGACAGGGTTCGTGGCATCGAATCATTTGCACGGAAGGGAGCGGCAGCGACCTCCAATTCCTATTACCGTGCTCCATGATTCGGTGACGCGGTTCCTGGCGTGAATGGAAGTGCTTGCTCATTTTGAAAGTGATTTGTTAAATTTCGTTTGGATTTGCACTTGCCTTCTACATTTTTTTTCTGGACTCCTTGACCATATTCTGAAAAAATGCTATTATGTGCCAATCAATGCCAACTTAGCTCATCCGGTAGAGCAGCTCCCTCGTAAAGAGCAGGTGA
>DFKI01000170.1 GCA_002373325.1 Treponema sp. UBA3649
TGTCGGCTACGAACCTTTGTTAGACTGTTTTATATTCACATATTCGTAATAATTTTATTTGCCTTTTTTCTTTTGGACAAACATACTATTACATATATTATACATACAATTAAATAATAAAAAAGAAATATTATACAAATGATAAAATTTGGAAACATCCAGAAAGATGCAAGAAAATATATTAAAGCATAAGTAAAAATATTTTCTTTTTTTATTTCTCCATTTTTACTTATTTCTATTGGCTGCATAAAACTTTTATCAAGTAATCCGAATGTAAATATTTCTATGTTTTTATCGAAGTCGAAATTCCCAATATATATATCATTATCAGGAAAGCTGTTACAAGGAAAACTATAATCTAAATCATTATCAATTATTTTTTCTATCTCTTCTTTATTTAGTCTATTAATATCAGGAATCTTATCAGCAGATATTAAGCCTCCAAGTATAAAACCGCCACTTCCTTGGAAATCAGAAATTATATATGTATTATTTACTAAATAAATATCATATGAATTTGTGACTTGTCTTATGAGAAATTTATTACTTTTTTCATAACTAAAAAATTTTGGAAAAATTAAAAGACCAATTAATATAAATCCAAGGATGAACTGATTTATAACAAATAATTTTTTTATCATTTACTTTATACCTTATCTTTCAGCAAGCTTGACTTGCTGAAAGATATTCTTTTTTATTGCTTCTTCGTCCTGGACCTAAAATTCTTTTCCTAAAATCACGCCAGTGGCGTGTCAGTCTAACATAATTTCTCCGTATCCGCAGTAAGAGTGGGGCACGGAAGAAAACGTCCATGTAATATCTACTGCGCGTTTAAATCTGCTTAATTATACACCAATCTGCATTTAAATGCTAGGGACTTATGCGTATCCGCACGGAAATCAGTTTTTGCCTAAGACAGCCAATAAATGCTTTGGATCCATGAGACAGTCAAACATGATGTGAGACATCGGGGTTTTCGGGGAATTTTTGTTTTTATAAATCTTGGCAAGATTCAAGGCAAGTTTCCTTGCGATGTTCATATTTTTCTGCAGGTTTACATGCTGTGCCCTGAAAGAATCCTCCCCGTAGCGGACGTCAAGCAGCCAGTGCATGGTCTCAACGCCCCATTCCATCCTGGCATGGTGCAGCAGATCCTCCGCGCCCAGCTCCTTGCTGGATATGTAATAATGCCATTCCTCCGTGACTTTTCCCTTGTACTCGAAGTGGTTTTTTATTGCCCCGATGCATTTTAATCCCGGCCATTCCCTTCCGCCCGGCATCCACAACCTTTCTTTCCATGAATGGCGTTAGCCATGAACAAATCCGTTTGTTTTACTCATTCAAGGAATAAAGTACACTTGCAAGTATACTGTCGTTAGTATGTGTTAATCTAAATCACAAGAGTGAAAGAACTGTATAAGGCAAGTGCTGAAAAAATGACAAAGCGTGTTACCGCAAAATCTCCCAGCTGCCCTTTTTGTTGCTTCCCACTCGCCTGATTCTTCCTTCGGCACAAAGTCTCTGCAAGGCACGGGTCACGGTCGCACGGGAAATGCCAAGCCTCTGTGAAATGAGCTCCTTTGTCTGACGCGGATCCTGCACAAGAGATGTGAATACAATTTCCGTGGACTTTGCTTTTGATTTTCGTCCCTTGTTTTTTTCCAACTCCACTTCATATTCTCCGACATACAGGGGCTCGTCGTGTTTAAGCGAATATTGTTTTTCATTTTGCTTTTGAGCCAAGAGAATCTTCGCCTCATTTATGCGCTCTTCAAGTGCGTTTACCAGGGCTGTTTTTTTTGCATCGGTCAGACGCCGCAGGGGAGCAAGAAAACTTCTGTACCATTTTGCAATGTCATTTAGCGGAGAAAAATCAACGAGATGCGAAATCCTTTCCATGGGGAGGATTTTAAACTGTTCGGCCTGAGTTTCCTCAAATGGCTTGGCTCCAATTCTAAATGAGGATGACGCTTCTATCTCAAAGTCCAGCTTGTTCACGAACATTGATTTCCCTGAGTCATAAACCGGGGCGACACCAATCCACTCCAGAGTGTCTGAATTACGCAGGAAGCTTATGTTGTATGAATGCCTGTCCACGTTCGCGATTATAAAATCCAAGAGAAAGATTTTGAGCAGGTCAGTCTCCGCGTTTGGAATCCCAAGTGCATTGCACCGCTCGACGAGTTTTGAAAAATCATATTTCACGCCGTCTTTGAGCGGAATGTCCTGATAGATTGAGTCAAGCGGCACCATCTCTACGCTCTGATCCACGATGTCGGGGCAAAGGCAAAAATAATCCTCGCCACGAATCTCCAGCGTATATGGAACGCAGCTGATTTTAAGCCGCCTGCATATTTCGCTCGCAAGGACTTCGTTCACCGGTTCCAGCTGCTCGGTTCCGGTTCCAGCTTTTTCAAGATAGTTGATTCCGTCCCTGCGTACCCAGCGTTTGGGAAGCTCGCCGCCGGTTGTGGTGTCAGGAGAATATGAGGAGGAATTTTTGTTTAGCGCACCGGATGCTGACATGAGCCTGAGTCCGATCGCGCTGTCATATTCGTTGGTAAAGAAGTTGATGTCGTCCCACCAGATTTTTCCGACCTGATCAAGGGGACACACCCAGTATTGGTCTGAAAGGCTCAGGTAAAAGCTTTTTTTTGCAAGCTCCTCCCCAGAATGAATTCCCAGCTCCGAAAGCATTTCCCTAAAGCCCTTTCGGTAATATGGAATTATCCGGTGGTAAAAAAAATCCTCAAGTTTTTGGCAGAGTCCGTATTCGTTTTCGGCGGAAGCTTTTCCGTCGGTAAAAAGATGCGGAGGAAGATGAAGCACATTAAAAACCTTTTTTATGGCGGTGATGTAATGCGCCTCATCTTCTTCAAACTGGAGGATTGGAATGTTTTTCTTATAAAACACGTATTCCATATTTTGAGCCTCTATTTTACATTATAGGCTCATTTTCCATCTTATGCAAGAGTTTTTTCAATTTTATAGGCTCTTTTTATCACTTTATAGGCTCTTTTTTGCCATTCCACCGATAATTCAGGCATTTTATAGGCTCATTTCTTTTTCAATCTGCCTTAAATCTCAGTTGAATAATCCAACAGCCCCTCAAGCACGCTGGAAGAAGCCCATGGCATGAGCGCAAACCATGTGGAAGAAGGTGAACCGTCAGGATACTTTTCCGTGAGCAGGCCCTGACTGTAGCAGAATCTTTCGGACATCCAGCCTAACCTTCCGTAACCGTATTCACCTTCAAAAAGATTGTAAGTCTGGCAGCCCCATCTGACTGTATCTTCAAGACGGCTCTTTACATACTGATTCCATTCGCTTGAAGGAGGCGTGTGCTCCACATAATATCTCATCTCTGAGACAACAGAAGAAGACATGGGATGAATGTGAGGATTGCATACAGAAGTAATGCTTCCACCGCAAGAACTCCAACCTATTTCACTAAGCGGAGGAACTGCAATGCGTCCGTTGTAGCAGAACTTGTAGGAAAACTCATGGCAAAGCGCATTTTTCATGTATTCAAGATAGAGGTCTTTTTCCGTCAGTTGATGAAGGCAAGATGAGGCACGCAGGAATGCAAGTATTCCCTCGTTGTCGGGAGCCTTGTCGGTATCAAGCGGTGCGCCGTAACATTCAAGTTTTTCCACAAACTGTTTTTCGTAATGGGCCAGGGATTTTTCCAGTTCGGCAAGGTCAGGCTTAAAGAGATTGTCGGGACATTCTTTCATTCCCCTTAAAACAAGAGAATAGAGTGCAGTCGCCGCAAGACACCAGCTGCTTCCCAAGGAATCATATTCAAGTCCTGTGCCGTCTTCCTCAGAAAAGATGAATGGATACTCCCCCGCTCCATTCCTTTCCCTTTCAAAAACAGCTGTAACCGTGGAAGCAAAATCAAGCCAGTCATCATGAAGGGAACCTTTTTCCTTTTCAAAAAGATATGCCTTTAAAAGATAATAGACGAACTGACCGTCAAGATAGGCCGAATGACCTCCCGTGTGCATTCCGTCATACCACCAGCCCCTGCAGGACCAGACGCCGCTTTCACTGTCACAAGTCTCGTATGGAAGATTTGACTTTCTGTTCAGGCTAAAGTCCACAATATTTTGAATGCATTGCAGAGCCTGTTCACGCATCTTGTGGTTCTTGAGCCGCACTGATGCAAGAAGCTGTGGATATGCCACGACAATCCCGTTTGTCCATGAAATAGAAGGAATCTTGTTGTAGGAAAAGACTCCCTCCTCTGAAGTTTCGCGCACAAAGCCTGAATAGATTTTTTCATCAGGAAGCCATGCATAATCACAGACGGCAAGAGAAAGATTCTTTACGGACTCCTCCACTGTCGCAGCCTTTCTTGGAGACTGATGATAAAAATCATACGCGCATTTAATCACGTCATGAACTTGAAGGGGAGAATGAGCGTCAAAATCATAGGCGTAAAAATCCCATTGCAGAGACTTTCCCTTTGCAAGCACAAAGTAATTTTCCCCAGCCTGCCTTTTTTTTATCAAGTGGGATTGGACAAAAAGCCACGGGGCGTTCTCATAGCCAAAGGTAAATCCGATTTCTCCGCGCGCAGAATTACAGTAAAAACCACCGTACTGCAAGAACTTTCCGCCGTCCAGAATATATGGCAAAGAGTGAAAGGCGATGATGTGATTTTTTTCTTTGTCCAGCATAATCGCACAGGGATGAGAAAGCCGGTCACTTCGGACCATATAGAAAGAAGAAAGGGGGCAATCTGAATCAAGAGGATTTTTCACACTTGCACGAAGACGAGGAAACTTGCAGTCCACCTTCCACGGCGATTCCCCCCGGTTAAGACCGTACATAAAGCCCGGAAGATAAAAGCTTTGAAAGTCAGCCCGCTCAGGGTCTTTTGCAGAAAGAGCAAAGAGAATTATTCCATTAAAATCTTCGCTTCCCTCATTCCTGACCGTCACGTGAATTTTATAAGGTGATTTAATGGAACCGTCGCCAGAAATAATTTCCTGACTTGACTTTAACCCGTAGGAGGACAGAGGCTCATAATCGCATGAATGTCCCCCTACAATTTTAAGATGGTCTTGAATTGACACAGCCCTTGCATCAAAAGTCATTTTACAAACCCTATCTGTAAAGCTTTACCCCGCTTCTGTCAATCATTTTCTCACACGCTTCCCAAAGTCCCTGAAGATAAGTGGCTCCCAAAGCGCGGTCGTACAAGCCGTAACCGGGCATCGCCTTTTCGCCCCAAATCATGCGTCCGTGGTCGGGGCGGATAACTCCGTCAAAACCTGTCTCATAAAGGGTGCGAACAATCTTGAACATGTCGAATGTGCCGCAGGATGAAAGATGCGCCGACTCCTGGAAATCCTGAACGGGATCATCAATCGCTGTATTGAAGCGAAGGTTCCTGATGTGCGCGAAGTGGATGCGTCCAGTCGCAGCTTTTATCATGGAGCACAAATCGTTCTTGCGGTTGGTTCCGTAAGAGCCGGTGCAGAATGTAAGTCCGTTGTGGGGATTGTCCACGGCTTTAAGCATACGGACCACGTTTTTCTGGCAGGTGATGATGCGTGGAAGACCGAACACAGGCCATGCGGGATCATCGGGGTGGATCGCCATGTCGATGTTGTATTTGTCGCACACGGGCATGATTGCCTTAAGGAAATAAACAAGGTTTTCAAAGAGCTTTTCGTTGTCGATTCCCTTGTACATCTCAAAGAGCTCCTTCACACGCTCCATTCTCTCAGGTTCCCAGCCCGGAAGAATGAATCCGTTTGAGTCCTTGTCGATTGACTTGAACATCTCCTCAGGCTTGATTGCGTCCACAGCCTTTGAGTTGTATGCAAGAACGGTTGAGCCGTCCTCCGTCACACGTGCAAGCTCGCTCCGGGTCCAGTCAAAAACGGGCATGAAGTTGTAGCACACCATGTGGATGTCTTCCTGCCCCAGCCTCTCCAAAGTCTTGATGTAATTTTCTATATATTTGTCGCGGTCGCCGCCGCCGATCTTAATGTCATCGTGAATGTTTACGCTCTCAATTCCGGCAATCTTCAAACCGGCATCCTGAACTTCCTTTTTGATTTTCTGGATTGCAGAAAGTTCCCATGCGTCTCCGGGAACTGAATCATACAAAGTCGTGATAACACCGTGCACACCCGGCACCTGCCTGATCTGCTTCAAAGTAACGGAATCAAATCCGGTTCCGTACCATCTCAAAGTCATTTCCATAAACAAACCTCAATCACGGACATCTTCCAAAATGGAGGCGCGGAAAATGCCCGTGGAAAACTAATCCCGTCAAAGAAACACCGCCTGAATTTTCACACCCAGGCAGCGTCTCCCCAACCTTTCTATTTCTGTTCCTTGTAAATCTTGTTCGTCAGATTAACAATGCTGTCAAGATTCAAGTCCTTGCAAGATTTCACATAGGCATCCCAGTCAGCGTTGATGTCCTTCTTTCCGGTGATGAAGTTAAGAGTCCATGTGTTGATGTTGTCAATGAGCGGAACTGCCCAGAGATTGAGCTGCTCGCGCTGGTCCTCAGTCGGCTTTGCTTTCGGATCAACTGTCGCAATTGTCTTGTACTTGGCATAGCGGGCATAAAGATCCTGAACCTGAGGCGTAAAGTTGTCGGTTGACTCCTCGGTTGAGTGTCCGTAGTAATAGTTACCGCCGGCATATCCCCACTTAAGGCGAATGTCCGTATCTTCCTCACCGCCAGCAATTCCAAGACCGCCGCACTTGAATCCGGGAAGGAGCTGCTTGACTTTCTTTCCGTCAACGTCAGCCCAATGCCATGTCTCGCCCTCGGGTCCCCACTTTACAAGAGAGTACGCTTCCTTTGAGTAGAAGAGCCAGTCCACGAAACGCATCATCTTGATGAATCCGTCCTCACCGAGCTCCTTTCGAGCGTTCTCAGAAATCATTACGCCGCACTCAAGACGTGAAGTCTCCGCAAGATCCTTTGTCGTTCCGCTTGGATATGCAGTGACATAGCACTTGGGTCCGTCGCCAAGAATCTTCTGAACACCCACGATGTCGTTTGAAAGCTGAGAGCGGTTCGTTGACATGATTACAGTGTTTCCGTTGTAGAACTTGTTGTGCGCGACCTCATCGCTCTGTGTGAAAGTCTCGGGGTCAAGGAGCTTGTCCTTTACGAAGCTGTTTGCCACGGTGATGAATTTCTTGAAGTCATCGCTTACGGAAGATGAGTAGAACTCACCCTTTGCCTGGTCGAACTTGATTCCGCCGTTTGAGCCTTCGATCGCCCATCCTGAAAGAACCTTGTATGATGAGCCCATCAGCTTGAGCAGGTTTCCGCCCATTCCCTTTCCAGACTCACCGCACCAAAGGTCAGACCAGATGTAGTCGTTCTCTGTGCACATGCCCTGTGAGACCATGTACTTCTTTACTTCCACAAGAACGTCGTGGAGTTTTTCCCAAGTCCAGTCCTTCTCAAGCTCGCGGATATCAAAGCCCGCCGCAGTGAAAATATCGTCGCGGACCATAATCGTATAGTCCTGCAAAGCCGCCTGATGCATACCGGGCAAGCGGTAGAACTTTCCGTCGCTCTGTCTGATTGTGTCCAGATCCGGCTGCATCTTGTACTTTTCCACGAACGCCGTGAAGTTTGGCATGTACTGTGTGTAATCTGAAACGGCTACGATACCGCCTCCCGCGACATACTGATCCTCGCTGTAGATTTTCGGAATGATGTAGGTTGCCGCACCTGAGTTGATTGCAAGGTTCACCTTCTGACCATAGTCACCGCTGTCATAAGAAGTGATGTCCAGATGAACGTTGGTCGCATCCTCAATCTTCTTGAACAGTCCCTCAGTCTTCCATGTGTCCACCATCGGATACCATGACGCATCACTGAATGAGATTGAGTAAGTCACGGGTGAGTCGGAATGGAATGTCTTTTCCGCTCCGAACTGATAGTCAACGGCCGCACCGGCATTCTCATTGGCAGACTTCTTGTTGTTGTTTCCACTTCCACCGCATCCAGCAAGCAAAACCGCACCGGCAAGAAGCATTGGAATTCCTAAACTTCTTTTCATAAAACAACCTCCTGGTTTTATTTATGTCACAAAAAAATATTTTCTCAAGCTGACAGATTTCAACTTGTAAAAAACTAACTCACTCTTTTACGCCGCCGAGCATCATGCCCTGCACGTAGTATTTCTGAATCGTCGGATAGATGCAGATAATCGGGAGCGTCATAAGCACCATGGAACATGACTTGATGTTCGCCGCAATCTGCATTTTCTCCGCGTTGACCTCTCCCGGATCCGCGCTCGTTGAGGCTCCGTTGATGATAGTGCGCAGATAGTACGCGACCGGCCACATGTCCTTTTTGTCCAGATAAAGGAACGCGTTGTACCAGTTGTTCCAGTAGTTGACCGCGTTGAAGAGAATCATCGTGGCAAGAATCGGCATGGAGAGCGGAAGCACCACGTGAATCAGATTTCCCACAGGCGTAAGTCCGTCAATCTCACCGGCTTCCTCCAAATCTTTCGGGACATTCTTGAAGAAGGACTTCATCAAAATGATGTAGTATGTGCTCAGAAGCGACGGAATAATGAATCCCGAGATTTTGTTGATGAGACCGAGCCTCTGCATGAGGATGTAGTTCGGAATCAGTCCTCCGCCGAAGTACATCGTGAAGATAATCATCTTCATAAGGAATTTGTTTCCGACAAGCTTTTCCTTTGAGAGCGGATAAGCGAGAAGACAGCTGAAGAGCATGGAGGCAAAGGTTCCGATGAGCGTGTAGATGAGAGTGTTCTTGTAGCTGTGAAGGAACTCACCCTTTTTGAGCACCGAAATGTATGTCGCCATATTGAAGTTCACGGGGAAAATGGTCACCTTTCCCTGCATGATTGCTTCCTCCGACGAAAACGACTGCGCCACAAGATAGAGGAAGGGATAGAGCGTCACCGCACAGACAAAAATCATGATGAGGGTGTTGAAGACCCTGAATGTTTTATATGCAACTGAATCGCGGACGTGCATGGCCGCAAGGCTTTGATGTTTCATTTTCTTCTCCTCCTTCTCACCACAATCCCGCGCCGGTAATTTTCTTGGAAAGTTTGTTCGCGGTCGTAAGCAGAATCAAATTCAAGATTCCCTCAAAAAGTCCGACGGCAGTGGCATAGCTGTAGTTTCCGGAACCAAGTCCCAGCCTGAACACGAAGGTCGAGATTATGTCAGCGGTCTCGTATGTCATCGGGTTATATAGAAGGAAAACTTTCTCGAACGCGGCTCCTGAACCGATGAGGCTACCGATGTCAAGGATAAGAAGCGTCGTGATGGTAGGCATGATGCAGGGGATTGTGACATGGATGACACGCTGGAAATGATTCGCACCGTCAACCTGAGCCGCCTCGTAAAGCGACGGATCGATTCCTGAGATGGCCGCAAGGTAAAGAATCGTTCCCCATCCAAGGCTCTGCCAGATTCCGGAGATTACGAAAATCGGGACGAACCACTCGGGACTTGCGATAAAGGAAATCGGCTCCTTTCCGAAAAGTTTCAGAAGCGCATTCAAGGGACCTGTCGTGGACACAAGCTCGCGGATCATTCCGGTAACGATAATCATGGAAATGAAGTGCGGAAGATAGGAGACGGTCTGCACAAGTTTTTTCGCCGTCCGGTTCCTGATTTCATTGAGAAGAAGCGCAAAAAGAAGCGTCAACGGAAAGCGGAAGATCAGATATGCGATGTTGAGGACGAGAGTGTTTTTGAATGCCCTCCAGAAAGTCTTGTCGCCTATGAACTGCCTGAAATATTTAAGTCCGCTCCACTCGTCACCAAAAATACTGTGGCCTGCACGATAGCGGCGGAATGCGATGATATTGCCCAGCATCGGGACATACCGAATCACCAGGTAATAGACAATGGGAAGCAGCATCATTGCGTAATACTGCCAGTTCTTTTTCATGTAGCGCATGAAAGCCTGTTTTGTAATCATAGAAGCCTGTCTCCACTTTTTTAGGTTCCTGTCGCGGGATACTTGTATACTAGTATCCTACTCTTCAACTAACATTCTCTCACCAATTCCCCGGCTTGTCAAGGAAAATTTTCATTTTTTACAAAAATTTTTTTCTGAGAAAATAAAACTAGTACACTAGTTGACAAGTAAAAAAATCAAGGTTATTCTGTCTGCATGAAGATAACGGAAAAAAGTGGCAGAGAATCAAACCATGACTATGCGCTCAGGGTCATCAAGGAAAACATAGAGAATCTTGAGCTGAAACCAGGAAGCATGATAAGCGAGCAGGAGATAGCGTCAAACCTCTCCATCTCAAGGACACCTGTGCATGAGGCATTGCAGGAACTCGCCAAAACAAGGATAGTAGAGATTCTTCCGCAGAGAGGAAGTCTTGTCAGTCTGATTGACATGAAGCTTGTGGATGAGGCATGTTTTATCCGCGCGAACATTGAGTCCGCTGTTACTGAGGAAGTCTGTGAAAAGGCGGGGCCGAAGGACATAGACGCTTTGGAGGAGAATATCGTCCTGCAGGAGTTTTATTTCAAAAAGCAGAACTACGGCAAATTCATGGAATTCGACAATGCCTTCCACCGTGCCATGTACCAGATTTCGGACAAAATGCTCTGCTACTACACAGTGCAGCTGATGAACATCCACCACAACAGATTCCGCACATTGAGCCTTCAAAGCTCCAACGCGAACAGAATCATAAAGGAGCACCGCTCGATTCTTGAGGCCATAAGGAAAAAGGACGTGAAAAAGACAAGGGAGGAATTCCTGCACCACATAAACAGAACCCACATAGACGTGGCGGAGGTGCAGGCGAAATACCCGAGCTATTTTAAATAAACGGGATTCAATCTTCCCCGGTCTTTTCTTATGAAACGGCGGATGCGTTGATGTAATGCTCCTCGTCGGCTTTTTTTCCAGCGACGGCGGCAAGCTCTGTACAGTGGCTCTCTGCCTTGATGATTTCCTCGAACTCCTTTCCGTCCACGGTCTCCTTCTCAAGAAGCAGCTTTGATACTACATCCAGCAAATCCTTGTGGCTGCCCAAAAGATCAAGGACATGATTGTATCTCTCGTCCATCATGCGGGCAATCTCATCGTCGATGTAACGCTGGGTATCCTCGGAGAACTCTCGTACAAGCTCGGGCTCCTGTGGTCCGCCGTATCCGCGTCCGGATTTTCCCAAAGTGACGTTCTTGAACCTCTCGCTCATTCCGTAGTCGGTAATCATGCTCTTCAGGATTGCGGTCGCACGTGAAATGTCGTTTGACGCACCCGTACTGATTTCACCGAACACAAGCTCTTCTGCCGCACGTCCTCCAAGAAGCACGTCCACCTCACCGACAAGCTCAGATCGGCTCTTCATAAACGACTCGTCCTCGCTTCTGTGAAGGGTATATCCCAGGGCTCCCATTCCGCGCGGGATAATCGTAATCTTGTGCACGGGATCGCTTCCGGGTGTGAACGCGGCTACCAAGGCATGTCCCGTCTCATGGTAGGCGACGATGTGACGCTCCTTTTCCTTCACGACACGGCTCTTTTTCTGAAGACCGATGAGAGTCTTTTCGATGGCCTCGTCAAAATCGCTCATAAGGACAAGCTTACGTCCGTTTCTTACGGCAAGCAGGGCGGCTTCGTTTACTATGTTGGCCAAATCAGCTCCGGCAAGTCCGCTGGTTGCGAGCGCCAATCCGTTGAAATCCACGTCGGAGTCAAGCTTAACGTTCTTCGCATGGATTCTGAGGATTGCTTCCCTTCCCTTCACGTCGGGTTTGTCCACAACCACCTGTCGGTCAAATCTTCCGGGTCTCAGAAGCGCTGGATCCAGGATGTCGGGGCGGTTGGTCGCGGCAAGGATAATCAGTCCCTTCTCGTTGTCAAATCCGTCCATCTCGACAAGAAGCTGGTTCAAAGTCTGCTCGCGCTCATCGTTTCCACCAAGGTTATTCACGCGGCTCTTACCGATGGCATCCAGCTCGTCAATGAAAATGATGCATGGAGCCTTCTCACGTGCTGTACGGAACAAATCGCGCACACGGCTCGCTCCCACGCCGACGAACATCTCCACAAAATCGGAACCGGAAATCCTGAAGAAAGGAACCCCCGCCTCACCAGCGACTGCACGAGCCAAAAGTGTCTTACCTGTACCGGGCGGTCCCACGAGAAGAACTCCCTTGGGAATCTTACCGCCAATCTCGGTGTATTTTTTGGGCTGCTTAAGGAAATCTACGACCTCGACAAGCTCTTCCTTGGCCTCATCAACTCCCGCGACATCCGCAAAACGGGTCTTAATCTTGCCCTCGTCCACTGCCTTTGACTTTCCGCCGCCGAGTCCAAAAACGGAACCCATGCCGCCAAGCCCGCCGCTCATCTTCCGGAAAAGGAAAATGTAGACCGCAATCAGGATGATGAAGGGAATGCAGTTAATCAAAACCTGCAAAAGCATGCTGTTCTGCCTTGTCTCACGCCGGTATTTCACTCCGCTCTGGTTCAAAAACTCAAGGAATTCCTCCGACATGATTCCCACGGTCCTGAATTCGGTTCTGTCGCTTTTTGCCGGACGCAGGAAAATTGATTCCAGACCAGACACGGGTTTAGTCTCCCTTCCGTCATCCTTGTAACCGATAAAATAGGAATCTCCCAGAATCACGGTGTCAATCTCATGCCTGGTGATTTTCTCACGGAACTCCGAGAACTCGATTGAATCACCCTCGGTTTCGGAGCGCATGAAAATGTTCATGACCAGAAGCGCCGCCGCAATCAGGAATATAATGGTAAAAAAAGGAAACTTTCCGCCGTTTTTCGGTTGCTTTGGCTTTTCGTCCTTGTCGCTGTCATCCACAGAAAGTTTGAAAAAATCATACGGGTCGATCGGATCCCTGTCCTTCTTGTCATTGTCCTGGCTCATCATAACCTCCGCCCGCAACATTCAGGCGTACTTTTTATTCGGGGAATCCTCCATGAAAACGGAAAGCACTTGTCCCCGTCCGCAGTAAAACACGGCTTATAATAATATAAGAAAAAAAAAGCGTTTAGTCGATAGATTTTTGGAATTATTTGATTTTTTTCTATAAATATATTGCCGCGCTTGTCTCCATGTCATTGCCAGACCTGTCTTCATGTCATTGCCGGACTTGATCCGGCAATCTCTTTCCCATAGGGATTATCGGGTCGCGCCCGATAATGACACAAACAGCCCGATAATGACACAAACAGCCTGATAATGACGCAAACAGCCCGATGGTGACGCAAACAGCCCGATGGTGACAATGGACATGCCAGACATCCGTTTAATGCGCTAGGCCTCAATCTGGATGAGATTTCCTGCCTCCGGCTCCGCATAGACAGACTGCCTTGCACGGTAAGGATTCTTTATGCTCACAATCTGCTCACGAAGCTCAGTCATGCCGGACCTCAAGAGCTGCCTGTTTCTCTCGTTCTGGGCAAGAACCTGTGTCTGCAAATGGGTCAAATCATCCTGAAGTTTTTCTATGGGGACGATATCAGCCGGATTGTACGTGGACTTTCTCGCGCTCAAGTACAGTTTCTGCATGGGACCAATCACTTTCTGAAGAGAGCCAATTCCCTCCACAATCTGTGTCTCAAGCTCGCTGTGTGCCCTGATTGACTCCACGTCCTGTGACGCTATCTTGCTTTCCTGCATCTCCAGCACTTTGAGGTACTCACGGAATTTAGTCCTCTGCTGCTCCAGTAAGGAACGGAAACGCCTCAAAATGGCCATCCGCTCGTCAAGTTCCTTTTGAGAAATTGTTTCAACCATTCTACCCACCTTTTATCCCGTTATGCTGATTGTCGGACTGTCCACCGGCATCTTCACCGCGTTGTTGGCCTGGGTGTTGGCGGCATTTTCCCACGAGTCCCTGAGCTGATCCAGCAAATCATGGACGAACTTGATTTTCTCACGGTCATGCTTGATTCCGGCATTGAGCAGCTCCTTGTTGAAATAGATGTAGAGAGCCATGAGGTTCTGAGCGATTTCCCCGCCCTTCTCCATGTCAAGGCTCACCTGAAGCTCAGTGATTATGTCCTGAACCCTCTGGATGTGCTTTCCGAAACTCTCGATGTTGCAAGCCTCAATCTTGTTGTCAAAATCAATCATGGAAAGAGCTTCCTCCAGATGCAGGACCGCCCCCTGATAAAGCATCACGACCAGTTTTCCCTGACTCGCCGTTTTTACGCCGACTTCCCGGTATGTATTGTAACCGCCATAGGAATTGTAGTTCATTTCACCACCCCGCTTAAAAGATTTTGCCGCCCGAAGATTTCAGTCATTCCTAAAACCACGGACAACACCCCTTGTTACTCTATCGGAATAAAAAAAATGAGGCTTTAGTTTTTTCAGGAGAGTTTCCCGGGCAGGTCAACTGTCATTATAGGAAGGTCAACTGTCATTATAGGAAGGTCAGCTGTCATTATAGGAAGGTCAGTTGTCATTATCGGAAGGTCAGCTGTCATTATCGGGCCAGACCCGATAATCTCTATACACCATGGGATTGCCGTATCAAGTACGGCAATGACAATGAGTCAAGTGCGGCGATGACAGGGAATCAAGTATGGCAATGGCAAAAAAAAAGCCCGGCGATGACACTAAGCCAAGGCCGGACAATAAACCTGTCAGAGGATGATTTTAGAACCAGAATCTGAATCCAAGCTCAACAATCGGTCTTGCGAAATCAGGGGCAAAACCTGTATTTGAGATACAAAATGTCGGTCCCCATCCCCCCTGAAGGAAGATTTCAAGGAAATCGTCAAGAAGAACGACATTTGTTCCTATAAAGATACGGGGGCCAAATACAGCACCAAAGTAGTCCTTACTATTATCATTATCATTGTAGATTTCAACGCCGCCAAAAACTCCGACACCGTAGTACCATCCCCATGGACCTGTAATCGGATAATTTCCAATCCACCAGTCTGCGGTTACGCCAATGTCAGATTTTCCATACCGTGAGTAAAAATTCGCAGCGAAAACACAGGGGAGTTGCTCCACCTTGAAAGTCAATGCACCGCCAAGGGGATAGCCGGTCTGAGCACCTACAGCAAAGGATTTTCCGCTTCCCGCAGCAAACACACCGCTGGTACCGATTGCAAGAACCATCATCAAAACCAAAAGTCTCTTTATCATACATACCTCCAAAAATTGCCCGCCACAGAATCAAAAGCCCCGCAGCCCGGCAAAAACTTGACCAATAAAGAATGTTTTCAGAGTTTAGTACAAATCAATCCGTGTGTCAAGACAAAAAACATCTTGTTTATCTAAACGTTTGTCTGAACGCTCGTCTGAACGCTCATTTGCCAAAACGCTCGTTCACACGCTCGTCTGAACGCTCGTTTTAACGCTCGTCACTCAATCTCACCGAAAGGAGTGTCGTGCAGGATTAAAAATCGGCTGGCATAGCGGGCAAAGTAGTCATCCTCGGTCATAAGGTAACTCTTGATGTTGCGTCTGGTAGTGTCAGCGTCAGAAACTTTTCCGCCCTTAGAGACCACCTTCGAATTGTACTCGCGGATTCCGGTCTCTGCGTTTCCCCTGGGGTAGATTTCCTTCTGCATGTCATCGTCCCAGGCAAGCTCCCCGTCAAAATTCTCGCTGAAAAAACAGTTCACAAACGCGATGGAATCCCAGCCTTTAGGAGAGTCAGATTTTCCAAGTCCGTCGGTGCGGCAAACAAAGGCACGGGTCTTTTTTCTTTTCTCGCAGGTAAAGCGGCTGTTCATAAAAATAAATCCAGGCTTTCCGGCAAGAACCTGAGGCTTCACGGCATATCCAGGAAAATCACCACGGTTGTCATCCCTCAGATAAATCTCACATTCCTCGAAAAAAGCAGTGTCCACATCCCCGTAGATAAAATCAACGTCGCCCGAAATGCGGCAGTCCTTGAACCATGAGAATCCCTTCAAGGAAAGAGTGTTCTGTCTTCCCTCAATCCGCACTCCGTCGGCAAAAAGAGTTCCGCTTAAGCTGCTCCACACAAGCGCCTCTGCAGAATCGGACGGAATGAACTCAAGCTCTGAATCCGGAGTCTTGTTGTGCAGGTTGATTATGGAAATGTTCTTGATTTTTACGTTCGTCGTGTTCGGTCCAAGCACAAAAACGGCCCTGTTCTCCGCCCCATGGTGAAAAGCCTCGCAGTTGTCAGCCTGAATCACACAGTCGGAAGCCTTCGTTCCCGGCACGCTCTCAAGAAGCAGGGGATTCGGAAGGTTATACTTCACCAGCTCGCGGTAGATTCCCGGTCCAAGAGTGATATGGATGGGACTTGTCCGGGCAACAGAACCAGAAGAAATCATTTCCTTGATTTTCTTGATGGCAGTGTTGATTGCCGCAGGAGATTTTGCTTGTACACTCAACTCTAACATGGCGGGTATTATATCAGATTTCGGAACATTAATCAAGCCATGACGCGGGAAGTGAAAGGTGAAAGGTGAAAACGATTGAAGGACTCTACCGCAAAAACTACGATTGACTTAATTAACCTCTCACACCGCTCATCTCCCCCTTTATCAAATCCGTGTTATATGGTAGAATATTTTCATAGGTCGAAAGTCGAGTTTTTTAGGGAATCTTGTCATTATCGGGCTTGACCCGGTAATCTGCTAAAAGGATTGCCGGATCAAGTCCGGCAATGACAGGAACTTATAAAACTCGAAATTGAGCCTCATATAATCAACTCAAAGAAGAGGAAAAAATCATGTATATTACCTGTTTGGATTTGGAAGGCGTTCTTGTGCCGGAGATATGGATTGCGTTCGCTGAGGCTTCGGGAATCCCAGAGCTCAAGAGGACGACAAGGGACGAGCCCGATTACGACAAGCTGATGAAATGGAGAATCGGAATCTTAAAGGAACACGGACTCGGACTCAAGGAGATTCAGGACACCATCGCGAAAATTGATCCCATGCCCGGAGCAAAGGAATTCCTTGACGAGCTCAGGTCAATCGGTCAGGTAATCATAATCAGCGACACATTCACACAGTTCGCCTCCCCGCTGATGAAAAAGCTCGGATGGCCCACAATCTTCTGCAACTCGCTTGAGGTCGCGCCGTCAGGGGAAATCACGGGATTCAAGATGAGATGCCCCCAGTCAAAGCTCACGACCGTAAAGGCGCTCCAGTCAATCGGCTACGACACCATCGCATCCGGGGACAGCCACAACGACCTCGCGATGATCCGTGCAAGCAAGGCGGGATTCCTTTTCCGGAGCACCGACAAAATCAAGGCGGACAACCCCGACCTTAAGGCATTCGAAGACTACGGCGAGCTTCTTGAGGCAATCAAAAGCGAGTTGAAAACTGAAAGGTGAAAACTGAAAGGTGAGAATTTGAAATTGAGAGTTATCTAGGGGGAAAAAATGGCTAATCCGATTTTACCTTTGTGGGAAAATATTCCGGACGGGGAGCCCAGGGTCTTCGGGGACAGGGTTTATATCTACGGGTCGCATGACAGGTTCGGAATCGACAAATTCTGCGACTTCAAGCTCAAGGCATGGAGCGCACCGGTTGACGACCTTTCAAACTGGACTTGCCACGGTCACATCTTTCACACTCGTGCGGACTCAGACCATCCATCAAGCGTGCCTCACACCGACCATGAGCTTTATGCCCCCGACGTTGTTGAAAAAGACGGAAAGTACTACCTTTACACATACATCGTGGGCGCAAAGGGATGCGTGAGCGTGAGCGACAGACCGGAAGGACCTTTCACATATCTTTCAACCTACGAATATGCCCCAGAGGACGCGGGAGACGAGGGAATCTACAACGACCCGGGAGTTCTGGTTGATGACGACGGCAGGGTCTACGTTTACTACGGATTCGAGGGCTCCAACATGAACGAGATTGACGGAAAGTCCATGTACCGCATCATTCCCGGAAGCCTGAAAAAAAGAGTCATTGACGACAGAAAGGAAATCCCGGAGGAAATAAGATTCTACGAGGCAAGCTCACCAAGGAAAATCGGGAACACATATTACCTCATCTACTCTCCGCGCTCAGGAAGCCGTCTTGCATACGCCACATCCACATCCCCGACCGGTCCCTTCACTTACAGGGGCTACATCATTGACAACGGAGTTGACTATCCCAGGGGAAACAACCACGGCTCAATCTGTAACATAAAGGGACAATGGTACATCTTCTACCACCGCATGACCAACAACTCAATCTTTTCCCGGCGCGCGTGCGTTGAAAAAATCAACATACTCCCCGACGGCAGCATACCGCCTGTGGAAATGACATCCCTCGGATTTGAGGAGAGCCTGAATCCGTACCGCATGACAAAAGCTGAGATTGCATGTGTGCTCAAAGGAGGTTGCTTCGTCACCGAAAAGGACCTGTTCACACGCACAGTCGCAGAGATCAAGGACGGATGCGAGATTGGCTACAAGTATTTTGACTTCGGAAAGGACTTCTCCACAAAAACAATGGAACTTGCCGTAAAGACAAAAGGCTGCGGTTGCCGTGGAAAGCTCCATGTGTTCAGCGACCAAGAGGAAATCGGATGCGTGGAAATCGGACTCGGGGACGGAATCTACAGGACGCGCGTAAAAAATCTCACGGGACGGCACGCGATTTATTTCAAGGCGGACATTGACCTTCCCAAGGACCAGTGGACGAGCATGTTCTTCAACTGGAGGACAATCTGCGAGCTGGAGGAATTTGTTTTCCTGAAATAAAGGGAGATTTCTCAAAAAGCCGAATTAATGCAATGTTCGCTATAGAAAGACTTCTTTAAATAGGATATAATATATTCGTTATGTTGGCACACCCTTTTATAAAATGGGTTGGCGGGAAAAGCCAGCTCTTGGATGAAATAAGAACAAGGTATCCCAATCGCATTGAAAAATACTGCGAGCCGTTTGTTGGCGGTGGCGCAGTGTTGTTTGATGTGCTTCAAAAATCCATGCCGGAAGAAGTTTTGATTAATGACATAAACAAAGAGCTTATTAACACGTATGAACAAATTCGTGACAATTGCGATGATATGATAATTCAACTTTCAGAATTACAGTCTCGATATAAAAATCAAACGCTGGAAGAAAACAAGAATCTCTTTTACAAAAAACGCAACAGATATAATGAAATAAAGATGAACGAAAACAAGGATGAAAAACTAGAAAAAGCTGCCCTCTTTATTTTTTTGAATAAGACATGTTTTAATGGTCTGTACAGAGTGAATTCCAAAGGTCAATTTAACGTGCCTTTCAACAATGCAAAAAATCCACTTTTATGTGATGAGTCAAATCTGAAAGAATGTTCACGGTTGCTGCAAAATGTAGAAATGAGGACAGGTGATTATAAAGATTGCAAAGATTTTATTGATGAAAGAACTTTTGTTTATATTGACCCACCATATCGACCGCTTACTCAGACATCTTCATTTACCTCTTATTCAGAAAATGGTTTTACAGATAAAGAACAGATTGAACTTGGAAATTTTATCAAGGAAATCTCTAATAAAGGTGCGATGGTTCTGGCAAGTAATTCAGATCCAAAAAATGTTGATGCACAAGACAATTTTTTCAACGAAATTTATAAAGATTTTATGGTCGAAACAGTTTACGCAAAAAGAGCCATAAACTCTAATGGAAGAAAAAGAGGAAATGTTTCAGAACTTTTAATTTCTTCTTTTAAGCAAGATGCATATATACCTGTTGAATCTTTTCAGCGAGAATCATTTTCTAAGTATGGCATTTTTTTACCAAAGTTTGAAATTTCTAAGATAAAAATAGACAAGTCCCGCTTTAGTTTTTGTAATGAAATATCGCAAAACGAAGTAAAGAATATCGCTTATAATTTTCACAAGAATGCATGGGAACCAATAACCTTGGATGAAGATTTTTATTTAAAAGACGGACAACACCGACTTGAGGCTGCAAAACTAATGGGATTAAAATATATTGATGCATTTATTTTTATAGACAAACCTGCGAAAACTGAAACAAAGTCAAGAAGAAGGAGAGAAGTTTTTTAATATGGAAAAGAATTTTGATTTGTTCATCTCACAACTCAGTGAAACAAACGCAACCCTCGATTATTTTACAGACTTTGAAAAAGTAATCCGTAATACAAATAAAATTGCGATGAAACTTAATCAGTTAAATTATCTGATTGGAAAAGACGATTTGCGAAAAGCAATAAAAGAGCTTTACGATGAGAATCCAAAAGTTTTTGAAGTTCTTGATATTCTTCTTGCTGTAAGAACAAAAGACAAAAAGAAAACTCTCAATGCAAACGGTGAATTTGTTTTGCTTGAAAGTTATTTTACATCTTTGCAAGGTGTTATTGATTACATTGAACAGACTGGTCTTGCTGAGGTTTTCAAAAACAAAAATGTTACAAATCTCGTAGATTATGTTTTCGGCGTAGAAGTTGGACTTGATACAAATGCAAGAAAAAATCGTGGTGGCGAAAACATGGCAAAAGCCGTTGCCTTAAAATTCAAAGGCGCAGATATTCCATATCGGTCAGAAGTAAACAGCACAGAATTTGATGAAATAAAGTCTCTTGGTCAGGATTTGAAACGTTTTGATTTTGTGATTCAGACAAAAAAGAAAATATACCTTATCGAAACAAATTTTTACAACGGAGGCGGTTCAAAACTTAACGAAGTTGCCCGTGCTTATACAGATATTGCGCCCAAAATCAATCAGTATGAAAAGTTTGAATTCGTGTGGATTACAGATGGTCAAGGTTGGCTTTCTGCAAAAAATAAATTGGGTGAAGCATATTCTCTTATTCCAAGTATATACAATCTTGCAAATTTGGATGAGTTCCTTTCAAGAGTAAAATCAGAATTATAGACAAGGAGCGTAATTCTTATGGCAAAGAATTTATTTAATCATAATGTACAACTTGTTCCATTAAATATAAAAAATGCAGAACAGAATACTTTTCGTATGGAATTGATGAATATTCCATATCTTCTATATGAAGTTGAAACCTTATCTACCGGAGAAAAAATTGTAATAAATAAACCTGGAGGAAAACGAAGTTGGGGAAGACTTTCAAGAAATGATTTTATGGTTTTTATTTATTCTCCTGACAATGAAGGTCTATGGCTAATTTCTCATCCTGAAATTTTAGAAGATTTAAAATTAAAATATCAGGCTGATAAAAAAGAAACTGAAAATATTATTTACGGACTTTTAGATGTATGTAATGGTTTGGAGCCTGATAATGTTATTATAAATCGGAAACTAAAAAATATTACTGGAATAGAAACTGAAAAATTATTAAAAATTTACAAATGGATTTGGGGCCAGGAGGATTGCAATTATCCAACTGCAGAAGGTAGATGGCTTTCTATGAATGCTATTTTAGCAGAGTTTAACTTAAAAAAGGAATAAAAAAATTTCAATAAAAGCATGGTATCGCTCAGAAAATAAGGATTTTACTCTAGCAAAAGGCGATTGCCTGGAATTACTTCCGAATATCAACTTTCAGTTCGATATGATATTTGCTGATCCGCCATATTTTCTTTCTAACGGAGGAATCTCTGTTCAGAGCGGAAAACAAGTTTCTGTAAATAAAGGTGACTGGGATAAATCTCAAGGCTTTGAAAAAGACAACGAGTTTAATTACAAATGGTTAAGTCTTTGCCGTGAGAAATTAAAGGAAAACGGCACAATCTGGATAAGCGGAACTTACCACAATATTTTTTCAGTCGCTCAGATGCTTAATGAATTGAATTTCAGAATTCTCAACTGCATTACTTGGGCTAAGACTAATCCGCCGCCCAATCTTTCCTGCAAGTTTTTCACACACTCAACTGAATTCATTTTATGGGCAAGGAAAAACAAAAAGATCACGCACTATTATAATTATGAGCTTATGAAAGAAATCAACGGTGGAACTCAGATGCGTGATTTGTGGAGTCTGCCTGCAATTGCGAAATGGGAAAAATCATGTGGAAAGCATCCTACGCAAAAGCCATTGCCCTTGCTTGCCCGTATAATTTTAGCATCCACTAAAGAAAATGCTTGGATTCTAGATCCGTTCACAGGCTCCAGTACAACAGGAATTGCGGCGAGCCTATTGAATCGTAGATTTCTTGGCATAGATAAAGAAGAATCATTCTTAGAAATTTCAAAAAAACGAAGAGAAGAAATCAGCGATATAAATAAACGTTTCGAGTATCGTGAGAAAATATTCAAATATTCGGACAAACCTTTGAAAGAAATTCTGGAAGTACAAGCAGAAAGTCCATATTTCGGAATCGATTTACCGATAGAATAATCCTCCCTCACCCCAGGACCCGGGAGAGAATCATGTAGATTATGGTGCTTCCGAAGATGCTCACCATGGGATTTTTCAGAGTGAGATGCAGGACAACGGCGGCACCGACTCCCACAAGATAAGGCACTCCGTATGGTGAGGATGAAAAGCTCATGTCCTTCAGGCAGTAGACGATGAGGATTGCGATTACCATTGAGGGAATGTATTTTTCAATGAAGCGGATGAGCGGAGGAGGATCCTTTCTGCTGAAAAGAGCGAAGGGGAAAAGACGCTCCGAAAAAATCACCAGTGCTATGCACAGGGAAGCGAGAAGTGCCATTTTAAGACTGAGCATTTTTTTCCTCCGAAATATTTTTCGCCGTCTGAGCAAAGAACTGTCTGCCCCGCACAAGAACGATGGCCGCAAGTCCAAGCGCAATGGCCACAAGGATGATGTTGTTCGTGGGAACTATTCCGAGTTTCCAAAGGATTACGCCCGCGACGCATGTGAAAAATCCCACGGCGGGAGGAAAGATGTCCCTGGATTTTTTAATCTGCTCAATGAGAATCACGACGAACATGGCAGTGAGGGCAAAATCAACTCCTTGAAGATACTGCTCCATGTGGAAATACTGCAGCACGGTACACGCGACCGCCCCGATTACACCTCCCAGAATCCAGTAGATGTGGTTCAAAAGAGCGATGCATCCGTAGAAGGGACCTGCAGGAGCGTCCTTCGGCAAATCAACTCCGGTAAGGATGGCGTAGGTCTCGTCGGTGAGGGCAAAAATCAGGTAGGGCTTCCACTTCCCCGCTTTTTTGAATTTGGTGATGAGCGAAAGTCCGTAGACAATGTGGCGTATGTTCACGAAAAGCTCGGTTATCATAATCTGCGGTATGGAGAGTCCCGCCGCAAAAAGTCCCACGGCCACGTACTGCCCCGCCCCCGCGTAAATTATGATGCTCATCAAGGGAGCAATCCACCAGGGATATCCCGCCGCAACGATGTTGATTCCGAAAGGGATTCCGATGGCGATGTACCCGAAGAAAATGGGTATGGTGATTTTAAAGGCCTGCTTGAAAAGATACCGGTTCATTTCCGCTTCTGCCACTCGTCTATGGAAATCTGCGCGACATCATCCCACTCAGGTACGGGAACAAAAACGGCGTCCGTAAATCCGCTTGCAAGCATCCTGTTCAAGGCATCCTTGTTCTTGCATTTTACCGCGCGCACCAAGGGACTCTCATCCTCATCCATCACCTCGGCCCTGTAGCCCGTCGCAATCACTTTCTCAAGGAGCCCCATGTCCTTTGTCTCGATGGCACGGATCAGCGCGTAATACTCCTCGGACTTGAAGCTTTCCCGTGTGGTAAGAATCGCATCATTCTCGGAGCAGAAAGAAGACTCCTCCACGTACCGCCAGTCTGATGGATCGCGGGAAGTGTTGATTACCTGGCTCACGAAATTTCCCGCTTCCTCGTCCCACTTGAGCACGTTGATTTTGTCCTCGTAGTGCGGATTGTCATACTCGGTGTAAAAGGGCGTGTCCCCGCTTCCGAGCTCCATGTACTCAACTCCGCCGTTCCAGTAGCCCTTTCCTCCCTTGGCCGATCCCGTCACCAGGCGTGTGAATGGAGGCTGGAATTTACCGTCATAGAACGCCCCGCCGTTTATATAAAAATATGAGTTTCCCTGCCTGTATAAGGGAACAAAATTGCGGCTGTTCGAGATAAGGATAACGTCATGGCCGGAAATCCATCCCTCCCTGAAATCAATTTGCGTCTCAATCTTCCAGCGGTGAAAATTGTCCCCGGCCTTGTACTGCCATGAGTCCTTGGAGACACGCAGGAAATTCACCACGTCATTTTTTTTCATAAAAAAGATTGGCTCCTCGCCGAACTCATGCGTCATGTCCTTGTAGACAGGAACATCATCGCGGGCAATCACTCCGAACATTCCGTGCACGATGCTGAAAGTCTCCTTTCCACGGTAGAGATAATAGTCCATGTCCTTTTCCTGCGCGAACATCACCGGCACGCACATCGCAAGAATCACCGAAATAAAAAACGCCTTCCTCATATTTCACCTCCTGAGATTTATAAGACCTACACCGTCACAGCAACTACATTATAATCCTGCAGCATTTTTTTTCCACCGGTCTGAAGTATTTGAAGAAATCTTTGTGCGATTCCCTGCGGAACATTTCTGCCGGATTCCCAGGCCTCAACAGTTTTTGTTGACACTCCAAGGACAAAGGCAAAATTTTTTTGTGTAAGGCTCAAATCTTCTCGTATTTGCTTGATTTCCTTATCATGATATTGAGGAAGCTCCGCAACGGTAACAGTCATTTTTCTTGCCTTTGAATCGTCCCCTTTTGCGTATTCAAGACTTTCCGAGAGACCTTTCATAATGCTTTCAAACGCTTTATTTTCCGCCATCCTGAACCTCCTTTTCGGCTTTTTTGATTGCCGTTACAATTGTTTTCATTTGATTCCGCTCTTGTTTGCTTAGATTCGCCTTCTCATTCTTGGGAAAGGCCGTAAGCAAATAAATATGCTCGGCAAAAACTATGTCTAGGTAAACAATTCTTGCCCCGCCACTTTTGCCACGACCTTCCAAAGCCCACCGGAATTTTTTTACCCCGCCGGTTCCTTCGAGAGTATCGCCGCAATCAGGATTCTTGCAGAGATATATTTCCAACTCGCCTAAATCATCATCATTCAATCCAAGTTCTTTCCAAGCACGGTCAAATTCTTTTGTAATGATGAATTCTCTTGTCATAAATACAATATACACCCTACTGAATAGGGTGTCAAGTCATTTTAGGGATGTTCTATCTCTCAAAAACCCAGTCAAGGATTTCGTATCCCTCGCCGGAAAAAGTGAAGTACACGTCAAGCACACCCTTCAAGGTCGCGTCAAGCTCGGCACAACACACGGTCACGTCATTTCCGTCGGATTTCACCGGGATGTAGGCAACGGCCTCGGAGTCAAGGGATTTTGCGCTCACACGGATTACTCCCTCGCTGCCGTTTGTCCTCACGCTCGCCCTGACCACATTCGCGCCGCCTGAACCAAAATCAAGCCCCTGAAGCTTTACGAAATCTCCGTCGCTGATTGAAGTGAGAAGCAGATTCCCGCATCCGTACTTTCTGCTAGTCTCATCAGCCGGAGCCGTGTCCACCCCGCCCATCACGGCAAAGGTCGCTGCGTTTATCTTTTCATAAGGACTCAGATTTCCCACCTGTGCCCGCGCGTTTCTGGTCATCTTGATGTCGCCGATCGTGCCGTCCTTTTCCATCTCAAACTCATCAATGCTAGTGGAACGGTATCCCTTGAGGATTCCCATCTCCTTCTCAAGCATCCTTGAATGGTAAGTGATATACCACTGATCCTTGAACTTGAACACGGCATGGTGATTGTTTCCTCCCACGCCCCAGTAATACTCAGGATTCCGCAGGATTCTTTCCTTGAACGTAAAGGGTCCCAGAGGATTCTCGCTCTCCATCACGCAAATCTCTCCGTTTGAGATGCCGTATTTTTCGCTTCCGTCCTTGTCCACGCTGAAATTGCAGCAGTAAGTGTAAAAATATCTTCCATTATACTTGTGGATTCCAGAGTCCTCGAAAAGATAGGGAGCGTCAATCACCTTGGGAACGTCCACAAGGCTCATCATGTCATCCCCAAGCCGGGCGCACCTTGCCGTCATGGGATGCGAGATTTTTCCCTTGGGCACTCCCCCTCCGAAATAGATGTATGCCTTTCCGTCATCGTCCATGAGAACGGCAGGATCAAAAAGCCACTCAACGTTCCCGCAGTTCTCCATGTCGCGCCTTATAAGACCGTGGCCCAGCTCGTCAACAAAGGGACCCGTAGGACTGTCCGATGTAACTACCCCGATTCCGCCCCCGTTGTCAGCAAAATAGAGGAAAAACTTCGGCTTTCCGTCCACCATCTTCCATGCCGCAGCAGGAGCCCATGAGTTCGCTGCCCATTTGGCGGCTCCGTTCTCCCCAGCGATGTGTATCTCCCCGTGGTCGGTAAAGTTCACCATGTCCTTGGTCGAGACCACGTAAATGCTCCGGATTTTTGAGTATGTGTTTTCCTTAATCTCACCCGCGTCATCCCTTTCGTAAGCGTCGGCGGTCATGTAAAAATAAACCGTGTCACCGTAGACCAGCGCGTATGGATCCGCCCCGTAATGCTGCTCGATGATTGGATTGTTGTTCTCCACACCCTTGTAAGACCTGGCAATCTTCATGCCCTTAAAAAGTTCCGCGTAATCCATATTTCGTCCCCCGTTTTGATTTCCTCCATTATACAGAAGTTTCACGCAATAGTAAAGGGAGGAGAAAGTTGAGAGGTGAGAGTTGAGAGGTGAGAGTTTTTTCCTCATTCCTCAATTCTCAATTCTCCGTTCTCAATTTTCAGTTCTCATTCCTAACTCCTGACTTTCTGCTTGAAAATTTGTACAAAATATTGTATAATTCAGACAAAAGGAGATTTATATGGTTTCTGAGATGACAATTACCGAAGCGCGGAAAAAAATTACATCGCTTGAAGACACAATGGATTATGAGGACACAATTTCAATAACAAATCACGGAAAGGAAGTGTTCGCACTGCTTCGCTGGGATACCTATGAGTGCATTCAGGAAACCTTGGAAATTCTTGCGGATGAACAATTGACAAAAGACCTGGCCGTTGGAATTCAGCAAGCCAAAGAAAACAAACTTGTTGATTTTGAAGATTTTAAGGCGGGGCTTTTATGTACTCAATAAAATTAACACAAATCGCTTCGGAATTCATTGCCAAGCTTGATGGCAAATCGCAACAACAAATTCTTGAAAAGATTGAGCTTTTAAAAACAGAGCCGTTAAAAGTCGGAAAGCCATTAAAGGGCAATCTTCAAGATTATCGCTCAATTCGGTCTGTTGGTCAACGATATCGAATTATTTATCAAGTAAAAAAAACTGAAATCGAAGTAATCGTAGTTGCCGTTGGAATCCGCCGAGATGGTGACAAGAAAAATGATATATATGAACTTATGAAAAAGTACATAAAGATTGGTTTGTTAAACAGCAGTGATCCCTCCTGACTCCTCAGTTCTCAGTTCTCCGTTCTCATTCCTAACTCCTCTTCACAAAATTCTTATAATCCACTTGACAAAGAGAACAGACAGCATATATATCAGCCTGCCGTCCGACAGATACACTCCTTTTTCTCTCGCACGGAATAGCGGGCAACTTCTGTTACCCGCGGGAATCAATTTTTTTTACTTTACCATAACGTCGCTTACAAGAACGTGGTTATCGGAATAGTGGGCTATTACTACGTAGCATTTTCCCTTCTCTATTTCGCTGACAGGGATGTTGTAGACTTTTGGAGAAGAAGTTGGACTGAAGTCCAGGATTTTATGACCAAACTCTTCCTTATAGTATAACCATTCACTTGCTTCCCATTCTTTACATTCATCATATGGTATTGAAGTTACCACTGTATGTACAAAGACAGGTGCATCAGAATTTATAACAAGGGACTCTTTTGATGAACCATTTGGAATAATAAAATCATTTTCACCAGAACCTGGTGTATTATTGTAAAAATACACAGGTGGTAAATAATAACCATCATTTAAGTAACTAGTTGGTAAAAATTTAACAACTTTCACAAAAGAATTTACAGGCATTTCATCTTTGCTGATTATAACTCGATAATACTCTGCAGTGTTCTTATGAGAATAAATACAATCAAGTTCTAAATCAGAACCTTCTAAACTACCAT
Organism: Treponema sp. UBA3649; assembly: GCA_002373325.1. Taxonomy (GTDB): domain Bacteria; phylum Spirochaetota; class Spirochaetia; order Treponematales; family Treponemataceae; genus Treponema_D. The sequence goes on from DFKI01000170.1 coordinate 28,020, forward strand.
CTGAATCAAAAATACTTTCAAAACCAATCTTGCCATTACGATTTTGATTTAAGCTTGTCTTGAATGTAAAGCAATAATCTTTTAGAAATCCATGATGATCAAACTCAATACAAAGATTACCATCAGTATTTCTATAGAATCTCTGATCTACAAGATTTTCAATTCCATGTGCATCAAAAATGTCTGTTTCTGTTGACTTTTTATTATTTGCATTGTCTTCAAAATCAAGATACAGAAGAGAAGCATTTGTCGTAGAAGGTAACAAATACCAGACTGGAATTGAACAGGTGTAGGAATTACTACCATTTAAAGAATAATTTTTATCCAGATTAATTTTTTTGTTTACAACTCTAATATTTGCCTTTTTAATTCCTGTGCCATCATCTTTGATTTTAAAATCAAAATAATCTCCATGGGGAACTATTGAATCAATGTATGGTGCACTATTATCATAATCTGGATCAGCAGGACTAACAGCAGTGATAGGCCATGAACTTTCCGGAGTTCGCTGGTTATTACAGATAGCATAAGCTCTTATTGTAAAATCAGAATAAAGCCTAAAATTATATTGTTCAAAGGAAATAGTTGTAACCCCTGAAGGTACAGATATTTTTTCAGATGCAAAATATCCATAACTAAGATATACAGCACTGTTGTTTACCCATGTATCCTCAGCAAGACAAACTGTAACTGTAAAATATCCTTCATTCTTTGATTTTTGAATTTTCACATCTTCAATCTGAACAGGGGCAAGTGAATCTGATAAATCTTCGAACTTCAATAAATAATCATCAAGAATAACAGTGTTAATTCCAATTCTATAAGTATAACCAGGCTCAATTTTCCGTTGACCTCTATATAGTTTTGTCTCTGTACCGTTAGAATTAGCTTTTCTAAGTAAAAATGCATCGTATATTTCATGTCCATTTTCGTCAAGACAAGTTATATCTGCATAAGTTGACTTCTTTTGAATATCAAGCAATATTTTCTTATTAGTTTCTGGAAAATCTATTGTTAATTCAAAATTGTTACCAATAAAATCAGTGCAGATAAGCTTTATACTTGAACCTGGAATTACATTTATATCATCTACTGTAAAATCATAAAAACACTCTTCAGGAATCGGGTTACCATAGATTTGATCTGGCGAAGTCTTGGTTACTTCACCATATTGATTGTCTGTTTTTAAATAATTTAGTGTAAAAGTCACAGTATTTACAGGATAAAAAACTCCATTATATACAGTTCGAGGCCCATCAATTTCATTCAAGCCAATAAATGAAACTTGTAATTTTTTGTAATCTGAACCATTTTTATAAAGACTAACACATCCCATATTAGTTTTTCTGATAATGTTGTAAGTTGTATCAGATTTGTTGTTACATTCATCCCTTACACTTACTGTAATATTGTAAATACCATCTTCACCAGATAAAGTATGTTTTATAAGAAAATATGTATCACCATTAATTGTTTGAAATGTTGTATTCTCTGAAGACTGGTCATAAGAGAAAGTCAAAACTTTAGGACTGTAACTTTCCCCCAATTGTGATCGCAAAAAAGTTTCTTCTACAACAACATTTTTTATTCCACTTCCTTCATCAAAATATCTTCCATAGATATAAAAAGTTCCATTACAGGCATTTTGTAAAACCAGGTCCTCATAAGTATCAACCGAAACATCTTCTTTTTTATTTATGATATATTCTGTATGAAATATTTCGTCAGCAAAGCTTTCACCATTTTCAATAGAAATGCCTGCATTTCTTGTAACTACAAGTGCCTTTTTTTGTGGTGGTGTAGTTTCAACTGTAGGGAGATAATTAACATATATTGTCGGATTATCAACTGGTAGCTGCAGGTCTCCACTTTGAATAAGAAGTTCAGAAGAAAAAGTAAGCTGAATTGTTGCTAAACTCAGGTTCTTTTCCGGATCGGTCATATATTTCTTTAACAAAACTCCGTCTTCTGTAGTAGTTTTTGGAACAATAGTAAGTTCAGTTTTATCGGAATTAAAAACAGGTGTCTCAAAACAATAGCTTAAATCATCATCGTTACAGGTCAGGCTGATATTCTTCTGAAAATTAAAAAGAGAAGCAGAAGAATCTGTTTCTGCAGCTTCTACAGGCATGTTGAATTTTACTATTATTGGCTGATTAGCATTTGCGGATTTTTGTGGCTCGTAATCTATGATTGTCGGAATCTGTACGCATTTAGCGTGAATCAGAAGTCCTTCCCCCGGATTTATTACCTGTGCCTTGGTTTCCGTCTGGTCGGGATTTTCAAACTTGATTGCGTTTTCTACAATCTCTCCAGTTGATTTATTAATTGCTTCCCAGCGGATGAATTTCCAGTCGCCGGATGGCTTAAAACGGAGGTCGAATGTCTCTTTCTTTTTTACCTTGACCTGATCCGGCGTTGCGGTACCGGATCCTTCTTCTGCTGTCACAAAATAGGTTATCGGACTTGAATTTGCTATCTCTATGTATTCGTCAATCTCTTTTTTTATATCGCCGTTATCGAGAAAGTTCTCGCAGGATGCCAGCCCAAACAGCAAGCCCCCCCCCCCNNACGCAATCTGCTCCTCAATCTGATTCTTTATCTCAGCACCATTAAGGAAGTTCTCACATGAGCCAAGGCAAGCCCCCCCCCAAAAAACAAAAGTATAGTGGTTTTTATCATCCGCAAAATCTGTTTTTTCATGCCGCCTTCTCCCTGTAAAATCATTTTTCTATCATTATAACGCAAAAGTATTGCTTTGTCATGCTTTGAAGTAATTTTTTCCAACATCTTTATGGGAACCTCGAAGTGCCCTTATAACACTTGGAAGTTGGCCGGTCCAATAATCAAAATGGCATCCTGAACTCGTTTCAGGATTTCTACTCTCAGTTCTCAATCCTCAGTTCTCAGTTTCCCCTCCCTTGCACAAAAGGGCGCATATCGGTAGAATATTCCACATGATTGAACTGAACAGCAAACAAAGGAAAATACTTGAGAAGGCGGCGCACAGTCTGGAACCGGTCGTGATAATCGGAGGGGCGGGACTCAGCGAGGGTGTCGTGCAGATGACGGACTCCCAGCTCAATGCCCACGAGCTCATAAAAGTCTGCTTCAACGAATTTAAGGACGAAAAGAGGGAGCTCAGCGAGACACTTGCGGAACGTTGCCGTGCGACTCTGGTGAGAATCATCGGAAACAGGGCCATTTTGTACAGGGCTGCGGATGATGAGAAAAAGAGGAACTACGAGAAGGCTCTTTCTAAGGCTGAGAAAAACTGATTGGCAGAGACTATGTGCGGGATAAAAAAGTCAAAATGTCAAAATTGTCAAAAAACTCTAGATTTTTTCACTGAAAAGTGGTAGAATCAGAACAGTCTGCGTAGGAGGTGAACGGTCATGGCAAAGTCAGGCGATAAAAAACCGGTTGTGTACAGCGCTCTTGAAGTTGCGAATCTCTGCGGTGTAGTCAATCAGACCGCCATAAACTGGATCCGAAGCAATTTTCTCAAGGCTTTTAAAACTCCGGGCGGACAGTTCAGGGTCTATCCAGAGGATCTCCTCGAATTCATGGAAAAAAGGAGCATAAAAGTTCCCCAGGAGCTTTTGGATCAGTGCGAGAGCAAAATCGTGGTGGAGCCGAAGACCCTTCTCATAGTGGACGATGACACTGCGCTGAATGACGTAATCTGCCAGTTTCTCAAAAAACGAAACGAATCCATGCAGATTTACCAGGCTTTCGACGGATTTGAGGCTGGAACCCAGCTTGTGCAGAAACAACCGAAATGCCTCATCCTGGACTTGGACCTTCCCGGAATAGACGGACTTAAGCTTTGCAGGCACATCAAGCAGAGCGACGCGTTCGGAAAACCCTTCATCATCGTGGTGACGGCCCTGAGCGATCCCAGGACGGAGGAGGAATGTCACAAGCTCGGAATTGCAAACTTTTTCAAAAAGCCGCTGAATCTGCCCGAAATTGCTGAGACCGTGGAAAAATCCTTCGAGGAAACTGTCTCTGAGGTAAAGTAAATTTTAGTTCATTCGAGCTCATCCCTTTTCTTTTTTCCCATGCTGTAATATAATGATTGCATGAACATTTCTTTTAACGAAAAAAACCGCGTGTTTGCGCTTGAGACGGAAAATGCCGGATATTACATGGCAGTTGTGGACAAGGAGAATTTTCTCGCCCACGTTCATTACGGAAAAAAACTTTCCATTGATGACGCTCTTCCCCATCTTCTGAAGATTGACGAGTACCCGCACGTTCCCTCAAAAAACGACAGGGACAGGCTCTCCTTCTATGATGCTTTGCGTTGGGAATATCCCTGCGGAGGAATCGGGGATTTTCGTGAGAGCGCTCTCGTCGTAAAAAATCAGCTCGGACAAAGCGCCGTGAACCTGAGCTATGAGTCCCATAAAATCACAAGGGGAAAACCTGCTCTCGAAGGACTTCCCGCGACATGGGGAACCGTGGACGACTGCATGACGCTTGAGATAAAGTGCGTGGATGAGGTCCTGAACCTTGAGGTTTTCCTCTATTATACTGTGTTCCAAGGAATCGACGCGGTGGCCCGGAGCGTAAAACTCACGAACAAAGGCAAGTCTCCTTTGCGGATTGAGAAAATCTATTCGGCAAGCCTTGACATGGAAAACTCCGGCTACGACCTGATTACCCTCCACGGCTCATGGGCAAGGGAAAGGCACATAGACCGTACTCCGCTCTTCCATGGAAAATCCGGGGTCTCATCGCTCAGGGGGGAAACATCGCATCAGGAGCACAGCTTCATGGCGCTCGCGGAACACAATGCGGATTACGATTCAGGTGAGGTCTACGGATTCAGCTTCATCTACAGCGGCAACTTCATCTCCCAGGCATCGCTCGATCAGTTCGACACGGTACGCGCGCAGGTCGGAATCAACGGCGAGGGATTCAGCTGGAACCTTGAGGGCGGAGAATCATTCCAGGCACCCGAGGCAATCATCGTCTACACGGCGGACGGACTCAACTGCATGAGCCATCATTTCCACAATCTTTTCCGCAATCACCTCATTCGCGGTGAGTACAGGGACAAGATGCGCCCCATCCTGATCAACAACTGGGAGGCCACCTACTTCGACTTCAACACGGAAAAACTTCTTGACATAGCGCGGGAGGCAAGCAAGGACGGAATCGAGATGCTCGTGATGGACGACGGCTGGTTCGGAAAGCGCGACAACGACGAATGTTCCTTGGGCGACTGGATTGTGAACGAGAAAAAACTTTCGGGCGGACTAAAAAATCTCGTGGACAAGGTGAATGAACTCGGAATGAAATTCGGAATCTGGTTCGAGCCCGAGATGATTTCACCCGACAGCGATTTGTACAGGGCACACCCGGACTGGGCGCTCAAAGTTCAGGACAGGACCGCGGGACTTGCAAGAAAACAGTACGTCCTTGATTTCAGCCGCAAGGAAGTAAGGGACTACACATTCGGTCAGCTCAAAAAAATCCTTGAGAGCGCGAACATTGAGTACGTGAAGTGGGACATGAACAGGCCTCTTGCGGACGTGGGCTCCGTCGTTTTCCAAAATGAGAGGGCCGGGGAAATCTACCACAGATATGTCCTTGGGGTATACGAGCTTCAGGACAGGCTCACAAAAGAATTCCCTCACCTGCTTCTTGAGAACTGCTCGGGAGGAGGAGCAAGATTTGACGCGGGAATGCTCTACTACAGCCCGCAGATTTGGTGCAGCGACGACACGGATGCCATCGAGCGTCTTGAGATTCAGGAGGGAACGTCGCTCGTCTATCCTCTTTCCACGATGGGAGCACATGTCAGCGTCTGTCCCAACCACGCCATAGGAAGGGTGACGCCTTTCAGGACACGCGGATTCGTCGCTCTTGCCGGAACATTCGGATACGAGCTTGACATAACGAAACTTTCAGCCGAGGACCGGAAGCAGATTCCAGAGCAGATCAGCATGTACAAAAAATATAATCCGCTTGTGAGGACGGGGGACTACTGGAGGATCGCAAGTTACTCACAGAACCATGAGTGGGACGCATGGGAGGTCGTGAGCGGCGACAAAAAGGAGGCCCTGATTACACTCGTTCAAGTTTTGAACCATCCGAACTTCCATGCCCGCCGCGTCATGGTGAAGGGACTCAATCCCGATTTGCGCTACAGGATTACGATTGAGGACAGCCTTGGCAAAACGAGCGACGAGGGAATCTGGTCGGGGCTCACACTTATGAACGGAGGATTCATGGCTCCGCGTCTCTGGGGTGACTTCAACTCGCAGCTGATTCATCTTGTCGCTGAGTGAGAGCTTCGTCAATCCTTTGTGCAAGAGATTCCCGCGTCGGTGCGCGGGAATGACATAAGCGTCGGTGCGCGGGAAAGACATTGTTTCCTAAAAATCGAAATTGGAGCGAACAAAAAAAACAAGCGGACTTGATCACGACTAAACGCAGATAAATCCGCTTGCCACCAAATTTTTTACCTTTCAGTTTTCACCTCTCAACATCCCTGAATAACAGCCCTCAACGCGCCAAGCTTCTCGTTGGTCTCCTCCCATTCCCTCTCAGGTGTGCTGTCGTAGACTATTCCGCCTCCCGCCTGCAAGGTCCATGTGTTTCCCTGCTTCAACGTGCAGCGGATTCCGATGCAGAAATCAAGGTCGCCGTTTGCCTGAAGATATCCGATGGCACCAGCGTAGAAGCGTCTCTTCACTTTCTCAAGCTGGCTCAGAATCTCAATCGCGCTGATTTTCGGGGATCCGCTTACGGTACCGGCAGGGAATGCGGAGCGAAGGACCTGAATCTGCTTGAAGCCGCTCCTGATTTTTCCCTCCACGTCGCTTACCAGGTGCATGACATGACTGAAATACTCGCAGTCCATGTAGCGGGTAACTTTGACGCTTCCGCTCTCGCACACACGTCCCAAATCATTACGCGCCAAATCAACAAGCATGAGGTGCTCGGATTTTTCCTTCGGGTCGGACAAAAGCTCATATTTAAGCTGCTCGTCCTCCGCCGCATTTTTTCCGCGCCTTCTCGTTCCCGCGATCGGACGGATTGACGCCACGCCGTTTCTCGCACGCACCAAGCTCTCAGGACTTGAGCCCAAAAGCTGCCGGTCACCGAAATCAAGATAGACCAAGTATGGCGAGGGATTCACGCTCCTCAAGCGACGGTAAATCTCAAGGGCATCCGTCTCGCACTCAAGCTGCAATCTCCGGGAAGGGACTGCCTGAAAGATGTCTCCCGCGACAATCCTTTTTTTAAGCGCGACAACCTTGTCCATGTACTCAATCTTGGACCTTTCCAAATCAGTGAGCACACGGCACGGCTTGGGATCCTCGGGCGGCTCAAGATAGCTGAAATCCATGTCGCAGAGTCTCTTCCGAAGATTGTCCACGGCCTTCTGCAGGTCAATCTGATGCTCGGTATAGTTCAGCGCGAAGACGTGGAGCTTTTCGGTAAAGTGGTCGAACACGATGTAGAGATGCCCCGCAATGAACTCGCTTTCGGGGATTTTAAGCTCGTCGGTCTGGGGGGCAAGGGTGATTGTGTCGCACCTCGCGCAAAACTCATAGCTCAGATAACCGATTCCGCTCGCGGGCACCGGGATTTCCTTGTGGGGAAGCTCGTTCTCACCGGCCACATAAAGAAGCGCGTCCAAAATGTCGGATTCATGCTTAATTTTGCTTCCGGGCGCGATCATCTCAATCTCTCCGTCCGATGACGCAACCGTCTCCGGGGTAAAAGGAACCCGTCTTCCGTCAATAATGAAAGCGATTCCCTCGTCGTCCTGCAGAATCCTGAATGCCTCCTCCGCCAGAAGGATTGAGTACCGCTCCTTTCCCATGTTGAACCTTGCGCTCTCAAGGATTGCCTTCGCCCCGATTTTCCGTGCGAGTGAAAAAGGAGTGTATCTGTCGGACGGCAGGCTGATATATATGCTGTCTGTTCTCTTCGCCATTTTGGACCTCTCTGCTTGCTTTAAGATTACTATTTATAGTAACATTCTATCAATAGAAACATAATTTGTCAAGCGGATTATGAGAATTTTGTGAAGAGGAATGAGGGAATGTGGATGAACATCATGCTACACGCCAGCTACAGTCGTGTGTTTCAGCATCTCACATTGCATAAAGACGTGCAAAAAAAATCCCTCCAAGCATGACAAGGCAGGTCTTTTGTGTTATAATGATAGGGAAATGCTATTAGGTCGAAAGTCGAGTTTTTAAAGAATCTTGTCATTATCGGGCGTGACCCGATAATCCCTATTGGGAAGAGATTGCCGTGTCGGTGCACGGCAATGACATGAAATCAAGTCCGGCACTGTCAGGGACTTATAAAACTCGAAATTGAGCCTATCAATATGGAAAGCATTAATCCGCATTCGGATTATTTTGCGTTTTCATGGAAAAATGATTTTACAGGAGGAATTCGGCATGAAAAAACAGATTTTGCGGATGATAAAAACCACTATACTTTTGTTTTTTGGGGGGGGGCTTGCCTTGGCTCATGTGAGAACTTCCTTAATGGTGCTGAGATAAAGAATCAGATTGAGGAGCAGATTGCGTACGCGAATGCAGAATCCTACACAATACGAGTGGATTATCCTAAGGGCCGTGGAGTTGTAAAATCACCGGCGGGAGGTGAGACCTCAAAAAAAGTCACCGATGTCTTCACCGTAAGTTTCGAGTCCGTGAGCGACTGGGAGTTTATCAGATGGAAAATAGTAGACTCTGCCACAAAAAAAGAAATACCGAATGGAACATATCTTAGACTTTTTTCCGTTGACGAATCCGAGACAAAATGTGAATTCCTTAAAGAGCCAAGCAGTGAAATGCAGCTGTGCCTTGAGCCCGTCATTGCCGAGCGACCGCAGATTCTTTCAAACTCACCGATTCTTACCGGTAGCGGAACCATGAAGGACACTTCCATACAGGTAATCTTCGACAGCGACATGGATCCCATGTCAATATGCTACACTTCCGATGAGATTGACGAGCTAAAAGCCTCAGGAGTTTCGGATGTGGATTTTTTTCCTCCCATTGATGAGACTGAGCGGATGCATTACGGCTACAAAAGACTAAATCAGCAGGGCGTTGAGGAGTGCATCTATAAAAATGTCGCAATTTCCGACAACGTAAACGGAACAAACCTAAATAAGTATTTCAATCCTCCTGTTTTTGAGGGTACAAGACTTCTTTCCATCTCGACGAAAAAGGAAATGGAACTGCCTGACTTCTCACAGATTCTCGTAAGCCTTGACAGGAATTTTTTCTGCAATGTGGACGGAAAAGACATTACCATGACATCAGGAAAAAAATGGATTTACCAGGTTACGGATCAGGCAGACTCGGTAAAGCCCGAAATCTTGGAGCCGAGTCAATTTAAGGTGGAACTTATGAACGGAATGCAGCTGATTCCGATTCTCCAAAGTGAGTTCCCCGCTAGACCGGATAATTCAGATTACACTCCTTTTAACAATGACAAGATGCTGAAACTTAACCTGAAGCTGAAGGATGACAAAAGCGGTCCTGCGGATTATTTTACAATCAATCTTGTGAGGGTCAGCATTTTGAGTTATGTTAACGGTGTGTATCATTGGGAGGAAGACACTTCGCCAAGGGAAAAAACTCTGGCAGTCAAATTCCAGAGCGTGAATGACGGTGTGGCGGTTTTCAACGACACTGTGGATCTTTCCTCCCTGAGCCTTGAGCAGGGCGTGTACCGGATTTCAAGTTTCAGTTTCAAGGACAAATGTGGAAACGAGCTTGTGTATAAAAGTCCTGCGTCTGATGCAAATTACTATTTTTCTATAGACAAGACTTTCATGCTCATAGAAAGTGTTTACACTATTGGCGGCGGCGATACGCTTATCACAGGAAAAGTGAAGGGCGGTAAAATTAATGTGAATGACAGTCTTCAAATAATCGGCAATGGTAAAGTTTTCAACGTTAAAGTCAAAGGAATGGAGGTGTTCAGGAGATCTGTTGATTATGCTTATGCTGGTGAAAATGTTGGAATTAATATAGGAACAACGGTGTCCAAAAGTGACTTGACAGGGGGTATGCTGCTGTGCTCCATGAATGATTTTAAGAATAATAAGATTTTCAAGGCGAACATATATATTTTTACACGGGAAGAGGGCGGCAAATCTAATGCAATAAGCTCCGGCTATCGTCCATCTTTTTATTTCTATGGTGACGGTGACGGAACCAACCTAAGCGAATTTGTTATGAGCGGATGTATTAATGCACTTGGCACTATGTCATTTGTAGGCTCCATAGAACCCGGCTCAGACGCGACGGTGGAAGTTCAGTTTGAATCTACCATGCCTCTGACGGAGAATCAAACATTCCTTATAATAGAAAGCGGTCGGAGAGTGGGAATTGGAACGGTACTGCTCGTGTTGCTATAGGATGCGGAGTACACAGTTTTTCTCTCCCTTGAACTAATCTTTGATTCGTGATATACTGCAAGGAATAAGCTTCAACTTAAAGAGGTGTAAGATATGGCAAGCAAAAATCTTGACTGGGGCTCGCTGCCCTTCGGTTACATGGAGACAAACAAAAGCTTCGTTTCCAATTTCAAGAACGGTGCATGGGATGAAGGCAAACTTACCTCCGACCATACTGTGACAATTTCAGAATGTGCTGGCGTATTGCAGTATGCCCAGACATGCTTCGAGGGTCTCAAGGCTTATACGACATCGGATGGAAAAATCGTCTGCTTCCGTCCCGACCTGAACGCCGACCGCATGAAGGATTCCTGCGAGAGACTTGAGATGCCCGTTTTCCCGAAAGACAGATTTATCAAGGCCGTCATTGACACCGTTAAAGCCAACCTCGAATTCGTTCCGCCTTATGGCTCAGGAGCGACCCTTTATATCCGTCCGTATATGTTCGGATCAAACGCCGTCATTGGTGTTAAGCCCGCCGATGAGTATCAGTTCAGGATTCTCGTTACCCCGGTAGGTCCCTATTTCAAGGGTGGAGTGAAGCCGATTACAGTCCGCATCTCAGATTTGGACCGCGCAGCTCCCCACGGAACCGGAGACATCAAGGCTGGACTCAACTATGCCATGAGCCTTCACAACATCGTGGACGCGCACAAAAAGGGATTCGCCGAGAACATCTACACTGATCCCGCGACCCACACTTATATAGAAGAGACCGGTGGTGCCAACATTCTTTTCGTAACGAAGGACGGAAAGCTCGTAACGCCGAAGTCAAACAGCATCCTTCCCTCAATCACAAGACGCTCGCTGCTTCATGTCGCGAAAGAGTATCTGCACATTGAGGTGGAGGAGAGAAAGATCAACAAGAGCGAGCTCAAGGATTTCGCCGAGATTGGTCTTTGCGGAACAGCCGCCGTCATTTCTCCCATCGGAAAGATTGTGGACCACGACACGGAAATCAATGTTCCCGCCGGAATGGACGCGATCGGACCCGTGCTCGGAAAGCTGCGTGAGACCCTTACCGGAATCCAGATGGGCACCGAAAAGGCTCCCGAAGGATGGATTTACCAGATAGCGTAAAAAATTATCGGAACACAGATTTTTCAACCCGGGAAGATTGTCTAAAAACTAATAAATGTCTTCACCGGGCTTGATAAAATGTCATCGCCATACTCGGTGAGATGTCATTGCCGTACATGATAAAATGTCATTGCCGCACGTGATAAAATGTCATTGCCGTACATGATAGAATGTCATTGCCGGGCTTGACCCGGCAATCTCTTTTCAATAGGGATTATCGTGTCGAGCCCGATAATGACATTTTTTTTACTTTTTGACTCCCCCATGACACACACTTCTAATTCCCAACTACTGACATGAGATCCCGTAAACAGAACTTGCAATCCCCGGCGAGACGTGATATAATGTAGAAAAAATTGGTGCGAAGGCAGGGGAATGTGGCGCTTTCGGATCAAAAGGAGTACAAGATGAAATCTTACTTTGATTTGAAGGGGCAGGTAGCCGTAGTGACCGGATGCTCAACTGGACTTGGAGTGCAGATGGCAAAGGCTCTCGCCAATCAGGGTGCGTCAATCGTGGCCATAGCAAGAAGACAGGAGCTGATTGATTCAGTCGCAAAAGAGATAAAGGAAAGTTTCGGCGTGGAGACCATGGCAGTCCGATGTGACATTACCGACACGGAAGCCGTAAACGGTGCGATCAAGTCAATTATGGACAAGTTCGGAAGAATCGACATACTGATTAACAACGCGGGAACAGGAGCCGTAGCACCTGCAGAGGACATCACGGACGACCAGTTCTACAACGAAATCAACATAGACCTTTACGGAACATTCAGGATGGCACGAGCGGTCGCAAAACAGGCGATGATTCCGGCGAAATACGGACGCATCATCAACATAGCATCCATGTACGGACTTGTGGGAAACAAAGTGGCTCCATGCTCACCATACCACGCGGCGAAGGGAGGAGTCGTGAACTTGACAAGGGGACTTGCGGCAGAATGGGGAAAGTACAACATCACCGTAAACACAATCTGTCCGGGATACTTCTACTCTCCGCTCACAAAGGAAACTTTGGACTCTGATTTCTTCCAGCAGAACGCACAGACAATGATTCCCCTGAGCAGGTACGGAAACGAGGGTGAGCTTGACACGGCAGCCATCTTCCTCTCATCCCCCGCATCATCCTACGTGACCGGAATCGTCCTTCCTGTTGACGGCGGATACACTTCCATGTAGGAAGATGATTTGACATAAAACAAAAATCCCCCGGGAAACCAAAGTCCATCAGCTCTCAGGCTTCGGGGGAAAGACTATTTTGTCCCCTGTGCAAGTTGCAGTCGCAGGGGGCTTTTTTTTTCAATAATCCGCCAGCAGGAAAAAATCACTCAAGAACCAAATCGACGGTCTCGGCCTCACACGCTCTCACCAAATCCTGAGGAGAAAGAACGAGCTGCACCCCCCTCACACCCGCGCTCACACAGATTTTATCATGGCTCAATGCGGATGAATCGATGAATGTCCTGTATTTTCTTTTCATGCCGAGAGGAGAACAACCGCCGCGGACATATCCCGTAAGTGAAAGAAGCTCATCCTGCTTTACGGGACTTACCTCTTTCGCACCGGAGACTTGTCTTGCCTTTTTCAGATTGATTTCATGCACCGAGCTCTGACAGAAAACCACAACCTCACGGCTTTCGGTCCTCATCACGATTGTCTTGAAAACGGTCCCGGGGTCAACACCAAGTTTTTCGGCAGTCCTGCCAGCGGCTCCATGCTCAAGCTCATGCTCACAGTCGTCATCATATTCGCGGCTCTCGTAGGGGATTTTAAGTCCGTCGAGAATCCGCATGGCATTTGTCTTTTTCATCAGCGCTTATTTTTTTGCGATCGGAGCGGATGAGTTCACGATGTAGGTTCCAGCGTTGGCAAAGAGCTCGATGGAATCCACCTGCTTTTTCCAGTACTCAGCCTCGTCCTTGTTCAGATAAGGTCCCACGCGCACACGGTAGTAAAGTGTTCCACTCGCGTCATAGGTAAAGACCTCGCACTGAATCTTGTTCTCGTCCAAAAGGGCACGTGCCTCGTCAGCTTTTTTCTTGCTTGAGTAGGATGCGGCCTGAACCCAGAATCTGTCGGGGAGTGTCTGTCCCTCGTTCCAGGATTTTGCGCTTGAGCTTGATTTTGCCGTGCTTGATTTTTTCACTCCCGTGTCAGATTTTGCAACGGCAGTCTTTGCGGGAGTCTTTTTCTGAGTGCTCTCGTCCAAAGTTTTCGCCACGTTGGATTTCTGAGAGGAATGTGCTTGATGAGCTTCCTCGGTTTTTTTCATGGCCGTCTCTGCAGCCTTGTTCTGGGCCGTGACGTTTGAGACTGATGTTGAGGCGGACTCACTCAGACTGAATGTCGTGGTCGCAGGTTTTGTGGTAGACGCGACTTTCGTGTCCTCAGCTGATTTTGTCTCGACAGCCGAAGATGCGGTGCCGGATGTTTTTTCGCTGTCCTCCGGGGAAAGAAAAGCCGTGGTAACTCCCTCCTCGGGATGATCCAAAGCCGTGCTAAGTGCCGGTACATCGGAAGGAATCGGATCCTGTGCCTCTGACGTAATCTTGTCTTCGTTGGAATCGTCCGTGCGGGGTGTGAATCCATGTGAAACAAGAGGAGTATTTTCCGAAGCGGATGATGAGCCGTCGAAGGGAGCCACCCAGACCGCGTTGCTGTCCTTTGCCACCGACGATTTATTTTTTTTGGAAGTAGCCCCGCTCACGATGAAAGCAGTGCCGAAAACAAAGCAGAGAAAAATGCCTGCCGAGACCAGAATCCACAAAGTTCTTTTTTGTTCCATACTTTTATCCCCAACCGGCCTTTTGTAAAATTTGCCCGATCCTTTTTTCAAGACCACGCTCTGAGCCGATATTCCATACTCTTAAAATATCGGCATCCGTCGCTTCATATTTAGCAAAAAGATTTTTCTGGGCACGGAAGCGGTCCAAAATCTGGGAGGATTTCATTCCGTCTCTTTTTCTGGCACGCAAAAATCGCAGGGGCATGGGGGAATCGACGAAAATCACCAGGTCCACGGATTTTATGACGGGAAGCTTGTAAAGGAGGGTCGCGTTCAGAACCACGTCACGCCCCTTATTAATAGAAAGAAAATCATCGATTTTTTTTTGTATCGCGGGATAGACAATCTCCTCCTGCTTTTTTATGAGATTTGGATCCGAGAACAAAATGGCCCCGAGGTTCCGTCTCCTGATTTTTCCGTCATCGCCAAGGAGCTCCACACCCCTTTCCTTCGCTAGATTTCCAAATGTCTCCACAATCTTTCCGGAGCACTCATCAACCGCCTCGTGACCAAGCAAATCAGCGTCAGAAGAGACGAATCCCTTTTTCTCAAGAATACTGGAGACAAGATTTTTTCCCGCAGCCATGGGGCCCGTAACGCAGACAATCAATGGAAGGCTCCCCAGTTCAGTCCGCTCTCAATGCTCACCCGAAGGGGAACGCCCAGTTTGATTACGCCCTCCATTTTCTCCCGGATAAGGGAAACTGCTTTTTCAGGAAGTCCGTCCGAATCGTCGCACTCGAAAATCAGCTCGTCGTGTACCTGCAAGAGCATCCTGAGTCTTCCGCACAAGTGAGGGTCGGACTCAATGGCAGTTTGAACGTCAATCATCGCTTTTTTCACGATGTCAGCCGCGCTTCCCTGGATGGGTGTGTTCACTGCGATTCTTTCGGCTGCGTTCTGCTCCACTTTGTTCCTGCTGTTGATTCCACGGATAAATCTTCTGCGTCCGAGAATGGTCTCCACATATCCGTTTTTTCTGGCGGAGTCCACGGTGGAGTTGAGGAATTTTTTCACGCCGGCATAAGTCGCAAAATACTGGTCAATGAAATTCTTTGCCTCGGTACGTGAGATTCCCAAATCAGAGGCGAGCCTGAAAGCTGACATTCCGTACATCACTCCGAAGTTCACGGTCTTGGCAAAACGTCTCATCTCAGGAGTCACATCCTCCGGCTTGATTCCGTAAATGAGCGACGCGGTGGATTTATGAACGTCCACTCCGTCAATAAATGCGGCGCAAAGATTTTTGTCGGCGGAAAGATGTGCCAGGACAACGAGCTCAATCTGGGCATAGTCGGCGGAAATCAAAACGGTTCCCTTTTCGGCTGTGAACGCGCTCCGGATTTTTCTTCCCGCATCATCGCGCACGGGGATGTTCTGAAGATTGGGATCCCTTGAAGAAAGACGGCCTGTCGCGGTTCCGGTCTGCAAAAATGACGTGTGTATGCGGTCAGCAGAATCGGCAAGGGTCGGAAGGGTCTCAACATAAGTGCTCTGAAGTTTCGTCGCTCCCCTGTACTCAAGGATTGCTCCCGGCATGGGATCGGTCGTTCTCTGCACAAGCTCCTCAAGAACCTCTGTGTCGGTGCTGTAGCCGCTCTTGGTCTTTTTTCCGGGAACCAGCCCTCTCTCCTCAAAAAGGACCGTCTGAAGCTGCTTTGTGCTCGCAATGTTGAACTCATGTCCCGCAAGCGAATAGATTTTCTGCTCCAGATTTTTTATCTGCCCCGAAAGCTCCACGCTGTAGTCGGAAAGAGATTTTTTGTCCAGGTGGATTCCCCTCTCCTCCATTTCGCAAAGAATCGGCAGAACTTTCATCTCAAGTCCGAAATAGAGCTCGCAAAGATTTTTTTCCTTAAGTCGCATCTCATATTTTTTCCAGAGCTGCAAGGTAAAATCAGCGTCCTCGGCGGCATAGGGAAAAGCTCTCGCAAGGGGAACCTCGGCGAAAGTATGTCCCTTAGGAACCACGTCCTTGAACTCAAGTCCCTTAAGGCCAAGCACGGTCTCACCAAGGTACTCAAGCGAATACGGAGATTTTCCCATCGCGTCGGGACTCAAAAGCCAGGCGGCAATCATCGTGTCACAAAGCCTGCATGAGAATCTTTTTTTGTATCCGGCTGTCGAAAGCACGTGCATGTCAAACTTTGCGTTGTGCATTACCACGGTAGCCCCGGAACATTCAAAAATGCGGGAGAGCTCAGAAAGGGAATCCTTCTTTTCAATCACAGGCTCGTCGAACATTCCTCCGCTCAAAATCACGGGCACATAGATTCCGCTTCCACACTCCATGCTCAGGCTGAACCCAACAAGATGCGCCTCAAGAGGATTAAGTCCGTCGGTCTCTGTGTCAAACGCAACGGTTTTGCTCTCCGAAGAAAGCAGGGAATCCACGAAGGACCTAAGTTCGGAAAGGGACGTGCACGGCTTATAGTTTCCCTCGTTTTTTTTGACCTCGGGCTTTTCCTCCTCATCCGGGGAAGCAAGCCTTGATGACTCATTTTTCGCAGCCGCATCCATTCCGCTCACGACGTCCTTTGAGACTCCTCCGCTCTCAAGGAAAGAACGTGCCACGGAAAAAATCTCCCTGTCCATGAGAAGTCTTCCGGCAGCCGCATAATCAAGATTCGAAGTGCTCATCGCATCAAAATCAATCTCGACAGGAACATCCTCCCTGAGAGAAATCAGCTTCTTTGAAAAATATGCGTTCTCTTTGTCACCGCGGATTTTCTCCCCGACAGCCCCCTTGATTTCGACCTCATGCTCATAGATTCCGTCCAAGCTTCCGTATTCATTCAAAAGCTTAAGGGCGGTCTTGTCTCCCACTCCCTTGACCCCGGGAACATTGTCAGCGCTGTCTCCCACGAGCGAAAGGTAGTCCAGAATCTTCTCGGGTCCGATTCCCCACTTTGCCCTCACTTCCTCAATTCCGACAGTCTCCCATCCGCCGTTGAATTTGTCCGGCTGCATCTCAAGGCAAGTGTCGGTCACAAGCTGCAGAAGATCCTTGTCACCGCTCAGAATCCGGCAGGGTCTCTTCTCATCCGCGCATCTTTTGGCAACCGTCGCAATCACGTCGTCCGCTTCAAATCCGTCCACACGCAGGACAGGAATCTTCATCGCCTCAAGGACCTCCTCAATCCATGGAACCTGGGCATGAAGGTCGTCGGGAGTTTTTTGTCTTGTCGCCTTGTACCCGGCATACATCTCGTGCCTGAACGTGGGAGTGCGTGAATCAAATGCAGCCGCCAGAAAAGCAGGTTTTTCCTTCGCGATAAGGGCCTTAAGGTTCTTGAAAAAAATCGTCATCGCACCAATGTTCTCCCCGGCGGAGTTCGAGAGCGGATGTGAAATCAAAGCAAAATAAGCCCTGTAGATGAGCCCGTAAGAATCCAAAATATAAACAGCGTTTTCCATACCCCGATTCTAGCACATAAAGGGGAAAGTGAAAAGTGGAGAGAGAACTGAGAACTGAGAACTGA
>DFKI01000167.1 GCA_002373325.1 Treponema sp. UBA3649
GTCGGTAAGTACCGTAAGCTCAGGATCCTGATTTTCACCGAAGACCTTGTTCAGCTTGTAGCGTCCCACACGTCCCAAATCGTAGCGGTGTGTGTTGAAGAACATGCCCGTCAAATCTTTCTCTGCCTGCTCCGTAGTAATCGGCTCTCCCGGCTTGAGAACTTCGAAGACCTTTGAGAGACAGTCCTCCTTGCTCGGCTCATCGGTAATCTGCATGTCCTCTTTCTTGAAGAGAATTTCCTCGCGCTCAAAACAGTTGATTATCATCTCGCTGTCAAGGGATGGATTCGGCTCCGTCTTGTCGTTCGGATTCGACCTTGCGTTGAACACGATGACGGTAATCCTCTTCACGCCGTTCACGCTCAAATCATCAAGATCATGGGAGCGGAGTTTTGTACCTGCGCTGAAAAGTTTCTTTTCTTCTCCAGTGTCCTTGTCCGTAATCATAACGGCCTTTGCAAGAACCTTGTCCACGAGAGCTTCGCGCTCTTCCTTATTTCCGGGCACGTCAATCTCTTCGGATTTATAGAAACAATTTATGATTTCCTCGCGGGTAGAGCATTTGCACGGCATGGCATCACTCATGGCACGGAGGAAAATGGTCGCGAGAATCTTCTTCTTGCGGTCGATCTTCACATAGACGAGATCTTTTTTCTGGTCAATCTCAAACTCAAGCCATGAACCACGATACGGGATAATGCGGCTTGAGAGAACTCCCTTCTCTTCCTTAAAAATGACTCCGGGAGATCGGTGAATCTGGCTTACGACAACACGCTCGGCACCGTTGATGATGAAAGTTCCGCGGTCAGTCATAAGAGGAATGTTTCCAATGTAGACATCCTTCTGGAAAATGTGTCCGTCACTCTTGAACGCCATGTTGATGAAGGCCTTGATTCCCACCTGATAGGTCAGTCCCTTCTTCTTGCATTCCTGCTCGTCGTACTTGATGTTCTCCATATCAAGGACATATTTCTCGTACTCAAGCACCACGTCGCCGTTCGGACTCTCAATGGGGAACGTTGACCGGAACACTTCCTCAAGTCCCTGATTCAAAAGGGGCTCACCTTTGTCCAGTCTCTCTTTCTGTATGAAGGATTCAAAAGATGTTTTCTGAATGTCTATCAAATCAGGGATTTCCCAGAAATCCTTGATGTCCTTACCGATGTACTCTCGCTTAATTTGTTTTGTCTTCGCGAACATTTCTACCTCAGGGCTTGGAAACGGTACAGTGCAACTGCTACGAGCAAAAACTTCGCTCAGCACAGGCCGCAATGTCCTACGGAATGTTTCGTTCCGGGCATTTGAAATGGGGCGTCAACCCTTCTGCCAGATTCGGGACTTGGAGATTGAAGACTCCAAAATCCCATAGACGCACATAGCCTCAAAAAATCCGTTCCATTCCAGAAACTGATTCCTTGAAGCTGATTGTGGAAATCCGTCCGCCACAGACACTGAGCAAGAATGCTGCCTCTCATGCAACGGCACGGACCTCCGTTTTAGTTCAGGCAGTCCCTTTTATTGAAACCGCCTTGTATTTCACGCAATACGCAAAGCTGCCGTCAAGCAAATTATTTCTTGCTCGCAACACCACCGGCCTCTTTGAGGTCTGCGATGAGCTTGTCTGCGTCAGCCTTTGACATGCCTTCCTTAAGAACCTTAGGAGCACCTTCGACCAGAGCCTTTGCATCTCCAAGTCCGACTCCGAGAGCCGCCTTAACAACCTTGATAACAGCAATCTTCTTTGCTGCGTCGAAGCTGTCAAGAGAAACAGCAAACTCAGTCTGCTCTTCAGCAGCAGGAGCGGCAGGACCAGCGGCAACAGCCACGGGAGCAGCAGCGGAAACACCGAACTTCTCCTCCATTGCCTTTACGAGGTCAGCAGCCTGCTGAACGGTCATGTTAGCGATCGCGTCAAGAATCTCTTCATTTGTAAGTGCCATAATTGTCTTCTCCTGTCATTTCAAAATGACATCTTTTTGCGCTGCGGAAGGAAACATACAGATTCCCGGAACCCGCATACGTTTATGTATCCGCGAATAGTAATCAGCACATTGAAGCCTAATCACGGATTGACGGACCTCGGAAAAACCAAGATACCGTCGTTTCAGCCGCAAATCACAGGGCTGATTTTTCCACCATTCCGTCTTAACGAAGTCCTTAGACTTAGTTTGCGGCGGGAGCCTCGGCAGCAGGTGCTTCGGCAGCGGCGGGGGATGCCCCACCTTCTTTTTCCAGCTTCTCCACGTAAGCCTGCAATGTTCCGGCCAGTTTGCGGGCAGGTCCATTGATTGCAGACATAATCATAGCGATGAGCTGCTTCTTTCCAGGGAGCTTTGAGAATGCCTCAATCTTTGCCTGGTCGTACACTTCGTTCTCAACCAAAGCACCCTTGACCGCCATGGCAGGAGCTTCTTTGATAAAGTCGAAAAGCACTTTTGCGGGTTCGTTGGCATCTTCCTTGACCATAGCGATTGCTGTCGGTCCCTTCAGATAATCGGCGACACCCTCAGTCTTCATTTCCTCGAAAGCGACACGTGCAAAATTGTTCTTGAAAACCTTGAGCACGGCATTCTTCTCACGAAGCTGGTCACGGAGCTTTGTAATCTGCTCTACGGTCAGTCCGCGGTAGTCAACGAAGATATAGTTAGAAAATTCTCCAAGAGTCTTCTTGGCTTCTTCGATTGCAGCTGTCTTGGCAGGCTGAATCTTCTTTGCGCGAATAGCCATTATGCTTCCTCCTTGTAGTCAATCCAGACACCAGGTCCCATTGAAGAACTCAGAGACACAGAGCGGATAAAACCAGCCTTTGCATCGGCGGGTCTCTTGCGGTTAAGCTCGGCAAGGAATGCATTCACGTTCTCAGCTGTGTCAGCCTCAGACATAGAGACCTTTCCTACGGGGATATGAACTACACCACCCTTGTCTGCGCGGTACTCTGTGCGTCCCTTCTTCAGCTCAGCGACTGCTCCGGCAATGTCGGGAGTAACTGTACCTGTCTTCGGGTTCGGCATAAGTCCCCTGCGTCCGAGAACCATACCAAGGCGACCAACATCCTTCATCATGTCGGGAGTTGCGACGGCCACATCAAAATCTGTCCAGCCGCCCTTTACCTTGTCGATGTACTCGGTTGAACCTGCATAAGTCGCTCCGGCATCCAGCGCTTCCTTAACACGCTCATCCTTACAGAAAACAAGGACGCGCTTCTCACCAGTAAACTGATGGGGGAAAACAACTGTGTCACGGACTGTCTGATTCTTCTCAAGCTTCAGGGAAATGGAAAGCTCCACGGTCTCGTCAAATTTGACATAGTGAAGATCCTTCACCAGCTTGCAGGCTTCCGCCACTTCATACTTCTTTGTAACGTCGTATTTGGTAAGGGCATTGCGATACTGCTTTCCGTGTTTCATTACTGGGCCTCCACTTCTACACCCATACTGCGAGCAGTACCGGCGATGATTTTCTTCGCAGCCTCAAGGTCATAGGCATTGAGGTCAGGGAGCTTTGTCTTTGCGATTTCCTCAAGACTCTTCTGTGAGAGCTTGCCAACCTTGTCACGGAGGGGATTTCCTGCTCCCTTCTGGATTCCGGCAGCCTTTTTGATGAGAACTGCGGCAGGCGGTGTCTTGAGAATGAATGTGTAAGACTTGTCCTGATAGACAGTAATGACGACAGGGATGATAAGTCCCTTTTCCATGCTCTTTGTGCGGTCATTGAATTCCTGCACGAACTTTGGTGCGGAAACTCCATGAGGTCCAAGAGCCGGTCCGACTGGTGGAGCTGGCGTCGCAGCACCCGCAGGGCACTGTAATTTGATGACAGCTGTTACCTTCTTTACGGCCATAATATATCTCCTTATATTGGTGTGAACGACTGCTTCTCGGAATCTTCCATATAAAAGAATCCCACAATCATCCTAGCGAAACGCATCTGTCCGACGGACCTGCGCCTCTCCCATTATAAAGTTTGCGACGGATTTCTCCATCACAAGAACTTTCAAAAATCAAGCGGAACTGTCAGTCAGTCCCATAAAAATCAGCTCAAAAACTAGATTTTCTCGACATCATCGTATGAAATGTCAACAGGGGTCGGACGGTTGAAGATATGGACGATGACAACAAGCTTCTCCTTCTCCTCGTTGATTGTCTCCACGACACCCTCGAAACCGCTGAAGGAACCGCTGGTAATCGTAACCCTGTCACCGATGGAGAAATTCGCCCTGTATTTCTTTCCTGGCTTCAAGTCTCCGGCATGCTCAAAAATATTTCTTGCCTCGCTGGCAGAT
Source organism: Treponema sp. UBA3649 (assembly GCA_002373325.1). Taxonomy (GTDB): domain Bacteria; phylum Spirochaetota; class Spirochaetia; order Treponematales; family Treponemataceae; genus Treponema_D. The sequence continues at coordinate 4,283 of DFKI01000167.1, forward strand.
ATTGGACGGGGACGCTCCATGGGTTTGGTCATGCAGAATCCCGAGACACCTTGAATGCGTCTGATTTTTGTGCAGGTATCCTTCCATCCGAGCTGGGGCAAATCCATCTCAAGCATGAGATACGCGGGAAGGAGGTTCTGTTTCTTTTCCTTGGGCTTGTTGTTTTTATCTTCCACAAGAATGACTTCGGTGGGATTCTTTACTGATATAAGAACATTATTGTCAATCTCTCCGCTTGCCAACATGCGGTTCAGAGTCCCCTCGACCTTCTGCTCATATCCTGTAAAAACCTGAATTATATACCATTCTTTTGCCATGAAATCACCCCAAACACTCGACCGGCACATAACGTCGCAGCCGTCTATAAAAAAACTGAACGGTCAAAATAAAGATGTCCAGTTCCATCCTGCAATTCCAGAAATCAGCTCATCCTGCACCAAATGCCAACACAAGCTCGGCACCAAAGCGTTTGCGGCACAAAGAGTTTTCTAGTTCGAAAGGAATTTCCCTGTAAAGACAAAACTGTATCCGCCCATGAAAAGGAAGTCAAACGCTCCGAGAATCACGGCCATCACACAGATTGAGATTATAACAACCTTGACAGAGGACATGACTTCACTGAAGCTTGGCCAGGAAACTTTCTTAAGCTCCGCCACACACTCTTTGCAAAACTGAAAAAACTTTTTCATTTTTATCCTCTACAAAATGATTTTCCGGCTTTCAAGAGAAGCCATGGGAAACATCGCAACAAAAACAAACCGACGCCCCAAAAATTTCAGGCCAGGCAGGACTCGAACCCGCGACAACCGGTTTTGGAGACCGGGACTCTACCAACTGAGCTACTGACCTATATTTACAGGGGAACCTTCAGGCACCCCAGTTTTCCATAACAAACATCAACCCTGGAAAAGGATTATTTTGCCTTGCATTCCTTGTGAAGGATTGACTTGCGGCAGAACGGGCAATACTTATTCTTCTCAAGCTTACCGGTAATGTTCTTGCGGTTCTTGTATGTAGTATAATTCTTCCTCTTGCAATCCGTGCACTGCAACGCGATTATTTCTACGGCTGTCTTTTTCTTGCTTGCCATATCCTTTGCTCCTTCTATAGAACTTACGTTTACAAGGCCGTCCCAAAATCCGTGGAAAACGACCGAAAGCTGATTTTAACGCTTAGAGCTCCCGAGCGGAATCGGACCGCTGACCTCATCGTTACCAACGATGTGCTCTACCAACTGAGCTACAAGAGCGTAATCTCAAAAAATCTGCATAAGCATACGTGTTTCAGAAATATAACTCAATCTTTCAATCTTGTCAATAAGTGAAAGAGGAATTTTTGAGAATTTTCCATAAAAAAAAATCCATCTCGGTGACATCTCAGCCATTCTGTCCTGATTGAGTCAAAACAGTATGAGGAGGCACGGATTTCGTAACCCATGTGTTTCCTCCGATCGTGCTCCCTTCTCCGATTACTGTCTGTCCTCCTAGAATCGTGGCGTTGGCGTAAATCGTCACGTTATCTTCTATAGTAGGGTGCCTTTTTTTGTTCATCAGCTCCTTTTTTACGCTCAGAGCCCCCAAAGTCACTCCCTGATAGATTTTAACGTTGTTTCCAATCACGCAGGACTCCCCGATTACAACGCCGGTTCCGTGGTCAATGAAAAAACTCTCGCCGATCGTCGCCCCCGGATTTATGTCGATTCCGGTTTTTCCATGCGCGTACTCACTCATTATGCGCGGAATTACGGGAACTCCGCTCTCACAAAGAAAATGCGCTATCCTGTAGACGATTATGGCCTCGAGCCCCGGATATGAGACAATCACCTCGTCGGTGGATTTTGCGGCCGGATCTCCAAGATAGGCTGCCTGCACGTCAAGGCCGACCTTTCTCCTGATTTCAGGAATCTCCTCAATCAACGCGCGGGACGTATGCTCGGCAAGGGTATAGCAGTGGGTGCACTCGACTCCCCTGTCCTGAACCACGTAAAGGAGGGCCTTCTGGATTTCCCTCGTGAGCATGGCGATTATGCGGTTGACCTTCTGTCCGGTGACGAAACGCAATGTGGCGCTGTCCATCTCCTCGGCGGTACGGAATCCAGGGAAAATCAGGCTCAGGATGTCATCCAAAATGGTAATGACGTTCTGCTGGTTGGGAAAATTCATGGCCTCCTCAAGGTTGATTCCGCCGTACTTGCAGTAGGAGTCCAAAATGCTGTCTATGGCCTGGTCGATTGTCTTTTCAAATTTGCTCATATCGATTTCCATTGTACATGAATATGGAAGAAACTTCAACAGCCCGACAAGGATTAAAAACGGCACAAAAAAATAGCGATCCCAAGAAGCAACGCTACCCAGGACCGCTACCGTCCAGTTTCCCGGACATCGGAGAGAGTTTATCAGCTTATTTACAAGCTATTCTGATTCTATGCCATAAATAAAAAAAAGTCAATACCTTGCGCAAAGATTTTTTTGAAAATCAGCATGGGGACAGTTTGAAAATTGAGTGACTGGCATATTAACATCTTTTACAAAATCACGTCAACGGCAAGGCTCAAAAAACCGCAAAAAAAATTTAAAAAATTCTCGCGGAAAAAAAATCCGTTGTCCTCAAGAAAAAATTTTTGAAATTCCTTGGATTTTTTTTTCTAATCTCTTGCCAAGCAATTTCAATTTCTTTATATTGTGTCTTGCACTCAAAAAATTGAGGTAACTTTGAAAACGCGAAGATGGCTTTTCTAAAAGAGGTTTTAGGGATTCCATAAACACACAGGAGGAATGAAGGAATATCTTCATTAAGTTCTAATCCAGGGACTTGAGCCAAAGAACTCTGGAATCAAGATGGGAGATCAGAAAAATGATAACAATCCAGCATCTATGCAACGCCGTGACGTTCTTTTTAAAAGAAGAGTACAAATACAAGAACGTGCACAAGGAAATCGACACATCGATTGAGAACCTTGCCCTTGTCCTGAGCCTGGACATGAAGACAAAATGTTATCTGGACAGAAAGCGCAAAGACTTTGAGTTGCCAAGCAATTACCGGAGAAGGTTCCTGCCTCCATTTCTGAAAAAGGGATTCATAGGCCCCCTGACTTTCAAGAGGATAAAATCACGCCTGATTAAAAATCTGAAAAATGTTCCCGAATGCACAGAACTGTATGAGGAGAAAACTTTAGAAATCATAAGATTTCCATCGGAAATTAATGAATTTTTTACGGACAGGCTCTCAGATCTCGCTCCACGGCTCGGATGCCTTGACGAAGAGTCAAAGCACATCTTGGCTTTTTTGTTCATATTTCAAAGAAGCGTCTTCAGGAACATTATCTTCACCAAGGACTTTTCCAGCGCCAAGACACTCAGGCTTCTCGAACAGATTTTCGGATTTACCCCGGAACAAATATGCGGCTCATTGAACCACATGAACGATTTGGGACTGATTGAATTTGATGAATACGACGGCACCCCCACAACATCAAGTTTCACCTGCATGACGATTGACCGGCTCCGCTCGATTCCGCATTATCTCAGCCCAACGAATCTTGATGAATACACGTGCGACATTACACTGAAAGAAGCGGAAGAAGCATCCCAGGACAAGATATACGGAATCACAGCCGATGATAACTCATACCTGGATTCATATATCTACACCATGCTCGTACAAAGCCACAAAAGTTTTTGGGTCATCAAATCCCCTGCCCCTATCTGCGACATCTTGACCGAGTTTGAGATTACCGAAGCCGGGCCACTGGATTATCTATGGCTGAAGGACTGGGATGAGGACCTGGAGCAGATAAAACAGATTGAGTTCCTTCTTGAAACATCTTCCACAAAGCTTTTGGTTTCCGGGGAGAATCTCTTTTCCAACGAGATAAAATGCATTACCGTATCAAAAACAGACTCATACGGCACGGTTTTCAACATAAAAAGGAGAGGAGCCGAGGCCCTGCCTTTTGTCACCGTCGTAAATCCGGAAGACATAGTTGACGAGACACTGATTTTTGACAAGGATACAGAAATGCAGATTGACGAGATTCAGAAGCTATGCAGCCCGAAAGGTTTCAGTGCTTACAAGGACATGGCCATAAACAAACCCTTGAGCGTAATGTTCATGGGTGCGTCCGGAACAGGAAAAACGGCTGTCTCACACCAGATTTCCAAAAGATGCGAAAGACCGATGTGGAATATTGAGAGCGGAAAAATAATCTCAAGCGCCGTGGGAGAAACTGAACGCAACGTACACACTCTTTTCGCGGCCTATAACAAAACGGTGGAATCAGGCAAAAACTTTCCGATTCTCTTTATAAATGAATGTGACTTTCTTCTGCAAAAAAGGCTCGAAAATCCGTCGCAGGGTTCGGAGTTGTCCAGCAACACAATCAACTCTGTCCTTTTGGATTCCATAGAGCGCTGCAAGGGAATCCTGATTTGCACTACGAACATGACAAATTTTGATGACGCTTTCTCACGCCGATTCATATACAAGGTTCATTTCAACAATCTGGACACAGATTTCAAGATGCTCTTCCTGAAAAAATTTCTTCCGGATTACAGCGACGAGGATTACAATTACCTCATGCGGTTTTCAATCTCCCCGGATGAGATACGGACATTGCAAATGAAAGCCAACTTATACAAGCAAATATACAACGCAGAGGACTGTCCTTTTGAGTACATAAAAAGCTGCGTATCGACCATGAACTTCCGCGAGCAGAGTCAAAGTTTCACCACGGGATTCAGATGCCGTTGAAATCAACAAGGGAAGTGCTGATTAAGAAGAGTCTTTAACCGGCGCTTCCTTTGTGTTGTGCCGCGAACAGTTTTCCTATCAGCGTCTTGATTGAGTCCACCGCCACAGTTCCGTCCTCTTTTGAAGGAGCGAGAATCCTAGTGTAGCCGAGTTCATGCGATGTCTTCACTCTCTGCTTGAGTTTCGCGACCGGCCTGATTTCACCCGCAAGACTGAGCTCACCGACCACCAGAGTCTTTTCCGGCAATGGAACGTCGGTTCTCGCAGAATAAAGGGATGCAGCAAGAGCCGCGTCTATGGCACTCTCTGTAAGACGGACTCCACCCGCAACGTTGATGTAGATGTCCTGATCGGAAAATCTGAGCCCCGCACGCTTTTCAAGAACCGCAGCAACCCTGCTCACACGCGCGGAGTCAATCCTGTCGGAATAAACACGGCTCATGGATGCCTTCGCTGGAACCGTGAGCGCCTGAATCTCCACGACGAAAACACGGGAGCCCTCGAAAACTGGAACGCACGCAACACCCGCAGGAGTCTCTCCCTCCCGCCTCGTGATAAAAAGGGAGCTCGGATCATTCACGGATTTTAGCCCGTCCGCCTCCATCTCGAAAATGCCCAGCTCGTCAATGGAACCGAAGCGGTTTTTCATGGCATGTAGGAACCGGTACTCATCGCTCGCATCACCCGCACGCTCGAATGAAATCACCGTGTCCACCATGTGCTCAAGGCTCTTTGGTCCCGCAATCGCTCCGTCCTTCGTTACGTGGGCCGTCATAAACAAAACTGAGTCACGCTCCTTCACCCAGGAAATGAGCTCGTTGGCACAGTACTTGAGCTGGTTTATGGTTCCCGGGATGAGTCCCTGCTGCACCGAGTACACGGTCTGGATTGAGTCGATTATAACGAGCATGGGATTCAGGCTGTCAAGGGCATCAAGGATATCCTCAAGACGGAGGGTACAGAGAATCTCCAGGGAATCCACCTCAAGACCAAGCCTCACCGCGCGCCCCTTAATCTGGGAGGCAGACTCCTCGCCCGACACATAGAGCACACGTCCCTTCCCCGCATTTTTCAGAACCGATGCCGCAGTCTGAATGAGCAAAGTTGACTTGCCGATTCCGGGCTCACCTCCCAAAAGGATGGCAGAACGCCTCGTGGCCCCTCCTCCGAGCACCCTGTCAAACTCAGAGTTCCCGGTGGAAAGACGCTCCTCGGACTGTATGTTTATGCGGCTCATGGGAACAGGACGCACCTTCACCGAAGTCCCGTCAGCGTTAAGACGTGGGGAAGCCGCATTCGGATCCACGATGCACTCCTGCAAAGTATTCCACTCCCCGCACTCAGGACACTTTCCGAGCCACCCCGGCTGCGTATATCCGCACTTAGAGCACTTGTAAACAATGGAGCCTTTTTTCTTACCCATCAAAACCACCTTTTTTCAATTTTCAACTCTCACCTTTCAGTTTTCAGTTTTCACCTTTC
>DFKI01000012.1 GCA_002373325.1 Treponema sp. UBA3649
GAGTCCATATCTGCAAGTCCATGCTTGCCTACAAGCTCTTCCATGAGAAAAACGGCGACACTCCCGAATCCCTTGGCATGAAGGGCGACCATTTCGTAGGTCAGTGCTACGTGGAATTTGACCGCTACTTCAAGGGCGAAAAAGACAAGCCTGAGACGGCACATCCTGAGGCACAGAAAATGGCTGAGGAAATGCTCGTAAAGTGGGAAAACGGTGATGCCGAAGTCCGGGCTCTCTGGGAAAAGATGAACAAGTGGACTTTGGACGGAGTGAAGGAAACCTACGCACGCACCGGAGTTGATTTTGAAAAGCTCTATTTTGAAAGCGACACCTATCTTTTGGGAAAGGAAATCATAAACGAGGGACTTGAAAAGGGAATCTTCTTCAAGGCAGATGACGGTTCTGTCCGCATTGACATTACTAGCGTGGTCGGAAAAGACAGGGACGGAAATCCGCAGAGCAAGGTTCTTTTGAGAAGCGACGGAACATCGGTCTACATCACCCAGGACATTGGAACCGCAATCAAGAGACACGAGGACTGGCCATACAATCAGATGGTGTACGTGGTGGCGAGCGAGCAGATTTATCACTTCAAGGTTCTCTTCCATATACTCAGGCAGCTCGGATTCGACTGGGCGGAAAAACTCTATCACCTGAGCTACGGACTTGTGAACCTGCCTTCGGGAAGGATGAAGAGCCGCGAGGGAACCGTAGTTGATGCCGATGACCTCATTGACAATCTTCATGCGGACGCCTTAAAGGCAATCAATGAGAAGGGAAGGGACGAGGCGGTTGGAAATCCTGATGAAGTTGCGGAGAAAGTTGCTCTTGCCGCATTGCATTACTATCTTCTGCAGGTCACTCCAATCAAGGACATGCTCTTTAATCCTGAGGAAAGCCTTTCGTTCAACGGAAACACGGGACCCTATCTTCAGTACATGGGAGCTCGGATTGCATCCATTTTGCGTAAGAGCCATGATGAGGGTGTGGAGCCTGACTCAAGCGACGGAGCCCTGCAGCTTTTGACCCACGACAGCGAGTGGGCTTTGATAAAGGAAATCGGAAGATACCCGGATGTGGTGAGACGTGCGGCGGAAGATTTGGACCCGAGCCAGGTTGCGACATATCTTTATGACGTGAGCAAATCCTTCAGCTCATTCTACCGCGACTGTCCGATTCTTTCTTTGGCCAAGGAAAATCCCAAGCTTGCGGGTGCGAGACTGGAGCTTTGCGAGGCGACTCTGACCGTGCTCAAAAGCGCGATGGAGCTGGTTCTGGTTCCGTACCTTGAGAGAATGTAGCCTTGCAAGAATTTGTCACTGGTTGGAGGGATGCCTTCAATCAGCGTTTCCGGAATTGATTTTGTGGAAATGGATATGAAAAAAGTTGTGAGAAAAAATCCCTATGCGGTGCCAATCGTCATTCTTCTCGTGTGTCTTGTCGGACTTGTCTTCATGTGGATTTTATGCCGGCATGGATTTTATCTGGGGCGAAGGTCTGTAATCGTCAACAACGGTGGAGTGGAGCCCACGGAAAATCTCACGGCTGGACTTTTAAAAAATCCCGAGAAGATGTGGCATGAAAGCGACGGCGTGACAATCGGCGCACAGTATGACGGCTATCTGGAGAATCACTATCTTTACACCGAGCTCACGGACTGGACCATTTCCCTGCTTGTTGACGGAAAGGCAAGGATTGACGCGAGTCCATGGAACGGAAAATTCGAGCTTTCGGGTGAAAGTCTCAGAATAGTCGAGCCATGCAAGGGGGATGTCATCGGAGGAATTGAATTCACCGAGGACTATACCGTGCCGCCTAAGGGAAAGCGTACTTTCGGCTGCATAATGTACACCGGCAGATTTTACAACTCGGCCATGAGCGACCTGAAAATTGAGTACCGTCCCCACGTTCTTGTCCGCCAGATGCCCCATGCTTGGGGAGTTTTGATTTTGTTCGGCTCGGGACTTATCTCCATGCTCTCCGTAATCATCACGACCATGTTCAAGAAAAAAGAGTCCGACCGACAGAAACTCACGAACCAGCAGTTCATTGAAAGCACTCTTTTGGTCTTCGCGAACACAATTGAAGCCAAGGACTCATACACATGCGGTCATTCGCAGAGAGTAGCACTTTACGCGAGGGAGCTTGCCGCAAGGATGGGATTCGACGCTGATTTCCAGGAGAACGTCTATTACTGTGCCCTGATTCATGACGTAGGAAAAATCGGAATCCCCGATGAGATTCTGCACAAGCCGGGCCGCCTTACTGATGAGGAGCGGAAGGTCATTCAGAGTCATGCGAGCATCGGAGGTGACATCTTCAAGGATTTCTCATATATCCCGGGAATTTCTGAGGCGGTTCGTCATCACCACGAGCGTTTTGACGGACGCGGCTACCCCGATGGACTTTCCGGCGAGAGCATTCCTCTTTTGGCCCGCATAATCTGTGTGGCGGACTGTTTCGATGCCATGACCAGCAACCGCTGCTACAGGAACAAGATTGACATAGAAAGGGTGGTGGCCGATTTCAAGGAGAACAGCGGAAAACAGTTTGACCCCGACATCGTTCCCCACATGCTTTCTATGATTGCCGAGGGAAAGGCACCTTTGCCGCAGTAAACAAGTAGAGATTCCCGTGTCAAGCATGGGAATGACACACAGTGCATGGAAAATGACATTGTTTCGTAAAAAGTGAGTGCAGCGAAATACCCAATTATGGAGTTCTTCGGTGCACTCGTGCTGATTTTTTCATCCGATACTTTTTTAGACTTCGGGTCTTGTGCCTGTATTTGTCTCTGCGCTCACAGGGCTGATTTCCGGCTCCGCCTCAATGTGGAATTTTTTAGCAAGCATTGGATAATGCCGAATCTGGTACATGTCCGTGTCCATTGCCATCACTTCCTTGATTGCGAATGCCTTGAAAAGAGGTCTCTTCATCTTGATGCGGATCCAAAACACCGCGTACAGAGAGAGAAGCAGAGTCACCGCCGCAAAGATTCCGAAGATTATCAGTCTGTTCGCAGCGTCAGGAGCGATGTTCCAAATCATGTACAGGTTTCCTGCCACACCGATGAGCGGTATGAAAATCCCGAACGGAAGCTTGAATGTGCGTGGGGCCGCTGGCATCTTTTTCCGCTGGATGATTACGTCAATGTGAATCATCACGTAACAGAAAATCCAGAAGACGCATCCCGTGTTGATGAGGAAGACAAGCTTTTCACTTGAGCTCAGTCCTGTCGCGTTGATAAGTGAAAGTGCCACAGTCACAAGAATCAGTCCTATGAAGGGGCTTCCCTTGGAATTCTTCCGCATGAAAAATCTGGGAAGCAAATTTATCTTCGCCATTCCGTAACAAATCTGAGGTATGCCGAACATGACCGTGTTTACCGTGCTCACGACTGCAAGAAGAGAAACTATGCTCATCCAGATTGTCCCGGCTTTTCCAAGAAGAGCGCTTCCGTAAAGAACATGTGGAATCGTGCTCTGTGAAAGCTCTCCCCATTCCGTGTAATTCTTGAATCCGATTGTGACGAGAATCTGCATCACAAGGATGATTATAAGGCTCAGCACCATTCCGAGCGGAACTATCCTGCGTGAGTTTTTCACCTCGGGAGAAATCGGAACAATGAATTCCACACCGATGAAAAGGAAGAATGAAAGTCCGAGAAGCGAAAATACATCGGATGCCTTTGTGGAAAGAACTGCCTCCTGCTCAACCAAGCCTGTCGGATTTACTTTTATCACGCCGAGAATGCCCATTACGACAAGGGAGCCGATCAGTGCGTATGCCACGAAGTTCTGGATTTTTGCGAACATGTCAACGCCCCTCAGGTTCAGGATGCAAAGGATTACAATCAGCGCGACCGAATATGCTGCTCCCGGAATTGGCAAGGAAGGAAGTACCTGATTCAGAGTGTTTCCGAACATGGCCGCCTCCGAGCTTCCGAGTATCACCTGGCAGCAAAGGAATCCTCCCACGTTTGTTATGATTGTTAAAAACGGACCGCAGGATGCAAGCGTGAACTGAGCCATTCCTCCTGAAAGATTCGGCATAAGCGCGTTCAGCTCACAGATTGAAAGGGCCGTGAGGATGTTGAAAAGACATGCGATGCTCATGCTGATTATGAATGGGGTTCCGATTGCGCTCGCTCCTTGCCCTATGGACATGAGACAACTTGTTGCCACAATCAGTCCGACACCGGTTGCTATGACGCTTCCAAGTCCAAGTTTTTTTTGCTGGTCTGACATAAAACCTCCTATCTTTCACCCGTCAAAAGAGCGTCCATGCCCTCTTCTCCGGTTCTCACGCGCACGATGTCCGTTATGTCGCTCACGAAAATCTTTCCGTCACCGATGTGGCCCGTGTAGAGCTCTTTTTTCAAAAATTCAATCAGGTCCTTCACTTCGGATTTCGGAAGCACAATCATCACGACCTCCTTCGGCAAAAGCTGTATGTCCTTTCTTTCCTCAACCTCAAACTCCTGTGTGCCGTGCTGTACTCCGCAACCGAGAACCTGATAGACCGTCATGCCGGAAATCCTGAATTTTCCAAGAGCCTTTTGCAGCGACGTGATTTTTGAAATGCCCGTGATTACTTCCACTCTGCTGAATTCCATAATGTTTCTCCCTATGTTTTTTTGTATGTAAAAAGCTAAACTCTCTCCATGTCCGCTTTGTCAAACAACCATGTAAGGCTTTTCCCAAAGATTCAGCTTTGTGCCGATTCCCTTTGCGAGTGCGTTGCGGTAAACGATTGTTCCCCATGCTATGTCCTCGACCGGCATTCCACCGACGGAGTACACTACGATTTCATCCTTGTCTCTGTGTACCGGAATCTTTCCTGTAAGAACGTCCCCCAAATCATCAATGCGGCTCTTTTCCATCTTTCCTTCCGCAATGAGATCCTCCGCTCTCACGGCCGGAATGGGAATGGTGTTGTATGCGTCCGGCTTGTATTCCTCCTCCCATGCCTCATATAGCTTGATGTTGTCCGCGACGTTTCGTGCCCGGTTGATTATGAAGTCATCGTCGAATCGCAATGCTGCCGTCGTGCAGATTATCGCTCCCTTTTTTATCCATTCTTCCTTGATGTAAGGATAATCATCCGCGTTGCCGGTCGGAACTGATGTGCTCACATAAACAATGTCGCTTCCCCTTGTCGCTTCCTCAATGCTTTCCACAACCGAAAACTCAACTCCGGGATAATCGGACTTTGCCGCACCAATGAAAGAGTCGAGCGATTTCTTTCCACGACCCTTTACCTTCACAATCTTTACTCCGGGACGTGCTGACATGATTGCGGCGAGAGCGGTCTTGCTCATTACTCCGGGTCCGACAATTCCTGCGACACTTGAGTCCTCCGGTGCAAAGTGTTTGAATCCGACTCCGGGAACGGCTCCTGTGCGATAAGCGGAAAGAATGTTTGCGCTCATGTATGCAAGCGGTGCTCCGGTGTCCTTGTCGTTGAGCGTGAGCATGAGGATTGACCGTGGAAGTCCCTTTTCCCTGTTCTCAGCGTTTGATCCGTACCATTTCATTCCTGCCATGTCGAACGATCCTCCGAGGTAAGCAGGCATCGCCATGAATCTTCGGTCAGGTCCGTCCACCGGCATTTCTGGAAATGGAGATGACGCGGGGAATGTAACCATGCAGCCATGTGAGTTTCCGTTCGCTCCGCCCATGCGATAGTTTCCGGCTTTCATCAGCTTGAACATTTCTTCCATTGCTTCGATACATCCGCCCATGTCCTTGACACCGGAAGCAATCATGTCCTCTTCGTTCAAGTACAAAAAGTCTACCTTTGGATACTCCATACATACGCTCCTTGGAACAAAAAAAGCGCCGAAATTTCCATTTGAAAATCTCAGCGCCCTTGCCGTTCCGAATTGTTTTGATAATGTAATCTAGCATTTTCTGAAAAAAGCGTATTGTAAAAATCGGAATGATTTTAGGAAGCGGGTAAAAATGATGGGCACACCCTACACGTTTGAGATGCTCGCCGCATAATCTTTCTTTGAGACCTCATCCGCATATTCTGAAGGAGTTTTTCCCGTGCATTTTTTGAACTCATGTATGAAATGCGACTGGTCATAAAATTCGTATTCAGATGAAAGCTCCGTCAGTGAGGGAGAATTGTTTTTGTTGAGGTCATCCAGCAGGAACTGAAACTTGACGCTTGTGCAAAGTTGTTTAGCGCTTAGTCCGAATTCTGAGTCGAAGATGTGGTTTATGTATCTTGATGAGTACCCGGAAAGTTTTTCAAGCTCGCTGATTTTCACCATTCCGCGCCGCTGTACTATTATGTCCGAAATCTGTCGGAAAAGTTCCGTGCTTGATTTTTCCCCCGCTGATTTTTTTCCTTCGGCATAACAGAAAAGAAAAGTCTTCATGCGCGTGTCAAAATCTTTTTGCTCTCCCATCATGCGGCAGTATTCCCTCACGGAGTCAAGCTCGTCGAGTATGATGATTTTTCCTACGCTCCCCTTTACGTCAATCTCCTTGATGAAACTGATTGCGCCGGGCTGGAGTCTCACGCAAAAATATTCGCAGTTTTTTCTTACGCAGAATGTCCTGGGCTCAACCGTGCTTCCTACAAAATGCGTTCTCAGCTCTGATTTTCCTGATTTCGAAAAACTGTACTCAAAGATGATGTTGTTGCATCCGTCCACAAAAAGTCTCACCCTGATGTCAGCGCTTGATGAATTCCTGAAGCTGTAGAAATGTGAGATTCCGTTTTGCAAAAGCACCCTCTGACAAAAATTATCCGCGTCCAGCACGAAATATGGCTGAATTGACATAAGTTCCGTTTTATCTTTCATTTTATCCAATCCAAAAAAAAGACGCACCCGGGACGTAAATCCTGAGCGCGTCATTGCAACTTCCGAAAGACTATCAGATTTCAGACAATCAGTCAAGGGGCAATGTGCAGACTTTTAAGAGGTCGAAATCAAATGCGGTCAAAGGTCTATTTCAATGGCCTGAACCTGTCGTATCTGAGCGGAGAGATGTCGGCGGGACAAGTTCCTTCCGCAATGAGGGACGCGATGTTGTAGGCCGCGGCAGGTCCTATTCCGAATCCGTGTCCTGTGAATCCACATTCGATGTAAAGTCCCGGAACCTCATCACATCGGCTCACGGTGGCAACTCCGTCAATGCAGAAGTCAGCGTAACCTCCCCACGCCCGCACGATTTTCGCATTTTTCAGAATGGGAAAATAACTCATTATTCCACGGCAGGTCGCGCTTATCATGCTGGATCCGACCAAGGGATATGAGTCGTCAATCCGCTTCGGAAATTCATCGTAGCCGTCCGTCCCTCCCATCACGAAGGAGCCGTGCTTTGTCTGATGTCCGTAAAAATCTGCCATCGCGGTTCCGAGCATCTGTGAAAACATTTTTGGCTGGGCTTCCGTCACAAGGCATGTGAGGCTGACTTTTTTCATCGGAATGTTTATGCCAACGCTTTTCAGAATCTCATTGCTCTCATATCCAGACGCGACCACGACATTATCCGCTTCGAAAATCTGTCCGTCAGTTTCCACTCCGCAAACCTTCCCGGCTTTCGTGACTATGCCATTTACTTTTACGCCCGTGATGAACCTTGCTCCAAGTTCCCTCGCTTTCTTGTAATATCCCAGTGTTGTCGTAAGCGGATTCGCATGTCCGTCGGTAGGACACCAGCTCGCGCCAATCACCTCGTCGCTCATGTATGGGTTTATCCTCTTTACTTCCGCGGCATCAATCATCTTCACGTCAACACCGCATTTTACGGCACCGTCAGCAAGTTTCTGCAAAATCTTCAGATGGTCCCCTGTTTTTCCGAGACGAAGATTTCCGCCCTGAGTGTATTCGGTGTCCACACCAAGCTCCTCGCTCAAAGAAGGCCATAGATTTTTTACTCCCCAGACCATGAGAGGAAGCTCCTTGGGATTTCTTCCTGACTGACGCACGCCTCCTCCGTTTCTTGACGAGCCACCGTTTCCTATAAAATCGCTCGCCTCAAGCACGGTCACTTTTTTCCCCATCTTCGAAAGATAATATGCCGTGGCATTTCCGACGATTCCGGCTCCAATTACAATCACTTCAGACTTCGCTTCCATTTTACAGAACCTCCTTTGCAAGTATTTCCATCTCCGTTGGACGGATCGGACCTCGGCTTGTCGCGGGTTTTATTTCGGACTGATTTGTCTTTTGCTCTGCCGCCACGATTCCCTTCACAAGTTTAGAGCATGTCTGTCCCTGGCAGAGTCCCATGCCGCATCTGAGGTACCTCCTGATTTCCTGCATGGTCCACATTCCGTCATGAACTGCTTTCCGTATCTCTCCTTTGCTTATTTCCTCGCACCGGCATATAATCATGTCGTCGTCGGGTGCTGGAACAAAGGGTCCTATGTCTCTTGATCTGTCATTCATCATTGTGAGTCTCCTTTTCCGTGAGCCGTTTTTCTATGAGCGTTTCCAGAATCTCGCGCTGTCCGCAAAGTCGTTCGGAACTTTCATTGTGAGCAGGTGAGTCTTGTCAAATGCGGGGGAGCTTCTTACTTCCATCACTTCCGCGTCGCATAAAATGTGTCCGCTTCTGCTCAATGCTTTTCCCATGTCACCTTTTTGTGGGAGCGGCAGAAATTCGTATGGAAGGGTGATGCTCGTGTAGCCCGGCTCAAAATTTTCGTGCACAAGGAAGATTGCCTGTCCCGAGCAGTTTGCCACGCACATTCCGCAGCCCATGCATTTTTCCTCTTTGTTGATGCAGGGAAGGGCCGTTATGCAGGAACCGATTTTGATGCAGTGCCGCTTGCATGAATCCTGACATGGATTGCACGGTATGTTCTGAGTACATTCGATTACCGGATGAAGTCCCTCCTGCTTTGTGAATCCCGGAAACCTTGCGATTTCATCGTCGGCTATAAATCCCTTTGTCAGAAGATTTGTGGAGACTGGAATTCCCTCGTCGGTCTTTTCAATCAGCTTGCCTCTGTTTCCTGGAGCGAACATTCCCTGACGCAGACTGTTCAAATCAGATGCGTATTTTTTTTCATTTTCATCCATGACGCTTTCTTCGGTAAATCCAAGTTTGTACGCCGCTCTTAGTCCTGCCATGCGTCCCTTTATCATCGCTGAGCTTGCTTCTTCTATTCCGCTCACGTCTCCCGCTGCAAAAAGACATGGAACCGATGTCTCTCCGTACTCATCAACAATCGGAACCTGTCCTCCCCGGCGCGGATTGTCCTCCATGTTACATCCGGTCATTTTCAGAAGCTGGCTCATCGGTGAAAGACCTACCGCGACACAAACGGTATCAGCGTCAAAATGGATTTCCGTTCCCGGGATGATTTTGAAATGCTCGTCCACTTTTCCGATTGTCACTCCCTCGACTTTTTCATTTCCCTCAACTTTTTTGATTGTGTAGCCAAGGTAAAAGGGAACACCGGTCCGGGCGACTTTTGCAGCATGGACACCGTATCCTCCGATTCTTGGTGCGGCATCAACAAGGGCAACAATCTCGCATCCGGCCTGAAGCAGCTGGAAACTAACGACGAGACCTACGTTTCCGGATCCGAGCATGAGAATCTTTTTTCCGGGCTTTACTCCGTGAAGATTCATAAGAGTCTGTGCGGCTCCCGCTCCAATTACACCCGGCAATGTCCATCCTTCAAACGGAACCATGTTCTCAGCGGCTCCCGTCGCTATGATTATTGAGTCTGCCTTGTAGTGATGAATCTGGCCGTCATGGTTTACGGTAAGCTCCTTGTTTTCAAAGATTCCGGTTACGGTCGCATTGAGCTTTACATTCACCCCGGATTCAGACGCTTCTTTGAGAAGTTCCGTTCCTATGTTGAATCCGCGTATCTTTGCCTTGTGTTCCTTCGACCCGAAAAATTTATGTATTTGCTTGAAGAGCTGTCCTCCGGGCCTTGAGTTTTCGTCAAAGACCATCACGCTCATGCCCCTTCGTGCTGCCTCTATTGCGGCGCTTAATCCTGCGGGACCTGCTCCCACCACAATCAGATTGAATCTTTCCATTTCAGCTGCCTCCTCTCACCAGTTTTTTTCCGTACCGCATCCAAACTGAGTCTGGACCTTCATTCCGGCTTTCAGAGGTGTGATGCATGTGCGCGTGTTGGGAACTCCGTCCACGACCATAACGCAGTCCGTGCATCTTCCTATGGCGCAGAAGATTCCCCTCGCTTTGTGAAGTTTCGCCGTCTCCCTGTGCTTGAGAACTCCAGCCGCTTTCAATGCCGCCGCAATGGGCTCTCCCTCGTAGCCCCGCATCTCTTTTCCGTCCAGAGTGAATGTGACGGGCAAGCCTTTTTCCGGGATGCCCAAAATAGGATGTTCGCTTATTCTTTCAGATTCCATACCCTTGCTCCTTGGAATTTATCCTGATGGCTCTAATATATGCGGTATGGAAAAAAATGGATTGTAAAAATAGGAAATAACGGATTTGGTGTCATTATCGGGCTTGACACGATGAGGAATATGTCAATGAGAAAACTTTACTCCCTTGAAATCAGCGTGGTCCTTCCTGCCGTGAATCCCCAGCTTTTGAACGCGAAATCAGCAAGTTCGTTGGCCGCATCGGTGAAGTCCCTGCCCTTTGTCCTTACCACATAGGAGCATGAGCTTGGATCCGCCGCGTTGACCGAAGCCCATCCCGCGCGTGTGGTAAAGTAGGCACCCGCATCCTTTGTCGCCTGCTGCATCAAGTAGGCCATGAACTCATTGCGAATCAGATACTCATCCTTCAAATCATACTGCAAGCTCGGATAGACCGAGAAATATGTTTTGAGGAAAGACATCGCTTTCGGATCGAAGGACTCGTAAACCGTGTCCACAAAATCCCTGAACTCCTTGAGCGTAAAGTAGATTCCGTGCCAGCTTTCGTGGGCCATGAACTGGTGCCTCAAGTGCTCGGATGATTCCCTTGAGAAAGATATGACCGCCCCATGTCCCGCGCTGTAAGTTCCGTCCCCGTTGTTCAAAATGATTCCGTTGTGGAGGAGTATGTCGCGCAGGATGAGCTCCCGTGTGTTCAGCTTGAATTTCTCGTTGTATGCCGTGGTGAAAAAACGAGCCATGTCATCGGCCTTGTAGTCGTGCGCGTTGTATCCGTGCTTGTTCTCCACGAAATAGTCGCTTACCAGAGTTCCCTTGTAGCCTGTCTTTTCCACGAAATATGCTAGCCTCGTAAAAAATTCGTTCTGGATTGAAAGACGTGAAAAATCAAAGAAAAGCACGTCCGGAAACTGCTCCCACCTGAAAAGCTCGTAGTCCGATCGTCTCCAGGATGATTTGGGCCAGAGATAAATCATGCCGAGGTCAGTGGTAAGCGGCTCCAAAGTTACGCCCGCGTCGTTTACCGTGTATTTTTCCGCAGGATTCGCGCTCATCATCACTGCCTTTATGCTCTCTGCATTTTCGGTGAACTCCATCGTGGAGAAGGGATCCTTTACTCCGGCGGCTTGGATTGTAAATTTATTCTGCACCGGCGAGCGTCGTATGACAAAGGATTCCTGTCCGTAGTTGAAGGCGACCTGCACCTGGCTCCCTATTTTTCCGATGTTGTCCGTGGGAGCGAGCTTAATCTCAATTTTCGGAAGCATGGAGGATTTTGAGACCGACGTGTCAAAGATGTTTTTTCCCTCGCTCAGGTTCGCTGATGTCTGTGAGAAATCCACAGTGCCCCCGTTCACGCCGAAACAGTAGAGAGGAACGACGTCGCTTGCATCCCACCCGATTGAGGCAGTCCTTATCTCAGGTTTTGTGATGTGGAAAGGGAATCCGCCGTCAACGTAGAATCCCTGAACTGCATCCCCGTTTTTCGGAACGCACATGGAAAGGGTAATCATTGAATTCACTGTGCGTGAGAAATCCGCCTTTACCTGTGGCTGATAGGAAGCAGCGTTCTTATAGTCATCGGTTTCGTTGAAGGATGTCTCGTATAAAAATCCGAAGCGTACTGTTTTTTCTGAGGAAAGATTTTCTGCGTCGTCGTAAACTGTAACGCGTAAGGAGACTCCCTCCTTGCTTTTTCTCATCGCCTGAATTTTCTTCACCTGGCTTTCGGTGAATCTGTAAAAAAGAGCCCGCTCGTTCTCGGGTTTCTGGATTTTTCCTTCCACCGCCTCTTTGTTTACGGCAGTCACGGACTCTCCGTCAATCTGGAGAATGGAAGGGGAAGGGCTGTATGGTTTTCCGCATGCCGTCATGACGAGGGCCGTGAATACAAACAAAGCCGCGATGGTGAATTTATAAAGTCTTTTCATGCCTTACCTACTACACAAAGTGATTTTTTTCTTCTATAATACTGAAATGCACGCAATCATTCCGCACAAGGACTGTCTTTTTTTTCTTTCCTCCGCCGCCGGTAAAATAATCCTGAGCATGAATCATCAGCTGGGGGAAGGTGATTTTTTTGTCCCGGTTTTTCCTCTCTGGGCATTCACCGGGGCACCTGTTGAAAAAATCCGCTCTTTCTCGGTTCTTTCTCCAGAATCCGACGGCAGGGAGATTTTTTTTCCGCTCAAACTTGGGTCAGAGAAAAACAATCTTCGCCTGAGGATTGTCTTCGCTCGACGTCTCTCAAAGGTGGAGCCTGATTCAGAAAGCGAACTAAAATCAGTCCCCGTTCCTCCTGAAATAATCGGGAAATTTCCGATGGCTCAACGCTCATTCAGGGAGTCGCTTGTCGTGCTTGAGAACAACGGTTGGAAAATCTATGATGAGAGATGGCACAAATGCAAGTGAGCCCCCTTTTTGATTTCTGATTTTCAGCACATCACCTTGTCGCCGCGGTCCATCGCAGTGAGTCCGGATTTCAGAAGCTCAAGGATTCCGTATGGCTCAAGCAGTCTGATGAGCGATGAGATTTTGTCCTCGCTTCCGGTTGCCTCAACAATCAGCGAGTTCTCGGCCACATCAACAATATGCGCGCGGAAAATATTGCATGTCTCGATGATTACCGCACGGTTCGGTCCGTCCGCCTTTACTTTTATGAGCGCCATTTCCCTCTGTGTCGTCTCGGAGGGATTGCAGTGCTCGATGCTGATTACCTCTACCAGTTTTGAAAGCTGCTTTTCAATCTGCTCAAGCATCCTTTTGTCACCGCGGCCTACGATGGTCATTCGTGAACGTCTCTCATCGGCGGTCTCACATACCGTAAGCGAGTCGATATTGTATCCGCGTCGGCTGAAAAGTCCAGAGACTCGGCTCAAAACTCCCGCATGATTGTCCACAAGCACTGACAAAACGTATTTTTCCATAAAGTCCTCCAAAATAGCGCCTGAAAATACTATATCAGATTTCGTCCTGATTGTCAAACGCGGCGGTCAAGGCGAGCAGGGCTTCAGCATGAGATTTTTC
>DFKI01000089.1 GCA_002373325.1 Treponema sp. UBA3649
CAGACTTAGACCCGCCGCACCATTGGATCTCAGCGCGGAAAAGGGACAGGCAAGCGATGGAGTCACTCTGAAATTCACGACCCCGGAAGCTGCCGATGTAAGCCACACAAGCGGGAACGAAATCACATACAAGAATATTCCGCTCTATTTCAAGATTTTCCGGCGTGTTGCTGGTTCTGACGGCGCATGGATTGTGAAGAATGAAAAACTTGCGATGGAAAACTATGCCGAGGGAACCGAAATCACTTGGACAGATTCCATATCGGGACCGGACAGGGGCATAAAATATGAGTATAAAGTGCAGTCATTCATTGATACAAGCAAGTTGAGCGGCATAATGGAGTCTTACGACGACGATGAAGTTTCGAACTACAAGTACATTGAGACATCCGATGTTTATTCATACGCCACCGACGAGGGATGGGCAATGGCGGCTCCAATCCTTTCAATCAAAGACTATGCAGCCTTAAAGGAAAATGATTCTGCGGAAAGCTACTCAAGTGCAAGTGCGGATTTCATTTTCAAATGGGACAATTTCCTCTTTGAAAGCGATGCGGAAAACGAAAATCTTGCCAAGAACTATCACTACCACCTTTATAAAACGGTCACGAAATTTGATGTGGACGGAAGCTCCTCATCAACAGATTTTGTCAAAACATTCAATTCCGTAGCAGAAGTGAACGAATACACGCACACATTCAATCTGGCGGGGGGCGGAAGCGGAGACAGAGGAAGCTACATTTTCACAATCTACATCTCAGACTCGGAAAGTCCATCTGAATCGGGGCTTGAGACTGTGGCACTTCAAAATCCGCTCATTGTGACTGACAATCCGGGAACAATCGACGGTCTTGAGATTAAGGGCGGGTTCAAGGATAAATTCACAATCTCATGGACATACGACACGTCATACACTTACACGCTTTCCTACACTCAAAAATACAAGGGAATCATGGAGCCCGAGACATATACTATGGAAGTTCCCTCTCACGCAAACGGAACCATAACACTTGATGACACAAACAATCTGGATGACAGAAAAGATTTCGGAGTCCAGCGCACATACACTCTTACGGCCATACAGAACGGCGCTACATCAGCTCCCATAAGCCAGACCTACGAGCCTCTTGAATCACTTGGAACTCCACAGGTGGAATTCAACTCCTCCACCCTAGCCTACGACAGCATCACGGTCTCATGGCAGAAAGTCTCCGGTGCAAAAAATTACTCGATAAAACTCGACGGACAGACTTTAGACACTGAAATCGTGCTTCCGGGAACAGACGGCTCCAATGTAACAGAATCAGTCGTTTCTGGAGAAAAAATCTACTCATACACATTCGGTCCTGATGAAATCGGTGAGACATACTATGCCGACGCTACAAAATCCGGAAGTGAAATGGAAGTGACGGTCAAGGCAAGCTCAGACGATGACAGTTCAACGGGTAGCGGAAATGCAAGAACTTTGGGACCTGCAGGACTTAATCTTGTGGCAAATACTGCTTCGGCGGAAAATTACATTGACGTGAGCTGGAAGGCGATTGACGGAGCTGCAGGATATGTTCTCCAGAGATTGAGATACAAGGTGATTGGCACAGACTACGGCAAAAAGGATGAGGAGACGCCGGAACTCTTCTATATTGATGCGTCAACTCACAACGTTGAGACCAGCTCCGGGGAGGCGATTCCAAGTTCGGAAATGGGAGTAAGCATTTCAGAGGGAACTCTCACGCTCAGGGATTCGTACAAAGAGATTGAGGGTGATAAATCCACCGCGTCCCAGATGCAGAAAACACAGTCAATGATTCCGTGGGGCATCCCGATTGAGTACACTGTGGTTCCTGTCCTGAGCAAATCCGACAAGTTCTCGAACGGACTTCTCACGGCATCCTCAATCAAGGACAGCTCGCACAAACTCACTTACAACAACGCGAAATCCTTGGCGAAAAAGGGAGCCACAATCGGTTACGGTCTGAACATCAGGGCATCCAAGTCCGAGTACAGCGATAAGGTCAAAATCACATGGGACAAACCCTATGTCGAGGACAATCCGGATGTCGAGGACAATCCAAATCAACCGGATGTCGAGGACAATTCCAATCAACCGACTCCACAGTTCTTGTATTTCAGGGTTGCGGACAGAGCGACGGCTTACACAAGTACAGACCGAAATCAAATAAGCGGTGCGACCTCAAGTCTCACGGAAACAACAAGGGACCTCAAAAATGCGAATGCTTATGAATATAGCGTAAAATATGTGAAAACCGGCGTTCCATTTACTCAGGACAAGCCATTTGTCGATTCTTTCATGGAGGAGCTTACCACAGCAAAGGATGATCTTTCACCGACAGAGCAAAAGAACAAGGGATATTCATTCTATATAGAAAGCTTTGACGCGAACGGACTTGATGCGGGAGGAAACGAGAGCTTTACGGAAACTGTCTCATGGTCATCATGGGATTCGAACATACGAGCTCTTGGACCCGAGGACATAGACGGAAAACCTGCGTACACAATCTGGGAGAAAAACCTGAACAATGCGGCAGGTTGGTTCCAGGTAGGCTCAATGGACAAGGCCGGAAACGTGACAAAGACAAGCAGAGACTGGGATGAGACGACGATTACACCGGGGGTACAGAGTCTCCAGCTTACCGCGACGGGTGTTGATGACAGCACTGGATGCAACAACGGACTTCTCAAAGTGCAGAGGGACGCAAAGCACTACTACATGATTCGCGCACAGAGGAAGGCACAGAGGAAGGCACAGAGGAAGGACGGCGAAAAGACCATCTACAGCTACCGTGGATTGGATGACAGCGTGTATGCCTACAGGAAGATTTCTGCGGAGGAGTTGGCGAAGGCTGCTTTGTTGATTGTGGCAGATGCAAATCATATTACAGGAGAAAGTTCAAATTCACGTTCAGGAGATAAAGGTAATTTCTCAACCACAATTGAATACCACGATTGGTCTGCTCCTGTGTATTACGACTTCTTATACAATTTCAAATCATATATACATAAATTTTCAAAATGCGTAGGAAAAGAGAATGAGCTTGTCTCAAGTTTATTATTGAACTCCACATCCATCGGTTCAGGGCGTTCTTATGACAATAGGCACTATTACTTTGCAGAATCAACAATTTCCATAACGGGCGCTGATGAATTATTAGCAAACTACAAATCCTATCAAGGTTCAATTACATTTATTGCAGGAGAACCCAACACAAATGTCGATGGGGCAAAACGAGGAAAATTTACACTCTCAGGCTCATATACAGTAAATGGGACAAAACATAATCTTCCCTCAATAAGTAACTCAGAAAGTGATTTTATAAATTGGTTCCCGTTCTATTTAGGTAAAAAACTTTCAGACAGGGCTCGCTCCAGTTATGACGCAGAATATCCGTGCTGCAAAGGAAACTGGTGGCATTCCCGCAATCCTGTTGACGATAAGGGCAATCCCATAGAAACCGACACATACAAAGAAAGCAGCTCATTCAAAAAGGAGGAAGAGTAAAATGAAACTGCTTAGGAAAATCGCAGGGGTCATCATCCTGCCTCTGATTTTTACATCCTGCGCCGACATGTTCCAGGAAAAAATCGGGATGACGACGACAACAACATCAACTAGTCTTGCTGATTTGCTCATCGAAAACAAGCCGGTAACGGAACTTCAGGCACCGAGCCAGCTTTTTGTCTCTCAGGGTGACAGCGCGTCAACAATCCGGGTCTCATGGACTTCGGTGGATTACGCACAGTCATACCGTTTGGAAAGGGCCATCTCCACCACAAAGGACTCATCCGGAAATTTCGTGGAGCCGGAAGAGGGAGACTTTCAGGTAATCATCAACGGTGCGGGCTCAACCGCTTACATTTACAACGAAACACACTACGAAGATGAGATTCTTTCCGATCCCTCCTACACAAACAAGGAATACGACTTCAAATATTTCTACAGGATTGTTGCGGAAAATATCGCAAAGGCATACGGCTCGTCAGAATATACGGAGGCTGTCGGGGGCACACTTTTTGCTCCACCAAGCGAAACCACTGCAACGGCTGGAACCTACAAGGAAAAGGTCGTAATCAGCTGGAAAAAATCCAACTCGGCTTCCACAAAGCAATACGCAATCTACCGGAGCAACTCCTCCGACGGAACAAATGCCGCAAGAATCGGAACCGTAAAATCGAACATGACGACATTCACGGACACAGGAGTTGAGCGTGGCAAGGAATATTACTACGCGGTCTATGCAATCAACTCGCTCGGTGAAACTTCGGTCGCTTCATCTCTTGCCATGGGATACGCACGTGCCGAGGGAGCGCCGGTTCAAGTAACGGACGTTCATGTTACAAACGGTCGCGGATATAATGCAAGTGAGATTGCCATCGAATGGACAGGAGAAGCCGACGCAAGCTATTATGTCTACAGGACAAGCTCAAAGGACTCAGCACTCACGATGATAAAATCAGGCATAACGGGCTCAACAAGCTACTCAATGACGGACAGTGAAAATCTCTCTCCCGGAATCTACTATTATTATCTCGTGCAGCCGTCAAAAACTGTGGACGGAAATCTCATAAAAGGCCAGATGTCAGACTCGGGAAAGACTTCCAAAACACCCGCGGAGGGATTCATCCTCAGTCCGCCGACCGAAATCACCGTGACAAAAACAGACCTTGGACATCAAATCTGTTGGGAAGCCGCCATCGGTAGCTCAGTGGAAAAAGCGGCCTACACATACAAAGTCTACGGTTCGGACAGCCTTGACGGAACATTCGAAGAGATTGACTCATTCGATGCCATAAACATCCCCGAGATTGACGGAAAATGCATGATGAACATCTCGAACACACGCAAGTACTACAAGATGACGACCTGCAATCAAAATGGAGAGGAAAGTGCTGAATCCGGCATTGTTGCTCCAGCTCCCGACGCAGCTCAAAACATTCAGGTCTCGGCATACGCAAATCTCGCATCCGAAATGGGAGCGAACTGGACGGCAAGTACAAGCGGTGTCTACCCCGTGAAGATTTCATGGACCGCACCCAAGGACGCAAGCAATGTGGCGGGATATTATGTCTACCGCTCGGACAAAAAGGACAAGGGATGGAAGCTTCTTTCCGTGAACAACGATGAAAAGACTTTCATGGTGACCGGAACGACATTCTACGACATCAATGTGGCGGCACGTACCAAAAAGATTTACTATTACCGTGTGCTTTCTCTGAACACACTCCAAGGAGGAGCCAACTACTCCGACATCAAGTGGGGTTATGGAGCTCTAACGGCGGATCAGTACATGCGTGAATACAACTACATGGTAAAGGGCTCGCAGAAAAAACTCACTCTCATGTGGAAGAGCGGAAGTATGGACAAAATCGGAAAAGAGACCGCCTATGGTGCGCTTTCAGGAGATTTGTATTACAACGCAGGACTTTCGGGAGCGAGCGGACGAGTCATCATGCAATACACCAATTACGCTGATTTCTACATCCACACAAACGGAAAGATTGACACCACGCCCCTCGGAACAGACGATGAGACAATCGGAACCGCAAACGGATACTTCCTCCTCATAAACGGAAACACGAACACATCCGCAGGAATCGACATGTCGGGAAAGATGGACGGAACCGTAACCTGTAAGGGAATGTACCCGGGCTCAGTCGGTTACGATGGAATCCAAAGCAAGGGTGGAGCCGCCGGTGGAGGAACCTACAAGATTTCACGAGCCGGATTCGCTGACGAAGACATAAGCTGGACGGTCGGAGAAGAATAAGGGACCGTCTGAAAAAAATATGACACATGGAGAAATAAAATGACCAAGAAAATATCATCAAACAAATGCTCGGACAAATCAATCTCACGCACAGCCTTCAAGAGTCTTTTGTCTCTTGCGCTGATTTCATTCCTGCTTTTCGTGCTTTCATCCTGCTACGCCCCCTCACCTCTTTACGGAACATGGGCTGATTTTGCCGGAAACAAAGTTACGTTCATGGAGGACGCATCATACAGCGCGACAATCACTTTGAACGGAAATGCGGAAAATGAGGACGGAACTTACAACGTGCTCAAAAATGTCATGGTTTTCACTCGTGCGAGCGGAACGGTGATGGAAACAGAGTGGGACATTCGCGGAAACCTGATGTACTTAAACTGGATTGACGCGGACAACAGGTACAGGGCTCTCACACTGATGAAGATTTCAAACTGAGGCTGATTATGAAGAAAATTAATTTTTTTGTGCATCGGAAATTCTTTTTGACAGTCTCTGCGTTTGTCCTGATTTCATCTCTTTCTTTCGCTCAGGATTTAACCGCCACAGATGAAAGTGTGGAAACCAGCGGACAGACTGAGACTCAAGAGGAAACACAAGACGATGAGAATCTGAACCCCAACACAGGATTTCCGAACATTACCGAACATCCCTTCGTGGTCTTTGATTACGGACTTTCTATGGGATGGGCAACCAGAATCCAAAAGCAGACTGGAAGAAGCAACTTTGTTTTCGGTCATACTCTGCTCGGGGCCTATGCCACAATGGAAACCGTGAACGTAAAGCCATGTGACAGCGTTCTCCGTCTTGCTGCATACTATCCAGTGGCAAACACATTCAATGAGGTTCCGCAGATTGCAAAGCAGCCCATTCTCTACGCCTTTGACCTTGCCTTCATGCCTCTTTTCCGTACCGACATGTGGAATTATGTGAAAATCAATTTCGCGCCGGGCCTCCATGTTTTCTATCAGCTCACGGATGACTGGCACTTCATTCAAACCGGAATAATCGGAATGTTGGGTGTGGAGCTTCCCATCGCAAAAAGATGGACAATCCTCGCGAATGGTCTTGCCTCATTTGATTATGCGAACCTGGGCTCAAACCGCGACATGTTCCCCATCGACTGGGCATGGACTTATCAGGTGTCACTCGGTGTCCGCTACTCAAAGAAGCTTGAGAACAAATACTCATACATCGGAAGCAAGAAAAAGGTCAAGGCGGAAAAAAAGCCCGTGGAAAAATCTGAGCCAGAGAGTCCTGAAATGGAAAGCACATCAGAGCCTTCGGAGACAGATTCTGAATCAAAGTAGAAAGGACATAAATTCAGGGATTATCGGGTCAAGCCCGATAATGACACCTTTTGTCCGATAATGACTCCCCTTACCCGGCAATGACACTGCACGACATCATGTCATTACCCGGCTCGACAATCCTGTCATTACCCGGCTTGACCGGGTAATCTCTAAACAATCATGGATTAGCCCCGGTATTTTTCCTTTATTGCTTTGTCAACAATGGGGGGGACCATGCCGCTGATGTCTCCTCCGTAACGTGCGAGCTCCTTTATGCTGCTTGAGCGGATGAGGAAGTAACGCTGCTCGGTGGGCACGAAAAGAGTCTCCACCTGCTGATTCAACGAGCGGTTAATCAGTGAAAGGTCAAACTCGTAGGAAAAATCATTCGTGTTGCGGATTCCCCTCAAAAGAACCTTCGCCCCGACCTTCGCGCAATAGTCGCTGATCAGTGTGTTACAGACATGCACCGAGACATTGCTGAAATCCTCCGTAAGCTCTGTAAGCATGGAAAGACGTTCCTCGGCGGAAAAAAGATATTTTTTGTCTGGATTCACGGCGACCACCACATCAATCTCATCAAACAAGCGGCTGCACCGCTCAATGATGTTTAAGTGACCGAAAGTCGGCGGATCAAAGGAGCCCGGAAAAACTGCAAGCATAATTTACTCCCCCAT
>DFKI01000058.1 GCA_002373325.1 Treponema sp. UBA3649
TTTAGAGGCAACTCTGAAAATGCGATGACATTCCTGCGCACAAACGCAGGAACATCCTTCACAAGCTTAGTCCCCGTTCTTCTGGGCAGCGGCTTCCTCTTCCATCATCCTTTGCTCAAGCTCTTCCTCAGTAGGATATGCATACAGAAGATTGACGAAAACCGTAGTGCAGTCAGGAACATGAACCGCCCACTCCACGGAGATTGACTTTATGTTCAAATCAGGCTGGATCGGGGCAAGATTGTCCTTCATTCCCCGGCAGATTTCCTTTGCGATGCTGTCAGTCGGCTCACCCTTTACCCATTCAGAGTCGGCAAGCGTGGAAAGATGCTGGTAGACAAAAGCTGCGTCGAGCGGAGCATATCTGTTGATTTCGGTCTTCCTGAGCTGAAAGCGAATCTTCAGGTCCCAGTCCTCAGTTTTTCCGAACCTCTCCACAGGATAGCTGTAATGAACATTTATGTCGGAATAATCAAGCTCCTCGTTGAAAAAGCGTGCAAGAACCTTTCCGTTTTTATAGGAACTCGTCACGTTGACTTTCTCGCCGTTGATAAAATTCTCTGAATCTTTCAGGCTTCTCTCGTATTTTTCTTTAAGCGTCATCAAAAACTCCTTGTGGATGCGTCGATGTGTTCTGTTCCTTTAACTGTAACAGTAGATTTTTTGCTTGTCAACCACTTGCGGCAAGCACGGGAAGATTTTTTTTCATCCCTACTCAAGCTCATACTCAAGGAGCGACCAGAAATTCTTTCCGTCGTCCTCCTTCACGTTCACCCTCACCCTTTGAGCCGTTGCGGGTATGTCCACGTTTCCCTCAAAAAGTCCGTTTCCCTTGTCCTCAAGATAATTCCAGAGCGTATGTTTTTTTTCGGAATCGTCAATCAGCACGGCCACAGAAGGGCGGTTCGTCCTTACAGAGAAAAACACCGAGCTTCCTTTTTTTACGGGACCCGGCTCGGGAGACTCAACAGTTCCATCCTTCGCGGATCCGTAATTCGAAAATATCTTCGGAAATTTCAGCGGCGCACCGGCACTCGACTCCACAAGGAATTCCCCGATGTAGAGGTTCTTCTCCGGATTTGAGGCATCCGACGCAAAAAGCTGTATCCGATATTTACCGGCAGTCGGAAAAGCAAGGAGGAGCTTTGAAAGATTGTCGGTCCCTTCTTTGAAAAAACATGTGTTTTCCAAAGTCTCGTTCGTCTCAATCTCTTTGACGGCACAGAGGAATTTTGTCCCCGTCTTGATTTTTGAAAAATCACAGCCCAAACTTCCGTCGCAGCTTACAAGACTTGAAATCGGAGCGGACCAAAAACCAATCGCGTCAAAAAAATAGGGACGGAAAGCAGGGAGCGAGACAAAATCAGATTTGCTTAAGGGAGAGTCAAGCAGCTGGTCCTTTTCTGAAGACGGGAAATGCGTGCAGATAAAAGCCTCGGGATATCCGAAAAGCCATTCCGTGTTGTAATCCTTCACCGCCTCTCCGTTGAATATGTGCCCCTCGTTCCAAGTCACGTCCACCAAAAAGTCCCTGCCCCCCAAAGTCACGATGTTCCACGCATGATTTGTCGGAAGACTCTCAGGACGCTCGTTTTCAAGCAAAGTGCCGGCTCCCCTCGCATATCCGTGGACAGTCCTGCATTTCACTCCCGTGCTCTCGCAGAATTTCGCAAAGACAGACGCAAATCCGTCGCATACAGCCCGTCCCGAGTAAAGTACGGAACTGTAGTTCTGAGGAGGAATCCTGTGCGTCAAAAATGCCTCCATGTCATAGTCCAGGGTGATTGCAATGATGTCGTTTATCAGCTTGACTTTGTGAAAATCATTTTCCGCGTTTTCATTTATGATTTTTGAGACTTCGGAAATGTAAGATTCCACGTCACTTTGCCTTAGACCGTCCGTCGCGCTGTTTTTTACGCCCGCCATAAGAGAATCCGGCTCTTCGTTTCTCCATGACTGTGCCTCGGAGTACATCTCCAGGTTCTGTGGAAAAAGAATCTGTTTTTTTGCATGTGCCGCATTTGACTGTGCATTCTCCCCCTCAGAGGAAGCGCATCCTGCCGAAGAAAGGAACAAAAAAAATCCGCATGTCAAAATCAGTATACGAAAAGCCTTTATGGTGAAAAAATTCTTCATATTATACTCCGTGAAAGCCAGTACCGGCTCATTTCTATTATATCACTTTTCCACGTCAAATGCAAACCGTTAAGCAGACAATGTAGATTTTTACGCCGGCTTTTTGCGCTGGCATTTTGCGCTGGCATTTTGCGCTAGCATTTTGCGCTGATTTGTGATAAAATATTTGCTAAGAAGACTTTTTAAAACTGCCGATGTTTTGAAGAGAGAATTTATAACGGGGCATATTTTTATGGAAGAAAACACTGAATCCTTTAACGAGATGCTTATAAAGGCCTGCGATGAAAAAAAAGCCTGGTATAACAGCGTACAGTTACCGAAAATTCAGGACAATTACCGGCTTCACCTTGTCTGCGTGAACAATATTACGGAAGCCCTCATCAAAAAATCCCTGATTAACCCGGATCCCTACAAAAAGGACAAGAAAGTTTCCTCCATCACTTGTCCGAGCGACGCGAATTTCAACGACAACGAAAGGGCGACCCAGCTTGGAATCAGGCTCAGTGACTATCAGAGCACTTTGGATTTTATCTGCAACTACTTCAAGTTCACGGTGGAGCAGGTAACGGTTGATAAAATCAGGAAGCTCCAGGAATTCAACACATTTTTCAGCTGGCTGAATCTTTCGCCGAATTCCGCACGAATCAACACACGCTCGCTTGCCTCATGTATTATGGAAGCAAAAAACGGAGCTCAACCCTTGCAGGCCGCCATGCTTAACGACAGCATGAACAAAACGAAGGAGGCCATCGGATTCATTGAGACCGCACTGAAGGATCTTCTTGATTTTCAGAGGGAAAACTACAAGGTGGATGTCCGCCGTCAGATTTTGAAGAATCCCGCGTTCGACAAATCAAAAATGGCGTCGGAGTCAACTTTCCTTGCCGAAATCAAAAGGCTCTTCCCGTCATGCATGGCAAAAAGACCATTCTCCTCTGATTTAATCGGTGAAATCATCGATGAGGAAATCTCCCCGAAAAAGGCCGCCCTGCAGGAAAAACTCATTGCCAAATTCAAGATAAACGACACGACAAAAAAAGAGCAGAAAAAAAACACCATCTCCGCCCATGAGATTCTGATGGAAACCGTGCGTGTTTTAGGCACAAGCTCCCAGCAGTACAACGTGATTCTGGAGAAAATTGTAAACAACAACAATATCATCCAGAGCGGAAAGAAATCCTTCAAGGACCAGCTTTTCAAATTCTTCCGCCGCGTATTCGGACTTCAGGACCCGGAGATTGAATACAACATCGTCGTGGTGGATCCGGCTACAAATCAGGGACACAAGGAAAAGCTCAACTACACCGAATTCGTCGCGTCGCTGAGCAAAAGGACAAAATACTACGCGAGCATCTCAACAACTCAGACCGTGAACTACAGCAAGGTGAATGCCCAGAGTGATGACAAGCTCCTGGATTTTCTGAACAAACAGCTGACGGAAAACACCCGCATGATGCAGGTTCTGACGGCTTTGGACAATTATTTCAAATCTGCCATTTCAAACAGCGACAAACTCAAGGGAATCAAACCTGAGCTTTCGTTCCTGAAAAGCACGCTCGTAAAAGTCAATCAGTTCAGAGCCGAGTACCTCTCACTGATTGAGGAGCAGGAGCAGATGAAAAAACTAGGGATAAGTGATGTTTAAGAGATTTGGAAAATTTGTATTTTCGCTGATTGGGACCTTCGTTTTCTGCGCGGAGTCTTTTTGTGTGGACGTGTATTCCAGACCGGATTTTTTCCCCGAGGATCAGAGAAATGTGGTCATCGTAGATTCCACCACGCAATATGATTTGAATCCTCACACGGCGAGCTACACTTCCGAATCCCAGATTGCGACGGGACTTTACGAGGGACTTTTTTCCTATAATCCCGTCACCCTTGAGCCTGATTATGCCATCTGCACTTCTTTCACTCTCTCAAGGAACCAAAAGCGGTGGACCTTCACTCTCAGAAAGGACGCGAAATTCAGCGACGGTGAGCCAATCACTGCACAGACCATAAAGGACTCGTGGATGAGCCTTCTCTCAAATCCCAGCGCGCCGTTTTCCTCCATGATTGACTGCATATCGGGAGCAGAGGAATACAGAAAGGGAACCGGCAAGGCAGAGGATGTCCGGATTTCCGTCAGAAGCAACACAACTCTGGTAGTCTATCTTCGAGAGCCGACGAACCACCTGCCAAGGATTCTCTGTCATCAGGCATTTTCCGCAATCAGTCCCAAAAACGCATACTCAGGTCCCTTCGCATTAAAATCCTACGCGGACGGACGCCTTGAGATGATAAAAAACGAGCATTATTACGACGCTGCGAATGTCGCTCTTCCGGGAATCACTGTGATTCAAAGTGACGATGCGGACAACAACACATATCTTTTCAACACGGGCAATGCTGATTGGGTAAGCGGCGACGTAAAGGCACAGCAGATTTTGAATCAATCCTCAATCCACATAAACGCTGAGTTCGGCACGACATATCTTTTTTTCAAGATGAAAAATCAGCCATGGAACAACGCGGAATTCAGGCAGGCCCTTTTGGAGGCGGTTCCCTATAAAAAACTCAGGCGCGACTATACCATACCGGCTACAACTCTGGTCTATCCCTTGAGCGGATATCCGACGGTGCTTGGACTTGAGGATTTTGACATTGAGGATGCCAAGCTGATGATGAGCGACGCAAGAAAAAAAGCAGGGATTGCGCAGGATGAAAAGATTCCGCTGATTTTCGCCATAATCGACTCGCCTCTCATGCAAAGGTGGGCAAGCATTTTGAAAAAGGCATGGGAGCCTCTCGGTGTCTCGCTCATAGTACAGACCGCCACAACCTCACGATACAATCCCTCAATCCCGGACTGGAACGCTGATTTGTTCTCCTACTCCTGGATTGGTGATTATGCCGACCCACTTGCATTTTTGGAACTCTTCCGCGGGGGCTCATCCCTCAACGTGGCAAATTATGCAAGCGATGAATACGACTCTCTTCTCAGGGACGCGTCGCTCACAAAGGATTCTTCCGAGCGCTACAAGATTCTTTCAAAGGCCGAGCAGCTTCTTTTGGACGACAGCATGATTATCCCGGTCTCACATCCGGTGAGTTTGAATTTCATCAATCTGGATAAAATCGGCGGTTGGACTCCGAACGCTTTGGACCTGCATCCGCTCAAGCATCTCTACATCAAGCGCAAGAATGTCGTGCCCCGGAATGTAATTTAGGAAACCTAAAATTAATCGAACTGAGAAAGCACGCTCTGTAGATTCACCTGCAAAAATCCCGAGCGTCCTGTCTTGTAAAAACTGCTCTGTTCCCAAGCCACATACAGAAAGTCCCCCGAGATTGCAAAATCACCGTAGATGTAACCCGCCGGCAAAAGAGGAAGCCTGAACGCCGAGACCTCATCGCTTTCACTTGATTTTATGTAGGTCGTTCCGTCCGAAAAGATTGCCGCCACATATTTTTTTCCGGCAGACGCATTTGCACTTAAAGGAACCGATCCGCTTCCCTGCTGCAAGTACTGAACCGGGGATGTGCCCTCCGAGCTTTTCCACACAACCGAGAACGTAAACTCATCCGGGATGCTCTGCACCAAATCCTTGAGCTGAGAGGGAGCCGATGAAAAGGACTTCGGCTGGCTGAGAGAGAAAAACTGATCCTCCGAGGATTTTTTGAAAACAAAGGAATCCGATGAAGTCAGAGCGGGAGAAAGTTGTGTAATCGGCACGTTCGGTTCCCAAGTGAAATATGTGAATTCCACGCGGGAGTCCACGCTTTTTTTCGCCGAGCACGTCCAGGTCTTTCCGTCCCAAAAGAATCCCGCAATCTGCTGGTCATCCGAAAGATTCAAATTGCTGTAGGATACAAGCGGATAAAGCATCTTCGCCTTTGGGTCGTACTCAACAAGGAGAGGCCTGTCTTTTTGTACCGCCGCCGAAATGGATTTTTCATAATCCACGTTAAAAAATGCGCTCCTGTAAAGATAAAAAACCGGGCTCTCGTCGGAAAAGACCATGGAATCTGCCGTGACACCTGAAAAAATGGATGCGTCAGTGCAAAGCGAAATGGACTGCCCTGAAAAAACGAGCATTCCCAATCGGTTGACAAGGGCATAGGCTTCGTTCGAATCAGATTTTTGACTCACCGGAACAGCACCGGAAGATGCGATGCGAACTGATTCAGTCCAAGGTCTTTCGTGAACTTCGGGACTGTTCTGCGGCAAATCGCTTTTCACAAATGAGTTTTCCGTAAAATAATACCAGACATGATTTTTCTGAACCGGCGAAATCTCCACGAAATCTCCCGGCATGGAATTCTCAGCCTTTACTTCCTGATTTTTTTTCGCACATGAGGGAAATGAAATCAATAATGCTGCGGTCAAAATCGAACCTATAAAAATGAGATGTCCGTTCCTCAGTTTCCGCCAGTTTCTTTCGGCACATGATTTGTCCATGTTTCTACTATATAATTATTGCGTTTTTTTTTCAAGGGTCAAATCTTTTGGAAATCAATAGAAGGCAACCCTGTTCGCAAAAAAGTCGGAGACGCTGGACTTTATCTCCTGGGGAGTGAGGCTTTTGAGTATGTATCCGTCGGGCTTAAGCCGCACTGCGTTCATAACGGTCTCACGGTCGTTCTTTCCAGTCAAAAAGATGATTGGGATGCGCTCTGTCTTTTCGTTCGAGCGAAGTGCCTGCATTACGTCGGGACCTTCCATCGTGGGCATCTTGTAGTCAAGGAGAATCAAATCCACCTTGTGCTTGAAAAGCATGTCGATTCCCGCCTCACCTGATTTTGCGAACAAGAGCTCATAATCCGCGCCAAGCCATGTGTTGATGCTCCTGAGCATAATCGGCTCGTCATCAATGACAAGGATGCGCTTTTTTTCTCGCTCGTAAAATTCCATGGATTCCTTAAGGATGCTCGTGTCCAAAGGCAGGGATGAAAAATGGAAACCGGGAATCTTTTTCAGGAAATTGTCCTCGTCAACTGAAAGACCCGAGATTTTTCCCACAATATAAAACCAGATTGGCTGTTTCTTGCTCTTTTTTGTGAGGGCCAGCACCAGCGAAAAATCCACGAAATCAGAAAGGCAAAGGATAAGATGAATGGGAACGTCAGGAAATTCTTCCACCCTCTTGACTTCAGGAGGCATAACGGAAACTTTGAAATTCATCTCAATGAGCTCCCGGATCAAGTTCCTTACAACAAGGCGCTGTTCATCTCCCATTACAACTACGTTCTGCATTTTTTCTCCTACTTGAAAACGTGCCTTAAAAACACGCGTTCTTTTCTATTATACATAGCTTAGCCCCTTTCTGCAAGTATTTTTTTCAGTCCGGGGAAATCAGTGGTAACGTTTAAAATGGAATATCAATCTTGACAAATCAAAGTTTTTAATATTATACTGAATTCAAGCGGTGTTTCCCAGCCACAAATG
>DFKI01000040.1 GCA_002373325.1 Treponema sp. UBA3649
GTCTCTGTCCACCGGAAAGAGCCTTCGGTTTGCGATCCAGATACTGTGTCAAACCAAGGATGTTTGCAGCCTCATCGACACGACGCTTGATTTCGCTCTTGTCCATCTTGCGGATTTTAAGACCGAAAGCCATGTTGTCGTACACTGTCATGTGAGGATACAGAGCATAGTTCTGGAATACCATTGCGATGTTTCTGTCCTTCGGCGGGACATCGTTCATCAGCTCTCCGTCGATGTACAGCTCACCTTCGGAAATGTCTTCCAGACCTGCGACCATGCGGAGAGTCGTGGACTTACCGCATCCAGAAGGACCTACGAATACGCAGAATTCCTTGTCTTCAATAGTGATATTGGCATTCTGGACGGCACGAACTCCACCGTCATAGATTTTACCAATACCCTTCAGTTCTACCTTTGCCAATTTTGGCCTCCCAAGGGGTTATATTATGCTTATATTATAATAGTAGATTCCGCACTTGTCAAACAAATTTTTCATAAATTTGAGGAATTTTTTTGAAAAACGCTGATTTACAGCATTGCGTCATTGCCGAACTTGATCCGGCAATCTCTTTCCCAATAGAGATTATCGGGTCACGCCCGATAATGACACTCATCCAGTCTGATAATGACACCCATCCACCCCGCTAATGCCATTGCCTCACCTTTCACCTTTCACCTTTCACCTTTCACCTTTCACCTCTCACCTCTCACCTTCACCTTAAAATATTCCGATAATCAAAGGAACCCATTTTTGGGAACTAAGGAGGCCAGCATGAAACACACGTTCAAAATCCTTGCGGGGATGATTTTTCTCGCGGCATTTGCATTGGTACAAGTCTCAGCCGAAAACGTACAGGACGATGAGAGTCTGACAGTCACTTCAAGCGACATATTTATAGAAAGAAACAGCGGAAGGTCGATCGGAACGTCTACCGACGGATTCAATCTTTACGTGAGGAAAAAAGACGGGATGGAATCTGTCATGCTCACGGAAACAACAAAGGACCCGGCGGGAAAGGAGGACAACTTCGCATACCGCTCCGAGACTTACAACTCACTTAACGGCGATGAGATCCGCTTGTTGGACGGAAAAAAACTCTCCTCGGCGGACGCAAGGTTTAGTCTGATTTCCTCAACCGAGGGTTATCATCCGCGGCTCGGAAAATGCTTTTTGATTTACATCCCGCG
Source organism: Treponema sp. UBA3649 (assembly GCA_002373325.1). Lineage (GTDB taxonomy): Bacteria > Spirochaetota > Spirochaetia > Treponematales > Treponemataceae > Treponema_D. The sequence goes on from DFKI01000040.1 coordinate 1,189, forward strand.
AAAGCTCGTCTACGGATACCCATGGACAAGAAACGGCAGCATCGCAATCTCCAAGGGAACCTTCATCAACATCCGCACCTTCAGCAAAAAATACGGCGACTACTCCGGAAAATGGAAGGACAATCCCTTCATGTTTGATTTCACATACTCACCGGCTCCGAAAGAAACGGACAAAAAAACCGGAAGCGATTCGGAATCAAAACCAGAGCTGACATCTCCTGAAAAAAACACTGTGAGCAAAACTGAGTCAAAGACGACCACGGAAACAAAAGTCACGACGACGACCACAGTAACTGAGACCAAGACAGAGACCGAGACAACCGAGGAAAGTGTGGAGGAAGAGGACGTGATTCTAACCGATGAGTACAATCCAACCGCGGCGGAAACATTCGGGGACATCGCAAAAAAGACGAAGGGAAAATCAACAATCTCAAAGGGTCCTGTCACATTGCCGGAAGATTTGAGAAAGATGCTCGGGCAGATAAAAATCAAGGCGAACGTTGACGTGGTTTTCGCAATCGACACGACGGGAAGCATGAAGGACGATCTTCTTTCGCTGAAGACACGCTGGATTCCGACTCTCATAAATCAGGCAAAGGAATTCGGAAGCATCAGGGTGGGTCTCGTTTTCTACCGTGATTATTTTGACGACTACAGCTACAAGGGACTTCCCGTAAAGATTTTTGATTTCACCGACGACATTGATGAAGTGAGCGCGAACCTGAACAAAATCACCATACGCGGAAATGAGGGCGGAGATGTTCCCGAGGCAGTTTACGAGGCTCTCTACGCTTCCCTCACCTACTTTGAGTGGAGACCCAACGCGGACAGAAACATCATATTGATTGGAGACGCAGAGCCGCACCCCTTCCCCAAGGGAACCAAAAAGATTTCCGAATCCGACGTGATGGAGCTCGCGAAGTCCAAGGACGTGAAGATAAACACAATCATCGTCCCCAACACGATTGAATGAGGAAGACATTTCCTAGATAGCGTCGTACATGTCAAGGATTTTCTCCATCTCTCCCCGGGGATTTTTCCACCATGCCGCGGACCACAACCGGAAGATTTTCCATCCGCGGTTCTCAAGGAATTTCTGTCTGTGCAGGTCCCTTTCCCTCACCGAAGATTTTGTGGAGTAAAGGCGACCGTCGCTCTCAAGGCCGATTACATAACGTCCGTTCTTTTTCAGCGCGAAATCAATCGAGTAACCTCCGATTCCCACGTTGCGGTCAAAGTCGATGTTCTCGTCCCTGAGCATTTTCTCAATCTCATCCGACAGAACGGAAGGCACATTCTCCTCCGCATCCTGTGACGAAGATTCCGCGACAAACGAATGAAGGATGTCGCCCGCAAGCTTACGGTTTCCATCGCTCACGGCAGACGCATACTCAAGATATTTTTTCAGTATGGCAGGTCCCTGATTTTTCAGTCCCTCAACTTTCAGTTCGGAAGGCTCGAAGCTCACCACGATGTGCACCTGTTTTTTCGCACGGCTTATTGCGACGTTAAGTCTGTTCTCTCCCCCGCTTTGATTCAGCCAACCGAAATTCTGCACGAGCTTTCCCTTTTCGTTCTCAGCATATCCGACGGAAAAAATAATTATGTCCCGCTCGTCTCCCTGCACGTTCTCAATGTTCTTCACAAAAAGACCCACGTCCTCCCCGTTCTCCACGCGTGATGATTCGGACAAAACCTTGGACGCAAAATCAGGGTCGTTCCGACACTCCTTGTCAATCAAATCTTCTATCAAATCGCGCTGGCTGGAATTGAACGTAATCACACCGACAGTCTCGTTCTCAGTCCTGGTCGCAAAAATGTCCTTGAGCAAAGAGACAACCTCATTCGCCTCCACCTCATTCTTTCTCTTGTCCCAGACAGCTCCTTTCGTTCTGTGCATGACGATTGGTGGCCGGTCAGAATTCGTGACATCGGGAGAGACAAAAAGTTTTCCGCCGTAAAAAGCGTAATTTGAAAATGCGATGAGCTCCTCATATTTTGAGCGGTAGTGGAAATTCAAGAGCGTGTCGTCGTAGCGGTACTTCGCAAGATCCAAAAGACTCTCCTCCTCAAGGGCAGCGGAAATCTCCTCGTCCTCGGCAAGGTCATCCTCATCAATGCTGATTCTTCCTGTTCCCAAACTTGACGGACGAAGCTGTTTCTGGTCTCCTGCAATCACGACTTTTTTCGCGCGGAGGATTGAGGGGATTCCTTTTTCCACGTACATCTGGGAGGCCTCGTCAAAGATGAGCAAATCAAAAACACCGATCTGAAGCGGAATGATTTCGGAAACCACCTCGGGAGTGAGCAGCCAGATTTTTACGGATTTGAAAAGCTCGAAATCAAATTTGGAGACAAACTTGTTCACGCTCATCCGCCTCTTCGACTCGATTGCACGGAGCATCTCATTTTTTCTCTTGGACTGATTCAGCATGTCAAGGCTTTCGGAAAGTTTCGACTCAAGAATCTTTTTTGTAAGGGCTTCCTTTTTGTCAATCCCGTCGGAAATCGCCTTAACCGTGGACGGAAATCTTTCCACGCACAAAAGAGTGTCCCTGTGCTTCGACTCAAATTCCATAAGGTGATGCCGCATGAGGAAAGTGAAAATCTCCTGGTTCGCGTTCTGCAGTGAGTTGTCAAAATCACGCCGAAGATTTTCCATCGCACAAAAATAAGATTTCTCCTCCGCCGACATTTTCTGATAAAGAGGAAGAAGTCCGTAGTAATCGGTGTAATGCGAGCTTCCCTCAGTGAAATCCACGGGACTGCTCATAAGCATTGACAAGATATCTTTGTCCGGATTGGAAAAACACTCCTTCGAAAATTGTCTCACGTCGCGTTTCGTGTGGTTCAAATCGAAGAGCCTTGCAAAAAAATTCTTATTCCTGAGCTCCACGACTCTTTCCGAAAGAGACTGCCATTTTGTGCGGATATGCTGTATCTCAAAGTCAGTGAGAGCCGGCTTCATCTTTGAAATCCAAGGAAAAGTTTTTTCAAGCTGAACGAAGGAATCCATTTTTGAAAGCACACTCTCGTCAAGGAAAGTGTCCCTGCATTTTTTCACGGTCTTAAAATCAGCGGAAAGCAAATCGGAATGTATGTTCTCCCTGAATTTCTCATCCCGGGCAAACTCATCCTGATTCGTGTAATCCCTTCTCGGACACATGGCATAAAGCTTGTAAGGCTCAATTCCAAAATCATCCTTGCTGTAAAGTTCCTCCGCAATTTTCTCCAGGCTCATGCACTCACCGTCAATCTCGGCGGAAATCAAATCGGAGGACTCCCGCGGTGAATCGGAAAAATCTGGTATGCTGACAATTCGCTGCATCTGGTCATAGAAAAGATTTTTATTGTTCACGTCATCGATTATGAGAGCGTACTTCGACAAATCCCCGAGCCTTGAGTAAACGACATCCAGGGCGGTCTTTTTTTCGGAGACCATGAGAACAGTCTTTCCGTCGGATGCGGCATGAGAAATGAGACTTGTGATTGTCTGAGATTTTCCTGTTCCGGGAGGTCCCTCGATGACAAGCTCATCGCTCACGTTAATCATGTTCAGGACTTTTTCCTGGGAGCTGTTCAGGTCGTTGATGTAGCGGAGATTGCACTCGTAGATTTCAGGCTCCGAGTCACTTTCACCTACGGTCGCGGCGTTGTTGTTTTCATCGAGCAAGTCGTTCAGAAGCGTGTTGATGTTTCCTTCCTCGGCAATCTTCTGAAAATCCTTTTGTATGGACGAAGAGCAGATTGGGAAATTTCCAATGACGGCGGAGTTCTCAAGATAAAGCTCGCCCGCAGAAAATTTCGGAAAAGTGTCCGACGTATATTCCACAAATGGATGAAGCAAATCCTCCTCAGCGCTCTCACGTATTTCCAAATCATGTCCGCGGAAAAATTTGATTATGTCATCCAAAAAATTCGCCCTGTCAGCGCTCTCAACCTCGGCATTCGGAAGAGGCTTGTTCACTCCGTTTGTCTTGTAATAAGCAAGGATAAGCGTCGTGTTGTAAAGGATGTCGCGGCTTTTATCCAGCGAAACTTTTATGCTTGTGGGAGTCCGTTCCTCAATCACGGGAAAGAGTGCGAGAGGAGCACGGATTTCAAAATCCTCACCCGGAAGTTTTCCCTTCGCGAAAGGATATGCTATGAAAAGATTGTTCTGTCCCTTGTCGCGCAGAATCCTGTTTGAGGCTCTCAGAAGCGTCGTAAGTTTTTTAAACCTAACCTCGTCACGGATATTCGCAACCTCAAGTTTTCTTCCCGCACCAAGTACGATGTCCCTTGGATCATGGGCCAGACTGTAAAGGTCCACGGCACTTTTGCTGTAAAGTTTTGAAAGAAAAAGAAGCGGATTCCTTCGGCTTATGTTCACGAGTTTTTTCTCAAGTTCCTTCAGAGTTTCCAGCACCGATTTGTTGATTGACACTTTCGTAAATCCACTGCCCTGCACAGTTCTTTCGAACCGGTTGATTACACGCACGAACTGCTCCGCGTAATTGTCAATGAAAGTTTTTCCAACTCCGGGAATCCTCTCAAAATCCGAGACCTTGAGCGGAACAAGTGTCGCAATCATCTTAAGGGCCTCGTCGCTGCAAACGGTCGGTGTCCGCTCATTTCCATAAGATTCTTTTATGCGCTGTCTCAATTTTACAAGCTCATCATAAAGAGCAACATTTTCTTCCATCCCGTTCCTCCGCACGATTCAGTTCTTGAAAAGTTTTACGACAAAATTCTTGAATTTATTTCCCCTGTCAAACTCATTCGTGAACATTCCGAAAGAAGTCGCTCCAGGAGAAAAGACAACCGGAATCTCCGCGTCACCTTTGAAAAAAGAAAATGCCCTCTCCGCGTTCTCGTCCTCCAAATCTGATTTGAGGGACAAAAGAAGATTTTCAAGGGAGTCAAAGGGACCTGAGTAGTTTATGAAAGCCGAGTCCAGCATGGGAAGAAATTTCTCCGTTCCCGTCCCCGAAAGAAGATAGATTTTTCTCGGGCGATTTTTTTTGAATTCACTTTTCGTAAGCGTGTCCATGAGAGGTGAAAAATCAAGTCCCTTGTCAGTGCCCCCGCAAATCAAAATGACGCTTTCGTCAAACGCCTTGATTGCAGCAGCGGTCGCCTCGGGAACTGTCGCGCATGTGTCGTTGTAAAAACTCAATGCAATGCCGCTTGAAGAAACGGTCATCCTGTGGAAATTCTCAAGCCTGTGCGGGAGTCCCTTCCACTTGCCAAGGATGTTCAAAACCTGCTCAGGAGCGACGTGCATAAGACACATGGCCAAAGCTGCGTTGAGTACGTTCGTCTTCATGTGCTCGCCGGGAACCAAAAGATTTCCCATCACCTTCCGTACATTCTCATGTTTTTCCGCCGCGGCCCTGCTCAAAAATTTTTCAGGAAGACGCACGAATCCCGACATGATTTTTTCATCGGGCTCCATTCTCTGGAACGCACCGTAGATTTCAGGAGGCAGGGATTTCTTACTGTAACGAAGCACGCATCCCTTTGTCTCGGACGCAAAAAAATCACCCCAGCTTCGGCATCCTTCTTTTGGACTCGCGGTTTCATTCAGGTAATCATCCTCGTCAAAATCAAGGATGGTAAAATCATCAGCGGTCTGATCGGCGTAGATGAGCCTTTTGTCCGCAACGTATGAATCCATGTCGCCGTACCAGTTCTGATGGTCTGGAACGATTTTTGTGATTACGGCAATCTTCGGCTTAAGGACTTTTCTTCCGCGCAAATCCGCCAGCTGCCAGCTTGAGAGCTCAAGCACAACGGGAGTCATTCCGTCGGTCTCTTCCAAAAATGTAAGAGGGCTTACCGTGATGTTGCCTCCGAGAAAGGTCTTGAATCCTGCCTGCTCAAGTCCGTAATGAATCGCGCTAACGGTGGAGCTTTTTCCCTTGCTTCCGGTAACGGCAATAATCGGGGCTTTCGTAAAATGGAGGAAAATGCTAAGGTCAGTCTCAATCGCTTTTGCGGCTCCAAGATATTTGTTTCCCTGAATCTTCACGCCGGGATTTTTTATAACGCAGTCGGCCTCCGAAAAATCCTCCATGCGGTGATGGCCAAGGACATAGAAAAGACGAGATTTATCAAGCGACTCATCCTCGGCAAGACGCTTCAAAGTGGGCGCAAGGTCCAAGGCTGATTTCATGTCGGTGACAGTTACGGTCGCCCCGTGCTTCAGAAAAAAACGAACGCAGGCTTCTCCCCCGCCGTTCAGTCCAAGTCCCATCACCGTGATTTTTTTTCCGGCGATGTCATCAAGAGATTTGAAAAAGCATCCTTCAGGATAAACATGCGGCTCCATTTTTTACCTCCAAACATTTTTGCAATTTATTGCTTTTTTTTATATCAGCGTTCCACCCGGAGATTTTCCCTCGCCTCAAAACGTGAGACCGCCTCGTTGAAAAGAAGCTCAATCAGGCTGGAAAAATCGAGTCCAGAGCTTCCGCACATTTTCGGGAACATGCTGATTTTTGTAAAGCCCGGAATGGTGTTGATTTCATTAAGATAGATTTCGCCGCTCTTTCTGTCGATGAAAAAATCCACGCGCGAAAGTCCAGATGCGTCAACCGCTCTGTATGCTTTTTTCGCAGTCTCGCGGATGTACTCAAGTTTGTCGTCGCTAAGCAATGCGGGAATCTTGAGCTCGGCTCCGTCGGGGTCGTTGTACTTCGCGTCATAGTCGTAAAAATCATGCTTGGGAACAATCTCTCCGGGACCATAGGCTTTGAGCATCGTGTGAGCCTGGGACGGATCTTCGGTAACGGAATTTCCTGTAACGGAGCACTCAACTTCCCTTGCGTCAATGGATTTTTCAATGAGCACTTTGTTGTCCCATCCGAAAGCCTCCATCATAGCGTAGGAAAGCTCCTTCATGTTCTCCGCCTTGAACGCACCGTCGCTTGAACCTGCGGAACACGGCTTTACGAAGAGAGGGAACTTTAGCTCATCGACCGCTTTCTGAATCAACTCGTCGTAACGGCGGCTGTCATTCACGTCGGACCTTCTCACGCAAATATAGGGAACCACAGGAAGACCCGCTTTTTCCCAAAGGATTTTTGTCTGCACTTTGTCCATGGTCGCGGCTGACGAGAAGACTCCGCATCCAACGTAGGGAACTCTTGCCATCTCCAAAAGTCCCTGCACGGTTCCGTCCTCGCCGAAAGTTCCGTGGAGCACAGGGAAAACGACATCGCAGGGAATCCTTTTTCCATTTGCGACGAAGGCTCCCTCTTTGCCACCGCCCGGTATGACGGAAACACGGTTCTTCTCATCGGCATTTATGGAAAGAACAGACTCAGGATTCTTTTTCAACTCAGCAAGGACAGAATCATCCTGCAAAAACCATCCGCCGTCCCTTGCGATGGAAATCAATTTGACGGAATGTTTTTCATCAACATTGCGGGCAACAGCAGAGCAGCTCATCAAAGAAATCTCGTGCTCACCCGAGCGACCGCCATACAACAAAACTATATTCATATCAAAACCTCAATCATCAATTATCAAAATCCCATTTCCTCAAGGGCCTTGTTCGCCTCGCTGATTTCGTCATAGGGCATAACGTAATCCCTGTAGATTATGGAATTCTCGTGCGACTTTCCCAAGAGCAAAACGATGTCATCTTTTTGTGCAAGCGAAAATGCTCGTCGGATTGCCTTTGGCCGGTCGGGCTCAAAAATCAGATTCTCTCCGTCCTTTTTTCCGACTTTGCGCGCGCCCTCCGCAATCATCTCAAGAATCTCAAGGCTGTTTTCCTGACGCGGATCCTCGTCGGTCAAAATCACGATGTCACAGAAACGGGACGCAACCTCACCCTGAAGAGGTCTCTTTTTTATGTCGCGCTCTCCTCCAGAACCGAAGACGCAAATCATCTTTCCCGTGCACCTTCTTCGGACCGGCGGGAAAATTGTCTCGAACGACGACGGGGTGTGGGCGTAATCAACAATCACCTCGAAGGGCTGCTTTCTGTCAATCACCGTCATGCGTCCTTTTACGGGCACAAGTTTTTCAACGAGCGGGGCAAGTTCCTCAAGACTCTTTCCGGTAGTCCCGTGCACGGCCAAAAGAGCAGCCATAATATTGTAGGCGTTGAACGCACCCGGAAGTGGAGCCTTCACATGGATGACTCGGTTTTCATTTCCAAGGGACGGACGGTCCTCAAAGCGATGTATGCTGAACGTGAGACCGAATCTTGCGGATGCGATGTTTCTTGCGGCAAGATACGGCATGTCATCTGGAATCAGGGGAAGAGGAGCCGCCTCGTTTTCATTTTCACCTGACTGCTTTCCGGCTTTTCCCTCGGACGTGAATCCGATGACTTTTTTCTTTGTGCAGGAAGCAAAATATGTCGCTGCAGGATCCTCAAGATTTACGATTCCGAACGACGGAACTTTTGTTTCCTTTCCGTCAAGGATTTTCAAATGCTCGTGTTTGTCCAGCGCGCGGAAAAGATTTGCCTTGTCCGACTTGTACTGTTCGTAGGTTCCGTGGAATTCCAAATGCTCCAGAGTCACGTTCATAAAAAGAGCGCAGTCAAAAAGCACGTCGCCCAATCTGTTTGTCCTTTCCGAAAGTCCGTGCGATGAAGATTCCACGACCGCGTGAGTGCATCCGTTCTGTAGCATCTCGTAAAGTTCCCGCTGCACGATGGGAGCCTCGGGGGTAGTCTGATGCTGCGGGTTTGCGACCGCCTCTCCTCCAAGGGAATACTGCACGGTGGAGATAAATCCCGCCTTGATTCCGCAAAGTCTCAGAAGCTGCCAGATAAAAGAGACCGTGGATGATTTTCCCTCGGTTCCCGTCACTCCGTAAACCACAAGCTTTGAGGACGGATTGTCATAAAAAGCAGATGAGATTGGTGACATGGCAAAACGCGAGCTTTTCACCCGGATAAATGCCACAGGATTCTTGCACTTTTGGACGGCAGAGTCTATCGCTTTTTTTTCGTCAAAATCAAAGTCATCCTGGAAGACTACGGCGCGGGCACCTTTTTCCAAAGCCTGGGGAATGAACCGGTTTCCAGTGGTGTGAGTTCCGGGAAGGGCGAAAAACAGGGAGCCGTCTGAGACTTCCCTGCTGTCAAAGACAAGATTCTCAATGTTTATGGAAGAGGAAAGATTCCCTGAGTCCGATTCGGGAACAGGAGTGAATCCATCCTGCAAAACGAGTTTATGCTCAATGCGTGAATGCTCAAGGCACAAAAGCAATTTATCCAATGATTTAATCATAATGGAAGATTGTAATACTTATTGCATAAACATTCAATCCCTTGCAGAAACCCCTTGCAGGAAGGCATCCCCACGTCACTCCCAAATCAACTCCCAAATCCTAACTCCTAACTCCTAAATCTCCTTTCCGTCCACCGCCGCAAGTGCCCTGAGTTTTTCCATCAAAGCAGAGAACATCGCCGGAGTAAGCTGCTGGGAAGCGTCGCTCAAAGCCTTCTCTGGATGACAGTGCACCTCAATCTCAAGGGAATCCGCACCTATGGCAACCGCTGCCTTGGACAAATCACCAACCATCCACCTCAATCCACAGGCATGGCTCGGATCAATCACCACAGGAAGATGGCTCACACGGTGGATGTATGGAACGGCGCTAAGGTCAAGACAGTTCCGGGTATAATTGTCGTAGTACCGGATTCCACGCTCACAAAGAATCACGTTCTCGTTTCCGTTTGCCATGATATATTCCGCGGACATCAGAAGCTCGCTCACCGTACCAGAAAGTCCCCTCTTCAAAAGCACCGGCTTACCAGATTTTCCAAGCTCCTTCAAAAGATCGAAATTCTGAAAGTTCCTCGCGCCAATCTGAATCAAATCCACGTTGGAAAAATGCTCAAGCTCGGAAATCGCCATAAGCTCAGTACAAATCGGAAGCCCCGTCTCTTTTTTAGCAAGGTCCAGAAGCCTGAGTCCCTCCACTCCAAGACCCTGGAAGCTGTAAGGAGAAGTCCTCGGTTTGAAAGCCCCTCCCCGAAGGATTCTGGCACCAGCCGATTTTACCGCACGAGCCGCCTCAAGAATCTGCTCCTCGCTTTCCACCGAACAAGGACCCGCAATCACAGGAACATTCTTACCGTCGCCAATCGTACAAGGAACGACACCGCTCTGCCCTGCACCGACAGTCACGACAGTATTCTCAGGATGGAACGAACGGCTAGCCATCTTATATGGAACGGAAACTCTCTCCGCCGACTCCACAATCTCATCCGCAAGGAAATCCTCAGGATCCATTTTTGAAGTGTCGCCCACAAGACCAAGCACGGTTTTATCCACGCCGGTACTCACATGGACTTTCACACCCTTCTCGGAAACCTTGTCAATCAGCTTGTTCATGTCCTTTTCGGAACATCCCTTTTTCAAAACGATAATCATTTTATTCCTCCTGACCGTCATCCCCGGCTCGCGCGACCACCGGAAAATAAGGCACATTTTATCCGCCCCGAAAATCCGCTAAAATTTACGGCACGGACATAAAAAAAGACCCCTCCGTAGCGGAAGGGCCTTGGTTTACAAAATCAGCAAACACAGAACGCTATTCACAAAGCGCATCTTCCGCAGACGAAAAGAGACCATAAAAGCTAAAGTAATAATAAGCATTAAATGAGAAATCTTTTTTCTGAGTCATACGGACTGTGTTCTTCATATTTTAAAATTATACATCATGCGAAAAAAAATGTCAAGCACCAGATTTTCTCTCACCCGCATCCAAATTCAAATCCGATTTTGAACAAGAGTCCATCTACAAAGGGGAAAGCCTTCCCCTCGCTCCAAGCGCCCCCGGCGTTTTCCGCTACCCCTTCTGCGGGGACACCCCGCAACGCCCCGGCACACTTTCGCACCGGAGCACCGGAATGTCAGACAAAAACAAGCAAAACAAATTTCCGCAAAATGAAAGGGAACCTCAAAAATTCAGCTTTTCGAGGTAACTTTGAAAATCATTTGAGAAGTCCCATCAGACCGCCCAGAAGATTACCCGCGGCACTTTCATCCTTCTTGTCTTTCTTGTCCTTTTTGTCATCCTTTTTTCCCGCAGACGAAGCCGAGGACGCACCTCCCGATGAGCCTCCCAGAAGATTTCCCAAAAGGCTGCCCACGTTCAAGTTTGAGGTAAGACCTCCAAGAAGAGAGCCCAGAGCGTTTCCAGAAGTTCCAGAAGTCTGCTGACCGAGGAGACTCATGAAAAGAGGAGCCGCAGCCGCAAGAATCGACGTTGCGGAAGCCTTTGTCACACCAGCTGCCTTAGCGATGGCACCCGTAGTCGAAGATGCCTTGCTTCCCAAAAGATGCGAGATGATTTTAGCTCCATCCTCCAAATTCAAAGTCTTGCCCTTGTCCTTCGCATGGTCACTGAGAGCCTGTTCGAAACCCGCCGCAGAGTCCCCCTTTGTCTGAGCCGCAGCCCCCTGCAAAAGAGCCGGAACAGCCTGAGCAAGCACGTTCTTCACGTCATCAGGAGAAGCATCAGCAGCCTTGCCGATATTCTTAATGTTCGAGGCACTCGCAAGCCCCGTAAGCAGAGACGTAACATCCATAAAAATTCCTCCTTAGAACTGAATAACAAGGAAACGCTTCCCATATTAATCAGCATCTCCCTGCCATTATACACCACTTTTCCAATTTTGCATAGTAAGAAAAAAAGACTTGAAAGAATTTCCTTTTTCCTTGATAATAATAAGGGAAGCTCGAAAAAAATCAGTTTTCAGAGGCTGCCATATATAAGAAAACGTATTTGAGGATTCTAATCCCGCACCTAAGATTTTGTACCGGCCTCAATCCGGAGGTAGTTTTATGTCAAAAAACAGTTTTGTAAGAAGAACCGGGGAATTCATCACTGACCTCCTGATGTTTCTCCTGGCATGCTTTTTCAGCTCAATTTTCGCAAGATGCCACAGACGCTCAGTGGACCCAGGCATGAAAATCTCTGGCATAAAAGCCGGATTCATCTACATCGGACGCGTGGACGACGGTGGCTTCAACGAATCCATGGACAGCGGCAGAAAAGCACTTGAAAAACTGGGCGTCACGTGCCTTTATGAGGAGAACGTTCCTGAAACATCCGAATGTGAGGGCAAAATCCGGAATCTCATTGAAAACGGCTGCAACGTAATCTACGCGAACAGTTTCGGCTACATGGACTGGGTTTTCCGACTCGCCCTGGAACATCCCTCGGTAAAGTTCGAGCATTTCTCAGGCTACATGCACACCGAGAATCTCTCCACCTTTTTTGGACGAATGTATGAGGCACGGTATCTTACGGGAATAGCGGCGGGAATGAACACAAAATCCTCGCAGATAGGCTATGTGGCAGGGTCTGCAATCTCCGAATGTATACGCGGAATCAACGCATTCACACTGGGAGTGCAGTCGGTAAATCCGGAGGCGACGGTCCACGTGAGATTTTTGGATTCATGGGATGACAGCGAAGGGGCAAAATCCGCGGTGGACGAGCTTTACGACATGGGTTGTGACGTGGTGACATTCCATGAGAACTCAACGGCGACAGTACTTGAGGCGGAGGAAAAAGGGATGTACGTAATCGGCTACAACACAAGCACGGCATCCATCGCACCTTCGGTCTATCTCACGGGAGCCCTCTACCATTGGGACGAATACTTTTTGGACGACGTGGAGGATATCCTGAACGGCTCATGGAAAAGCAGGAGTTTCTGGGGAGGCATAAAATCAAGGGTCGTTGACATCGACGAGATTTCCCCAATCTGTGCGCCGGGAACGAAGGAAAAGGTCATGCAGGCAAGGAACGACATAATCAGCGAAGAACTAGAGATTTTCCACGGACCACTCTTCGACCAGAACGGAAAGCAAATCCTTCATAAGGGCAAAAGCCTGAGCGACGAGCAGATTTGGAACATGGACTATTTTCTGAACGGCGTTGAAGGAAAGATACCCTCCCATTGATCAGCGTACTATAATCCAGAATGATGTCATTATCGGGCCTACCCCGACAATCCATTTATTTGCATTACTGATTGTTAAAGGGGGATGTCAAAAAGGAAAAAAATTGTCATTATCGGGCTTGACCCGATAATCTCTGTTAGAAAGGGATTGCCGTATCAAGTACGGCAATGACATTAAATCATGCACGGCAATGACATTAAATCAAGTACGGCAATGACATCAAATCAAGTGCGGCAATGACATTAAATCAGGTGCTGCGATGACAAGTTTGCGTAAAAGTCGAAATGGGAGCCGATGGGCTAACGTCCCCTTGACGCGGATTTTTCGTTCACGCTCACCTGATAGTTCTGCATGAGACTGACGAAATTGTAGATTTTCTTGTACGCGCTCACGGCCATGCTCCTGAGATTTCCCTCGGCGAAATGGTCAAGGTCCTTCCAGTTTATGATAATCTCGCTGTGGGGTGCCTTCGCAAAATCCTCTATCACGGCCTTAAGGTTTCTTGCATAGACGACGAAATTCTTTGAGGCTTCCAGAATCAGGTTTCCCGCCTCGTCATTGATGTCCCCGAGAACAGTCCTCACGATTCCCTTAGCATCCTTGTCACGACCTATGCGCGGCATGTAGTTCTTGAGCTTGAGACCGTACTCACCGCTCTCCGAAACCATGCTGTCAAGTTTCTTTACCCTGGCCGAGATGTCTATAATCTCGTGGTAGGCATTGCTCATCGGTACTGACTGCTGCTGTGAGGCCCATTCACCACGAACAAGAATTATGTCCGAAAGCTCCTTCAGCTCCTGGCTCGAATAGCCAACAAGGAATTTCCGAAGGTACTTGAGAGGCTCGCAGTAAAGGAATCCTTCCAGTCCCTTGTCGGTATAGGTCTCGCTCTCCACCGAGTTGTAGTAGGTCAAATCATCCACGTCCATGCCGTCAAAGACCTGAGCCACAAGATTTTCTATCTTTCCGCTTGTCTGCTCCTCCTTGAGCCGGCTCAAAATCTCCTCGACCTGATGACGCAGCTGACCAAGGTACTCGGCCATAATCTGAGTCTCATCCCTTTTTATCACCTCGCGGTATGCGGGATTTTCGGTAATCAGCTGAACCATCATCTCAAGCACACGCCTGTCCTTCAAGGTCCTGAGCCTGGATATGACTTTTTTCCAAGTGTTAGCCTGAATCAGCTCCACACCGCGCGCCTTTTTGAACAGTGCGAAAAGCTCATCCCACGAGTTGTCAAGGGGAAGTGCCCAGGCGACCGCAATGAAGTTCTTTAAATCCTCGGCAATGTAGGTTCCCGAGACCGGATTGAAATTCGGCATGGTGTCGAAGTTTCTCTCGCGGATTGTATTGTTGAATTTTTTGAGCAGGAAATAAAAGTCATACTTGCAGAAAGCGTCGAACTGAAGCATCTTCACGTAGATGTTGTCCACCGAGCGGATTTTCGTGTTCGTAAATTCCGACATGAAAACATCAAGATCCTGCCTGACTTTTTTCTGCAAATCCTTTATGGGCATGTTAGCCGCAAGATTCTTGATTTTCTCCTCGGTAAGCTCCTCAAGAATATCCTTTCCCTCGTCGGAAACGGACGCGCTCAGAATCATGTTTTTAAGGATGTTCGGGGTCGCATTCGTAAGCATGGCCTGTGCCGGAGCAACCGCCTTGTAGATTTCATAAAAGAACTTCGCAAGGCTCGGATCCGCCGTGTTCGTGCTGTATTTATAAAAATGAAATTTCGTCTTCGACAAATCCTTGGCAATGGATTTAAGCTGCTTCTTTTTGATGGCCTCCGCAGTGTTGCCGCCAAAAAGCTGAGAAATTAAATTTGAAAAAAAATTTGAACCTTTAGCCATACTTATACTATATGCAATCTGATAAAATTAGTCAACTCTGTGCGAGTGGAAAGTGGAAAACGGAAAGTGGAAAGTTGGACGGCATCGCTTTTCACACGTGAAATCCTTGGGGGAAAAATTCATCGCTTTTGGAACCCGCTTTCCGCCACTACGCTTTCGCTCCGGACCGAGCAAGCCCGGTCTGCCTTGCGGCATGGCTCCAATCGGGCGTAAGTGGGAGAACCCCTTGTTCAAGTGGAAAGTGGAAAGCGAATTTTTCATTTGTTCCTGATTTCGGAAATCCTGAGTTTTGCCGCAACCAACATTTTCTGTGTCTCCTGGGCGATCACTTCCTCAATCCTTGACCAGTCGCTTTCATCCACGGACATTTCATCCGGCGTAAAGAAAAGTGCCGAAGGAGATATATGAAGGACCTGAGAGATATTTTCCAGAAGCTCCGCCGAAACAAAACTTTTCCCCGTCTCAAGGTCGCTCAGATGCTTGGTCGAAATGTCAAGAACCTCCGAAAGCTTCTCCTGAGAAAATCCCATTTTCCTTCTATATATATGCAGATTGTTTCCAAATATTTTCTTCACGTCCATTCCCCTATAATAAATGTTAAACGCCCAGAAAATAATAACCTTTCAATTCATATAATCATAAAATTTCACGTAAAAGGTCATAAAAACGCTTGCAAACCCAACCTTATAGGTGTATAATCCAGAATGGAATAACCTTTGAGGTTAAAAAACTGGAAAACCACAAGGGAGCCTCCAAAAACTTCAGTTTTTAGAGGTTTCCACAAGATTTTTCAAAATTCACGTAATTTTTTTTTTCACTCTCTCACCAAGTGATAGAGTGAAATGGTAAAATATGACCAAATAAATCCATAGAAAGGAGATTAACATGAAACACAAACTTTTATCTTTGCTCGGCATCCTTGCCCTGACATTCGCTTTCTTCTCGTGCAATCCGGAGGTAACCACTACCTACACAGTGACTTACTCATCCGAGTACGGAACCGCACCGGATGCAATCAGCGTAGAAGAAAACACCACACTTTCGGAAACCCAGCTTCCAATTCTTTATGCGGATAACGCGGTCTTTGATGGCTGGTACGACGGAGAGACCAAGGCTGAGGCTGGTGTGTACCAAGTGAAAGGAACCGTAACACTTACGGCACACTGGGTATTTTCGGTAACATATTCTTCCGAGCATGGCATCGTGCCAGAGCCCATTACCGTGGAGAAGAACACAATTCTGACAGAACCCCAGCTCCCGACTCTTTCCGACGGAACTTTAGTCTTCAAAGGATGGTTTGACGGAGAGACGAAGGCGGTTGCAGGAGAGTACCATGTGGCAGAAAACGTAACCCTCACGGCACGCTGGGCTGCGACGGCGACGATCTCCTACCACAGCAAGTTCGGCACAGTCCCAGAAAGTTTTGACGTGGAGCTGAACCAGACATTGACGGCAGAAAATCTTGCGGAAGTTTCTTGCAGCCCCTACACTTTCCTTGGCTGGTACTACGAAAAGGACGATGACAACAATGGTTCAGGAACTCAGGCACAGATTGGGGATAAGATAACCGCAGACACCCCGCTTTACGCGAAATGGAAGACAGCCACGGTTTCATTCAGCTCGGCATACGGTACGGTTCCTTCTATTAAGAAATATACCGGGGAAAAGATTGCGGAAACGGAAATCCCCGCAGTATCAGAGATTGGTTATACATTCGGCGGATGGTTCAACGACTCTATGCAACTTTCCTCAGATTTTACAGTAACAGATGATGTAATTTTTGATGCAAAGTGGATTGCAAACACCTATAAAATTACATTCAAGGCAAACGGTGGATCTGGAGCTGATTACGCACAGACCGTAACTTATGCGGCGACTTCAACGCTGAATGCAAATGCGTTTACCCGCGACGGCTATTCATTCAACGGATGGAACAAGGCTGTTAATGGAAGCGGAACTTCCTATGCAGATAGGGCTGATTTTGCCGTGACCGAGGCAAATGATATTACGCTTTATGCACAGTGGGATCCTATTGCCGATGAGACCACCATTGTTGACATGATAAAAAACATGACGGAATCCGGAACCATTGCGGCAAAGGGAGCATTTAGCAATGATTTGATACGAGAGATAAATTCCGCCCTAAAGACTTTACCCAGTAATGTTTATGTGTTCCTTGATTTGTCCAATGTCACTGGATTGACAGAGTTGGAAAATGCATCCACATCCTCTCAATCCCACTCATTTTATGACTGTCAAAGACTTTCAGGAATTATCTTGCCGAACGGCATGACCAAAATCGGAGATTATGCGTTCTATGAATGCAGAGGTCTCACCAGCATTACCATACCAGACAGTGTGACCAAAATCGGAACGTCAGCGTTCTATGGATGCAGCGGCCTCACCAGCATTACCATACCCGACGGCGTGACATCGATAGGAGAATGGGCGTTCAAGGTCTGCAGAGATCTCACCAGCATAACCATACCGGACGGAGTAACCGTAATTAGAACTCATACGTTCGATGACTGCTACGGTCTCACCAGCATAAAGATACCAGACAGTGTGACATCAATAGAAGAGTTTGCGTTTCAATACTGCACCGGTCTCACCAGCATAACAATACCGAATAGCGTAACACGTCTAACAGGATTCAATGGTTGCCGTAAACTCACGAGCATAAAGATACCAGACAGTGTGACCAAAATCGGAACGTCAGCGTTCGATGGATGCACCGGTCTCACCAGCATAACCATTCCTGACAGCGTGACCGAAATCGAATGTTATGCGTTCCGTGG
The DNA here is from genome assembly GCA_002373325.1 of Treponema sp. UBA3649. GTDB lineage: Bacteria > Spirochaetota > Spirochaetia > Treponematales > Treponemataceae > Treponema_D. Next base: position 18,769 of record DFKI01000040.1, read on the forward strand.
ATGCACCGGCCTCACCAGCATAACCATTCCTGACAGTGTGACCGAAATCGAAGCTGCTGCGTTCCGTGGATGCACCGGCCTCACCAGCATAACAATACCGAATAGCGTAACACGTCTAACAGGATTCGATGGTTGCCGTAAACTCACGAGCATAAAGATACCAGACAGTGTGACCAAAATCGGAACGTCAGCGTTCGATGGATGCAGCGGACTCACCAGCATAACCATTCCTGACAGCGTGACCGAAATCGAAGCTGCTGCGTTCCGTGGATGCACCGGCCTCACCAGCATAACCATACCAGACAGTGTGACCAAAATCGGAACGTCAGCGTTCTATGGATGCAGCGGACTCACGAGCATAACAATACCGAACAGCGTGACATCAATCAGGGACTCTGCGTTCTATGACTGCAGCGGACTCATGAGCATAACAATACCAGACAGTGTGACCAAGATCGGAAAGTCAGCGTTCTATGGATGCAGTAAACTTACCGAGATAACTTTTTCTGATACGGAAGGTATTTGGTATTATACTTCCGCTTACAATTTTATCAATGGAACAGAAATAGGACAAATGGGTAGTGACTCTTCAACAAATGCAACGTTGTTGACTACTACTTATAAGGACTATTATTTGTATAAGCAATAAAAGCATTTTTTCGGAGAGAGTTTAATCAAATTTACAGAGCGGAGGAGAATGAATTATGAGTGAAAATTTGAATGAGATTATGAAACAAAGTGAGTCTGTTACAAAAACGAAAGCGAATATAGACACTCCAACAATTGTGATGTCGGTTGAGACAGAATCCACGGAGAAAACTGGGGTTCCGTCAAGTCCGAAAACTGATGATGCCAGCACATTTACCCCTACTTTTAAAATGAAAAAAAAACATATTTATAAAATGAGTACTGGACTGTTTATAACTGCTATCACTTTTGCTATATTCATTGCAATTCCTAATTACCCATGGACAAAAGCATTTATCGGAACTTTTTCAATTATCTCGTTAATTCTTTCCGTCGTTGTGAAATTGAAGACCGATGAAGAAAAATGCCTAAAAGTGATGTTGCTCAGATCATTTATTGAGAGCTTTAATAAAAAAGATATTAGCATAAAAGAGGTGGAAGGTCTGAAAAGTTTATTAAATTCAATCGAGTTGTAAAAATGAAAGAAGTCTTGCAAGATTTATTATACTGGAAAAATTCTATTTCTCCAAGCGATGTCATTCAAATCTGCCTCGCCATTGTGACTTTGTTTGTCACGATAAACATTCCCATTCAAATCATGAAATTTCAGCGTTACCAGAATCTGGTTTCAACATATATGAGCTTTGAGTTTGCCCACGCATTTCAGAGCGTAATACGTTTCTTCCATGATGACTGTGGTTGCGATGTCAAGAGAATCAAATCCGAATACAAGAGACGCTTTGAAAAAGACATGAAATCTGTGGTTAAATCGGATGGAAACAATGCGGGCAACCCCGGAGACATTCTGCATTATCAACGCAGGTTTCTAAACAATTTCTTTTTGGAGCTGGAGATGTGCAGAGAATCCAGCTGGATAATCCATAGAAGAATTATAAAAGAATGGACTTCAAACGAAGCCTGGATTGTAAAAATCCTGATTTATATGGACAAGGCCGTAGCAGAAGACAAGGAAATGTTTCAGGACATATCGAGTATAAAGCACGAAAGACTGCCCAAGACGAAAGGCATGTGCGAGTATCTTGAAAAGTTCTATAAGACCATGAACTCACAGCCCGACTTTATGAGACTGTAGATCCAAATCAGCTTCATTGGTGAAATTACGTAGTAATTTCAAAATCCGTGTGACACTCCTCACTCCTAAACACTCTCTCCTCCCTCACCAAAACCTAAAACAGAAGAGCTCGGTTTTCCAGGTGAATATTTGTCTCTTGGATGCGTCCAAAAGGAGCTGTTTAATAGAAGAAAAAGTCTCGTCCCCAAGGATTTTCGCAAGGTGGGTTCCGTAGGATGAGTTCTCAGCGTCGAACCAGCGGCCAATCTCGACCTCGGTGATGCGGCGTTTCTCGACCAAATCTGTCCTCTGTGCCCCGACCGAAAATCCGGCTTTCTCAAAAAGCAGTTTCACGTCATCCGCCGTCCATGCGAAAAGTGGATTCGTCTTGTCACCGAAAAAGGAATCCTCGGCCTTTTCCATCTTCCGTAAAGCGGCATCCCACTCAGGAGAGGTCTTTTCCTTGTTTAGAATCTGGGATGAGATGAGCGCGGAAATTCTCTGTCCGTGGCATGGGATTCTCTGTGAAAGGATGATTCTTCCACCGTCGGAAATCAATGGAGGCATGTCCTTCGGCGGAACTTTCTCATCAAAGGCGACGTCCCTCACATCCTGCACGGTTCCGTTTTTCAACTCTGCCAAAGCTGAGGCTGCGGATGCAATCTCCGAAAGCGATGAGAAAATGTCGCGGAAAAAAATCACGTCGAAAAGTACGTCACCAAAGGAAGAAAGTATTTTCCTTAAATTTCCGTTGCTGAATGGACTTGCATTTTTCCCAAACTGATTTACAACAAGCTGTGGCCGGTCCATATCCTCAAGTGTTGAAGCGTACTGCTCAAGCATGGCCTTACCCTGCTCGCTCCGGCAAACTCCGCATGTGAGTCCCTCGGGTGTCTTACGCGTAATGTCAAAAATCAAAAGAGCGTCGTCGGCGTTCCAAATCAGGCTCCTGAAATGACGCTTCAATCCTGCGCACTCCGTCATCCCGTCACGCACGGAAGTCAGAACCTCGGCACGGTTTGAGTCCAATCTTGCACGCCAGCTTCTTTCAGCACGGTCCAAAAGCGCGTCCTTTTTTTTGTCCCCGGGACTGTAGGTAAGATTTTCCTCCTGCCTTAAAGAAGCGGAACCAAGGTGCTCTTTCATCCACCATTCCTGCATCGCGTTGCTCTCTCCGCCAAGGGATTTTTCATCCTCCATCAGGGCGGAAATCTGGAGCTCACGGCGGGAAAGAACATCATCGCGGATTTTATTCTCATATCCCTGCGTGGACGGTGTGTAGAAAACCCTTCCCACAAGCGAGTCCGGAAGATACTGCTGTGCGACCCAGTGATCGCGGTATGCATGAGGATAAAGATACCCGGTTCCATGACCGAATCCCTCGGCATCACGGCTTGCGTCCTTTAAGTGATTGGGAACATCGGCATCCTCTTTTTCCACCGAAGCAAGTGCGTCAAAAAATGCCATGGAGCTGTTGCTTTTGGGTGCGGTCGAAAGGTAAAGGGCGGCGTGTGCGAGAAAATACCGTCCCTCAGGAAGTCCCACCCGGTCAAAGGCAGCCGAGCAGGACTCAACCACGGAGATTGCATGAGGGTCGGCAAGTCCGGTGTCCTCGCAGGCTGAAATCAACATGCGGCGGAAAATGAAATGGGGGTCCTCCCCTGCTTTTACCATGCGAGCGAGCCAGTAACATGCTGCATCCGGATCCCTTCCCCTCAAACTTTTGATGAAGGCGGAAATTATGTCGTAGTGATAGTCACCGTCCCTGTCATAGAGCACGACCTTTTTTTGAATGGACTCCTCGGCGGCTTCACGGCTTATGTAGATTGTGCTACCCCACGCTGGCTTCGGAGGCTTTGATTCCGGCTCCCAGATTTCAGGGGTGGTCTCCACGGCAAGCTCAAGTGCGTTCAAAAGACTACGTGCGTCCCCGTTTGCGGTCTCCACAAGATGCTCCAGGGCTCCTTCCTCGAATTCCACCTTCCAGTGTCCGTATCCACGTTCGGTATCTTCAAGTGCCTGGGTCGCGGTTTTCATCAAATCATCCTGCGTGAGAGGCTTTAACTGGAACACACGGCTCCGGCTTACCAAGGCTTTGTTCACTTCAAAAAAGGGATTTTCGGTGGTCGCGCCTATAAGAATGATGGTTCCGTTTTCAACCCAGGGAAGAAGAGCGTCCTGCTGGCTTTTGTTCCACCGGTGCACCTCATCCACAAAAAGGATGGTCTTCCGCGAATAAAGATTTTTCTGGTCTTCTGCTTCGGAAATTGCTTTCCGGATATCAGCAACACCAGTCAGCACGGCATTTAAAGTGATGAAAGCAGATTTTGTATGATTGGCAATTACTCGGGCAAGGGTTGTTTTTCCTGAGCCGGGAGGTCCGTAGAAGATTACCGACGTGAGTCTGTCCGCAGCGATGGCACGTCGCAAAAGCCGTCCCTTTCCCACAATGTGATCCTGCCCGATGTACTCGTCAAGGGTGCGGGGTCTCATGCGGGAAGCAAGCGGCTCGTGGGATTTTCCTATGCTCTCAAACAAATCTGCCATCGGATTCCAAAATGTCCTGAATCAGTCTCCGTCCCTGTTCCAAACTCCGCGTCCGGGATAATATGCGTAGAGACCGACTTCCTTGAATGTGTCTGCGGATGACGAGAGATAGCCCACAATATTCATGCTGCCGTACTCATCTGATTCCCCGTCGTTTTTGGATGAGTCAAGGACATAGAGCCCTGTAACGCGAGAAGTGAGGAGAGACTGAGCGTTGTTCGTAAAATCCGTGAGTTCCGATGAGGGAACACCAGAGTTGAGGGCCGCCCTGTAGACTCCGCTTGTGGTTCCGAAAATGATATAGTCAGCGGTGAGAGCAATCGTGCAGATTATACCTTTGCCAAAGTCCACTGATTCCCACGTGGAGCCGTCGCTGCTGTACTGTACGCTTGAGCCTGATGTCTTGTAAACATGAGTTCCGTTTGCCGCCATGCCCATGCAGTCACCAAAAATCGTACTGCCATTAAAATACACGGAGTTATAAACAGAGGATGCCGCATCAGTTGCAGAGCCAAGGGAAGTCCCGTTAAGCTCATAGACCACAAGGGCACCTTTTCCGTCAGCCCCACCCGAAGGATTCCATAACTTCGCAAAAGCCTTTCTTCCAGTAAAAGATGAGCCTCCGTCACCTGCCTTGTTGTCAAAAATGGTCGCAACCAGTGAATTCTCAATATAAGAATCCGAGGAATCACCAGAGCCCGTCACAGAACTCACGTCAATCTGAGTCCATGTCTCACCGTCAGTGCTTGAGTAAAAGCGTCTCCTGTATGCCGTAAACACGCTGTCATCGGTGCTTTCCTTCCATTCAATCGTGTAGCAGTAGAGATAGCTTCCGTCGCTTGCCAGGGTGATTATCTGCTCCAACGGCACGTCATTGCACTTTGCCTCCACAAGGGACCACTGATTGTTGTACTTTCCGGTAGTGTCCGAGGGAGTGGCATCCTTTTTGTATAGCTTTCTGTTCGTGAACCACAGATTTCCGTTAAAAGGAACAATCTTCGAGATATCCCCGTTGATTCCGGTCTCCTGCACGACTTCCATTTCTATCATCCCGTAGATATTGTCATGGCAAGAGCTGAGAGGAATGCAAAGGGCAATCATTACTGCAAAAAACGGAATCTTGCTAAAAATCTTTTTTCTCAAAATCGACATATCATTTTCCTTCTATATAATAGCGCAATATTTCAAACGAACAAAAGAGTTCCTAGAAATAATAGCGGGCAGCCAAATCCAAATCAAAGAAATGACCGTGCTTGTTTTCCTTCGTGCTGTCATAAAGCTTGTTGAACTGAGGCATCCACATATAGGAGAACTCTCCTCCAAGCGACCAGCTGGACGTAATCCTGTAATGGACTCCGACCTGCGGCTTAACGACCAGACCCGGCCAGTAAGTCTTTCCGCTGTAAGTCTCCCATGCAAAACCGAGTCCCAGAGTGAGCGGGAATTCAAAGTTACCCAAATGCGGCTGAAAGGTGACTGTTCCGACAATGGGAACCACATTAAAGACGTTGGACCCGATTGTTGAGCATGAAGCAAAAGACACGTCCCCTCCGACGGCAATGGTGGGAGTAAGGAAGCGGTGATAGCCCAAAGTACCCATTCCGCCCACATGCATCTTTCCGTCCGTAAAAGGATTCCCAAAAGAAAGAGGAGCCAACGCGCCAAGGGAAATCCTTATGTACTGGTCTCCCTCCTGTATGTTGCTGTTGTAGATTACATCAACCTGTTTTTCCTTCTCATGCTTGTCCTGAATCTCCTCGCTTTCCTCCGCGGTCTGTGCCGAAGCGAATGGCGCGCCCATAACGGAAACCACAGTGCAAATCAATGCGGAACAGAACAATGTGCTGATACGTTTCATATTTCCTTCCATAATTAAATTTTTTGTTGAAATTATATCGAATTTAAAGTATAATTTCAAGGCTGATAAAATCAAATCATCTGCCGCTTACAATAAAATAAACGAGCGGACTGGAAGGTTACAATATGAGTGCAATTATTATAGACGGAAAAGCGGTGGCAGCCGAGGTAAAGGCTGATGTTGCGGCAAAAGTGGCTGCGTTGAAGGAAAAGGGCGTGGTTCCTTGTCTTGCGGTGATTCTCGTGGGAAACAATCCTGCGTCGGTGAGCTATGTTACGGGAAAAAGGAAGGCTCTTGCGGAAGCTGGGATGGCGGACAGAAGTTTGGAGCTGCCTGAGTCAACTACGGAAAAGGAGCTTCTTGAGCTGATTGAAAAACTCAACGCGGATCCGACCGTGCACGGCATTTTGGTACAGCTTCCCTTGCCCAAGCACATAAGCGAGGAAAAAGTCACATTCGCCATCGCACCCGAAAAGGACGTGGACGGATTTCACCCTGTGAACGTGGGAAATCTTGTTACCGGAAGAAAGGGATTCCTCCCCTGCACCCCCAACGGAATCACCGTGCTGCTGAAAAAGGCCGGCATTGAGACCGACGGAAAAAGGGCCGTGGTAATCGGACGCAGTAATATAGTAGGAAAACCGATGGCTCTACTCCTTTCAAGACGCGAGTTCAACGCTACCGTCACTCTCTGCCACACGGGAACAAAAAATCTTGCCGAAATCACAAGACAGGCCGACATCGTGGTGGTCTGCACAGGACATCCGAACACGCTCACAGCCGACATGATAAAGGAAGGAGCCGCCGTAATTGACGTGGGTGTGAACCGCATCCCCGACGCAAGCAAAAAAAGCGGATTCCGTCTCGTTGGTGACTGCGACTTCGAAAGCGTAAAGGAAAAAGCCTCATTCATAACCCCTGTTCCGGGCGGAGTCGGTCCCATGACAATCGCCATGCTCATCTACAACACCCTTGAGTCCGCGGAGAGGAAAGTTGAGAGTTGAGAGTGGATTACAATTTTGAAAGGTGGTGTAAAAAATGCAAGACTTATTTCAGCAAGGCTTAAGAACGCAGGAAAATAGCAAGTTTTTAAACTTTTGGAAAATCGTGCAGGAAGAAGCCTCTAAACATAATTCTGTTTTTTTTCTGGACAGTGGTGAAGGAAATGAAATTGAAATAACTGATATAAATGCGGAAGATTTGTCCGGCTGGCTTGTTCCTAAAGATAGAGCTAGCGAATTCGACATTTTGTTTAAGGCTTTTGATAATAAGACCATTTCAGAAAAATTTGATGATTTTTACATGATTGCATCATGGCAGAAAAAACAGGATTCAATTTCTGTAAGTTTTGCTTAACCCACAGCCCCGGACATCTGGGGCTTTTTTTGTTGCATCTGCATGATTTTTTTATTACCCAAGCAAAGTATCCCATATCAACTTTTATGATAAAATTCCGAACATAAAAAAGGCGGGAACGACAGTGGAAAACGGAAAGTTGAGAGTTCTCATTTTCCATTTCTATTTTCTTACGTACCTCTGATTTTTGCTCTTGGGTTTCTCGGGAATGGTCATCTGTAGTTTTCCGGAGAGAATCAGGGGGCGGACATAATGGTTCATAACATAAAAAACAGTTTTAACTCCGACAACAGAGGCAATCTCCTCACGGGTTCTTGGGGTCTCGCAATATTCAAGAATCCTCTGCGTTTCGGAATCTTCATCAAAATTTTTGAACTTGACTTCATCCTGCACCTTGTTTCTCAGAATGACCTTGAACCTGCCCCGAAAATCAATGAATTCCGCCGGAGAAAGATTCGCCTTTTTCATCTCCGTCCTGATTGTGGGAATGCCTGAAAAACGGTTCTCCGTAACTTTCATGACCTCAAGAGCGCCCGCCAAAAAAGGATTCCTCGTCGGCACTGCGGTAGTACCAAGCTCATCTACAGTCGTCCTGCCATAAAGACCACCCGGATTCTCAACCTCAAGCCTGTCCTTGAAAATCATGATTCTGACCGGCATACTTTCGCTGTGAATACTGTAGTCTCGGTGAACCAGCGCATTTAAAATGATTTCACGCACCGCAAGCATGGGGTACTCATCCCTGTCCGCACGTTTTCCGTCCTCACCAATTATTGTAGCCGTCTTCGTGTTGCGACGCACAAAATTCAAGGAGTCATCGAGCATCCGCATGACAGATCCCTCAAATCTCTGGTTGTCAATGAATCGGACTGAATTCTCCGAGACATCTCCAATCTCATAGCCGTCAACGACAAGGGCCGTAACAGAAAACTGAGGAAAAAAAGCCTGAGGATACTCTGCAAAAACCATTATTCCCGCCACGCTCGGAACATTATTCTGCATCATTCCCTGAAGATGAAGTATCTTGTCCGGGTCCTGATTAGAAAGAAGGGGCTTGATTTTGCGTAAATCTGAAAAATACTCCTGCAAAAGATTTTTATCGAAACATGACACGTCAGCCCTCTCCACCGTCCTGAGCTCATCGTGAAGATTCCGTTTGAAGGCCTCGTATCTGTAAATCTCATAATCGGTCATCGGAAGATCAGCGTCCCCGACACGGACATAAGCCCCCTTAAGCTTACCGCTCCCCTTGTAATAGCATGGTTTCTCAAAACTGTCACATTCTGGAATTTCCGCGCTCAATATGTTTTTTCCGTCAATCTCCACAAGAGTAAAAACAGGACGGACAATCGGCTCCATCTGCAAGGCCTGATCCGTAACCTCCTGCTGCAAGTCCTGAGGGTTTTGTATTCCCGTAACAGCGAAATCTTGAGACTCATCAATTCCAAAAATTATAATGCCGCCGCCGTTTTGATTTGAAAAACTGGAGAACGAGTCATAAAGCCGTTTTGGAGTACCTTTTCCGGCCTTTTTCAACTCAATGTGCTGTCCCTCGCATTTCGTCCGCTGAATCTCCCTCACTAAGTTTACCAAGTCCTCTTTTTCCATGATATCCTCCGAATTTCTACAAACAGAATATCATATTAGCAAAATTTTTGCAAGTTTTTCGAAATTTTAACAAACAAAACAACAAATTATCAAAATTTTAGCAAACAAAATTCAAAATTAGTAAAATTTATACAAAATTTCATCCTCCGCTTGTTAAAAAAAATGAATTCATATAAAATAAAAGCAAGAAAGACAACATGGAGAGTTTTATGGAAAATCAGCATTTAATTACACGTGAGGCGAAATCTAAAAAACAGATTGTCAGAATCATCGCGGGTCTTGTGCTCGTCACGACGATTGTAAAATACATTGAGTTTTTGTTTATCCGCACGGACCAGACGATTATTGCGGACAACGTGATTACAAAAATCTTCTGCATAATTGCGACTCTGGTTGCGATGCGAATCTGCGGGATGAAACTTTCGGATGTGGGTATTAAATGGAAGAAAACTTTCAGCTACATAGGTTGCGGTCTCGCTCTCGGCATTTTCACTTTTGCCATTTCTTACGGACTTGAGATGATTCTTCTTGCGGCTCAGGGTAAGGCACCAAGGCTTTCCGCCTACATTACGAACTTTGGTCTTTCGGGTGCGACCTCCGAGGTGAGTCTTTCTTTTGTGGCCCTTATAATCTGCGTCGTGGTGAACATAATCAACGTGCTTGCAGAGGAAGGGATGTTCCGCGGATTCATTCTCAAGGCTGTTTCGGACCGCTGGGGATTCAGGACCGGAAATTTCGTTCAGGCGCTTCTTTTCGGAATCTGGCATATCGTCATGTGCGTGCTCGCGGTTTACGACGGACAGATGGGCATAGCTCAGGCCGTGGTTTTCGCAATCGGTTATGTCGTGCTCGCGGGAATCCTTGCCATTGAGTGGGGAACCTGCGTCAGCATGACGGGCGTGCTTTGGGTCGGTCTTTCGGAGCATTTTTTCAACAACTTCATCGGAAACTTCCTGCATGTCGTGAGCAACACGGGAACGGACGAGCTCCAGATTATCAGGATTGTCCTTTCGAATTTCCTTTCGCTCGGAATCGTCCTTTTTATCAACAGGAGAAAAAATCGCAGGACAGTCTGAAAAAAAATCCGGTCGAAAAACGGCTGGCGTGCATGGAGTGTAAAATGGCAACAGAAACTTTCTCGCATCTTATTTTCGCTTATGTCGCGCTGAATATTGTGCTTTTCGTTCTTTTCATGTTTACGAAGCGAATCAAAATCATGCACAGGATTTTTTCACTGATTGACAATCTTTTGCTCGCTGCCCTTTTTGCCTATGGATTCTGGAGGATAAATCATCTGCTTGTGATTCTTGTCCCCTGCATTTTTCTTGTTGTGTATCCCATCGCATGGGGACTGAACGAGGAGCTGAGTGATGAGGATGCGGCTTCCCTTGTATACTTGGACCCTCCAATCCATCTGAATAAAAAGAGCGAAGGAAAGTTGAAGTTCGTATTCATTCAGTTCGCATACTTTCCTTTTTATTATCTGCTCAAAAGCTGGAGCCACGCATAAGAATCACCATAAGCCCCTCGCACAAGAATGAGTTTTGTGATATAATATTTTTAAGGAGGAATTCGTTATGCTTGTAGTGTCCTATTCAGATTTTTTTGCAAACCCATCCCGATACAAACAGGAAGCTTCTATTTCAGGATTGAAAATCTTACCTGAAAAAAAGCCGAAAAAGATTTCCAATAGAGTACAAAAAAAATTGGACGCACTAAATGCTGTTGTTGGCCTTATCCCATCAGAGGTAAATGCTGATGCCATGCTAGAAGAAAGAAGAATATCAAAATGAAAGTGTTAATTGATACAAATATTATTATTGATATTATCAACAAAAGAGAACAGTTTGTAGAAGCCTCTCTTACCGCTGTACAATTTGTGTTTCAAAATTGTACGCCATGTGTTTCATCTACCACTATTACGGACGCAGTTTATATTACAAAGAAAACATATCCTTCTTCCGATGCACAAAAAAAACTTCTTTCAGTTTTCTTCTCAAAATTTAAAATCCTTCCAGTTTCACACAAACAGATAAAACAGGCTTTCAATTCTCCAATGAATGATTTTGAAGATGCGATACAAGCTTTTTGTGCCAAAAGAGCTGGTGTAAAAATGATTATCACCAGAAACACCAAAGACTATTTATTCTCACCAATTCCAGCACTTACACCGACAGATTTTTTAAATCAAGTGGAGAACAAATAATGATTGACATACAGAACACACCGGACACACGCGAAATTCCTCTTAAAAAGGTCGGGGTGAAAAACTTGAGATACCCCGTGCAGGTATTGGACAAAAAACATGGCAAGCAGCAGACGGCGGCTACGGTCAATCTTTTCGTGAACCTGCCCCACGACTACAAGGGAACGCACATGTCGCGCTTCATAGAAAATTTCCACAGGCACTACACGGATTTGGGAATGAAGCAGTTTTTGCAGATGCTTGAGGACATACGCACGTCACTTGAGGCGGAGAGAGCTTTCGGTACGATGGAGTTTCCTTTTTTTATGAGCAAAAAAGCACCGGTCTCAGGCTCCGAAAGCATAATGGAATACACCTGCTCTTATGAGGGGGAAGTGACGGCGGAAAACCAGAGTTTTTTCGTAACGGTTTCGGTACCTGTCACAACACTGTGTCCCTGCTCCAAGGCAATCTCGGAAAACGGTGCCCACAATCAGAGGGGAAAAGTCACCGTAAAATTGCAGAATACGAGCCTTTTCTGGATCGAGGATGTGATTGAGCTGATTGAGGAAAGTGCGTCCTGCTCACTCTACAGCATTCTGAAACGCCCCGATGAAAAATATGTCACCGAGCACGCTTGGGAAAATCCGAGGTTCGTGGAGGATGTGGTCCGGGAAGTCTGCCTTAAGCTCAAGTCCTTCGACAAAGCGGAAAAACCCTTCTCATGGTTCAGCGTGGAGTGCGAGAATTACGAGAGCATACACAATCACAACGCATACGCATACACGAGCTCGGAGGAGATAGGAATCAGGAGTGAGGGTTGAGAACTGAGCACCGGGTACTTGGGAGATGGCATGGTTAAGTTATTTCAGCATATCTTGCATGAGGGATCCCGAAACTAGTTCGGGATGACCATTTATTTTCTAGTCCAGACTGATTTTCACACCAAGGCGGAGTGACGGGGACTCAGACGGATATCCCGCGACAGTCTCGTAAGTGGCGTTCAGGAGATTTTTTGCGACGATGTACGGAGTGAGCATATCAAATCCGTTGTAGGCAAGGGAGAGGTCAAGAAGGAAGTACGGATCAAGGTAAGTTGTGTTGGCATCATCCACAGGACGTTTTCCCATGCAGGAAAGAGAGAGAGTCGAGTCAATCAGATTCGTGGAATAGGTCAACGAGACGGAGCCCGAGTGCATGGGCTTATAGCTGAGCTGCTTGTTCGTAATCTTGCCGTCCTCAATCTGGGAAGTCCATGTGAAGGAATATCCTCCCTTAATCAGCAGGGCATTGTCAAATAGATACTTTGAGACCGAAAGCTCTCCGCCCAAGTAAAGCACGGCATCCACATTTGAAGGAACATATTTGTAGTCTTCTGTACGTGGAGCCCAATCAATCATGTCCTCATAATAGTTGGAATACAAGGTCGCGCTGAACGGAACAATAAAATCATCTGAGGATTTGTACCCTACTTCGAATCCGTAGCCATGTTCAGGTTTCAAATCCGGATTGCCGCATGAATAGGCATCCTCGGGCCAGTAAAGGTCATTGATTGTCGGGAATCTGTCCATTGTATAGATGTTAGCATAGAGAGAGCCCGTGTCCGCAAATGTAAGCTCGTAACCAAGTTTCGGAATGAAAGCAAAATTCGGATGGCTGTACTTGACTCCAAGATTGACCGAAAGTCCCTGGGAAGGAGTAATCATCCATTTTGTAAGAGAGCTTGCGGATAAAGGAAACTGAATGTGAGAGCCACTGTCCGTGGAGTCAATGCATGAGACCTTAAAGGTGAGTCCCACTTCCTCCGACAGATTTTCCGAAGACCATTTTCCCGAGAGATACTGAGAGAACTCGTTGAGCAGATGAACCGACAGCACGCCTGTGTCATATTTTTGACGTCCAAGGTTATATGAAGTCGTACCGGAAATGAGGAAGGAGCCAATCTTCCAGGAGAAATCCTCGACGGCCCTGAGATTAAGGTCAATCTGTTTTCCATGAGACGGAAAGCTTATGGAGCCGGGCGTGTTTTTGTCACCGTAATAGAACTGAACGAAGGTGTCGGAGTCAAAATCATCCTTGCAGAAGTGCCAGTCCAAAGAAAGGGACTCGTCCTGCACACTTGAGTTTTCCCTTGTTTTCCACTCATCCCCAGTTTTGTACCAGTGAGCGTTTTCCGCCTGCGTGAATTTTGAGGAGAAGGTCAGCTTGGAATAAGGAAGGGGAAATGAGAGGACCGATGACGAACCGTAAGTGTCCACAACATGATCCTTGTTGAAATATGTCAGGGCAAAGTTGTCAAAAAAGAGGCTTCGTTTTCCGTCAATGGGTGCCGCCGTCGAAAGATAGATTGTTCCACCCACCGCGTCCATGTCCCTTGTTGAGTCGGAAAATCCTCCTTTTACCAGAGAAACCGACGAGAAAGAATACGGGGAGATTGACGTAAAATCAAAGGTTCCGAGCTGGGGATTGTTGACGCAGACACCGTTCATGATTACCCTGACGCTTGCACCAGTGAAGCCCCTTATGGAAGGACTTGTTTGAAGACCGTATGCTCCGTTGTCATGGGTAAAAAATCCGTTGCTTGTGAAAATATCCGTGAAGTCCAGAGGCATGACTGCCCTAATCTCCTCGGCGGAATATTCCGTATCGTTCATGGCGGAAAAATCAGAGACGGGAATGTCCACGTCAATTTCCTCAGCGACCACGACAGTCTCTTCTGATTGTGCAAAAACAGATGCAGAAAGAAGACACAAGGCCAAAACACAAAAAAGTTTTTTCATATTAACAGCTCCATTTTTAGTAAAAATCAAATGCCGGTTCCCCCGATTTTGCTTCAATCCGCAGTTCCTCAGGCAATGATTAAAGGCAGATTCGAAAAACAGAACCATAATAGCACAAAATCAGTTTATGGTAAAGGCGACCTCAAAAACAGAAGCTTTTAAAGGTTCCCAATAGTTTTACCACAAAACACGCAATTTCCCCATACAAAAATATACTTTTTTTTTTACGGCATAATTAAAAATTACAGTTAAAAACTTTAGCTCCTAAACAAATATAACAAAAAATTATATAACTAAAGCAAGAAAAGAATGTTAGACTTATAGATAAAAATAAACTGGACCACATTTTCGGACAGTTTAAGCAATTTTTTAGGAGGCCTTAAATGAAAAAGACCAAAATAATCGCTTCTATAGTTGCACTAACATGTACGATGGGCGTTTTGAGCGCCAAACCAAAGGCAAATTCATCCGCATCACCAGTGTCAGGAAAACTTTCCGTATGGAGTTTCACGGATGAAATCGACGGAATGGTGAACAACTCCTTCAAGCCCACACATCCGAATGTTCAGGTTGAAACCACCATCACTCCGACACAGGAATTTCCGGGAAAACTTGACGCGGCATTGGCAGGAGAGGAAGAATGTCCTGATGTAATCGCTCTGGAAGTGGCTTTCGTGCGTAAGTATGTTGAGTCGGGCGAGCTTCTCCCTCTGGATGATATCTATGCGGAGATCAAAAAAGATCTCGCTGAGTACTCTGTAAAAATCGGTTCTGCTGACGGACATGTCTACGCGCTCTCATGGCAGGTATGTCCCGGCGCAATGTTCTACCGCAGGAGCCTTGCAAAGAAGTATCTCGGAACTGACGATCCAAAGAAAGTACAGAGCTTCTTTACAGATCCGGACAAATTCCTTGAGACTGCAAAACTGATCAAGGACAAATCTTTCGGCAAATGCTACATTGTTTCCTCAAGCGACGATCTCTTCAATGTTTACAAGGGATCAAGGACTCAGCCTTGGGTAGCGGACAATCAGGTTGTCGTAGACCCCGCCATGAGCAAGTACATGGAAGTTTGCAAGATTCTGCATGAGCAGGAGATGTGCGGAAACTACGGCCAGTGGTCACAGGAATGGTTCGCCGGTTTGAAGGGAACTCTGCAGGATGAGGAAGGCGAGGACAAGGAAGTGTTCTGTACATTCCTCCCGACATGGGGACTTGACTTCGTTCTCAAGACCAACGCACCTGAGACAAGCGGAGACTGGGCAATGATTCAGGGACCTGCCGGATACAGCTGGGGTGGTACTTGGATCGGTGTATACAAGGGAACAAAGAATCCCGAGGCCGCAAAGGAAATGGTAAAGTATTTCGTCTCTGACCCGGATTTCCTCACAGCCTATGCAGTGAAGACTGGAGACGTGGTTTCAAACCTCAAGATTCAGTCCAAGCTCAAGGGAAAATACAAGGAGCCATATCTTAAGGGACAGAACCACTACAAGGAATTCTGCGACATGGCAAAGACCGTAAACGGCAGCTTGGTTCAGGGAACCGACCAAGTTATTGAGGAACTCTTTAACGAAGAAGTCAGAAAATACATCTACGAAGAAAAGGCAAAGAAAGACGCCATCAAAGATTTCAAGGACAGAGCCACTGAAAAACTTGGACTCTAATCTTAGATTTAATCCGCTTTCATAAACCAAGGGCATCCCGAGACCGATGTGTTTCGGGGTGCTTTTTTATGACTTGACAATTCAAGGAAAAAGTCAGTGTTCCCATAGGATTAAATATGTGATATAATACGAATGGAGGAAAAATTATGGAATACAAAGTGAATTTTTCATGGGATGAAGACGCTGGTGTGTGGATTGCTCAAAGCGATGACATACCAGGTCTTGTACTTGAAGGAGGCTCCCTTGACGCATTGATTGAGCGGGTTCGATTCGCAGCTCCCGAGCTTATTGAACTAAACAAATCACCTGCCGTCAATTCCCTTTTTTTCAGCGTGGAACGTCATGAGAAGGTGTTTGCATAATGGCAGAATACGAGAAAAAAGTCAGGGAATTACTTTTACAAAACGGATGCCATCTTGTCAGGCATGGAAAAGGGGATCACGATATTTATTTTAGCCCCATTACAAACAGAAACTTTACGGTAGACTCAAAAATAAAATCACGACATACAGCAAATGCAATTATGAAACAAAGTGGAATTGAGCATCATTTTTAATACACAAAACCAGCCTTTTTCATCATACGTTTGACACCACGCCGCAAAACTGATAGTATAATAGAAGATAAAATCAGGTCTCAGTACGGAGGACAAAATGAGGAACATAAAAAAGTTTTTTTCACTTCTGGTCATGGTGATTTCCATATCAGCGCAAGCGACGTTCGCCTTGGATTTTCCGGATGGTTTACAGGAAGTCTTCAACATAAATCTTGACGGTGAAAATTTTGCATTCGGAATCATGCGGGATAACGACACTTGCTCCGCAATTTTTTTTGACGGGAACAGGTCCGAGATAAATCTTGCAATCTGCGACGCTTCGGAATCCAAGCAGCTCAAGAAAATCGCCTTTGAGTCCAAGATGCTCGTAAAATCAATTTCCACGCTGAAAGACTACGAGCAGCAAAATATCTACAATCAGATTGTCGAAAAACTGAAGGCTCTTGCGCCGATCACATTCGAAAACTATGATTCCACCGATGAATTCGGATTCGTAAAAGTGACACTGCTTCTTTCGAAGTCCGTTCAGAAAAAATATCCTGACGCGGAGGAATTCTTTTTCGGCGGAACATCAAACACAAATAGCACGTTCTCCCCTCTCTCCAAAAAACTTACTGTCTGGTCCTTCACCGATGAGCTCGAGGGATTTTTGAACAAGGACGGCTACGGTTACAAGGCGACTCACCCGGACGTGGAGATTGAATACGAGCTTACTCCCACCGATCAGTTTCCAAGCAGACTCGACCCACGGATTGCAAGCGGAAAGGACTGCCCCGATGTTTTTGCCCTTGAGGATTATTTCGTCCGAAAGTATATTGAATCAGGCCAGCTTCTCCCTCTCGATGATTTGTATGCGGAAGTGAAGGACAAAGTAAACTCCTATCCGGTGGAAGTCGGAAGCTATGACGGACATGTCTACGCAATGTCATGGAATGTTTCTCCAGGCGCGCTCTTTTACCGGAGGAGCCTTGCGAAAAAATATTTCGGAACAGACGATCCTAAGGTTGTGCAGAAAAAACTCAAGGATTTCGACACCTTCCTTGCGACGGCACGTGAGCTTAAAAAACTCTCCGGCGGAAAATGCAGGATTGTTTCCTCGACCGAGGATCTTTTTCATCCCTTCAAGGGAGCCCGCGAAAAACCGTGGGTCGTGGATGACAGACTTGTGATTGACCCCGCCATGGAAAAATATATGGATATATGCAGGATTTTTACGGAAGAGGAACTTGTGGCAAAAGATGTCTCCCAATGGTCAGAAAGATGGTTCGCAGGGATGAGGGGAGAACTGAACGATGATTATGCCTACGACTATTACAGCGATTATTACATTGAGTCGCCTGTAGAAATCTTCTGCTATTTTCTTCCGACATGGGGTCTCCACTATATTCTTAAGCCAAACGCACCCGGAACATCAGGTGACTGGGCGATGTGTCAGGGACCTTCCGCGTGGAGATGGGGAGGAACATGGATTGCCGCGTACAAGGGAACAAAAAATCCCAAGGCCGCAAAGGAGCTGATCCGCTACCTCACCACCGACGACGGATTCCAGGAGGCGATGGCAAAGGAAACCGGCGACATAGTGACAAACATCGATGTCCAGGACAAAATCAAGGATTCTTTCTCGGAGCCCTATCTTTCGGGACAAAATCACTACGCGGAATTCTGCAAATACACAAAGAAAATAAAAGGCACCCTTGAGCAGGCGACCGACTGGCAGATTGAATCGATTTGGCATGAGGCTGTAATGTCATACGTGTCTTGGGAAAGAACAAAAAAGCAGGCGCTCCAATATTTCAAGGACCAAGTTTCGTTCACAATGGGATTTTAGGAGACGAATGCTAAGGGAACGGTACAAGCGGACTCCATAACAACTATATGTTTGACAAAACGATGTTTTCTTATTATATTATATAGTATGAAACTTTATTCTAAACATCACATTGTAATTTCTTCTATTATAACTGGTACTTTGGCGGCAGTGGCGGCGGTCATTATCTGCAATCCGTTCAGAAAGAATCAGGACGCGGAAAAGATTGCCGACATCCAGCAGGATTCCATGGCGGAGGAGCAGACCGAAGTTCAGGAAATCTCCGTCTCAGGCGATGAGTTCGTCATGCAGACAAACACTCCCCTGCTCAAGGTCGCATCTGCATCAAGCGGCTACACCCAGGATGAGGCGCAGAACATTGCCGTGTATGAAAAATGCAACGAGGCGGTTGTCAACATCACGACGCAAGCCATGGCATACAACTGGTTCTGGGAGCCGGTGCTCACGTCAAGCGGATCGGGCTCAGGCTCCATCATCGACAAGAGGGGTTATGTGCTTACCAACGTGCACGTGATTGAGAATGCCAGCGTAATCACAATCTCACTTGCGGACGGAAGCAGCTATGAGGGAACCGTAGTCGGAAAAGACGTGGAAAGCGACATTGCCGTTCTTAAATTCACACCTGCGGCCGGGGTCGAGCTCAAGACAATCAGTTTCGGGGACAGCGACTCACTCAAGGTGGGACAAAAAGTCATCGCCATCGGAAATCCATTCGCACTTGAGCGCACGATGACCACGGGAATCATCTCAGGACTTGGGCGACCGATTCAGGAAAGCGAGAACGTAATCATCCGCAACATGATTCAGACCGACGCGGCCATCAATCCGGGAAACTCAGGAGGCCCCCTTTTGGACAGCCAGGGACGCATGATCGGTATCAACACAATCATCTACTCATCAAGCGGAAGCTCAAGCGGCGTGGGATTCGCGGTTCCGGTCTCAACTGCTCGCAGGGTCGTGGGTGATTTAATCAGCTACGGAAAGGTAAACCGCGGCGTTATGATGCTCTCACTCGTGCAGAACACAGGAAGAATCGCGAATTATGCGGGTTATGGAATCAAAAACGGAATGATTGTAAGCAAGGTGCGAAAAGACTCTCTTGCCGAGGCCGCTGGAATCCGTGGAGGAAACACTCCGGTACAGTACGGTCGAAACACAATCTACCTGGGCGGTGACATAATTACAGCCATCGACGGACTTCCGGTACAGACACTCGCGGA
Source organism: Treponema sp. UBA3649 (assembly GCA_002373325.1). Classification (GTDB taxonomy): domain Bacteria; phylum Spirochaetota; class Spirochaetia; order Treponematales; family Treponemataceae; genus Treponema_D. Next base: position 38,133 of record DFKI01000040.1, read on the forward strand.
TTATTACTCTGCTCTTGAGGACAAGGTTCCCGGCGACACTGTGAAAGTAAAAATCTACAGGAACAAAAAATATCTGGAACTTGAGGTCAAACTGGAAAGCGAGGTTCAGTCCTCTTCCATTTAACGGATAAAATCAGCTGCTGCCTTGAATTTGATTCGGGGACTCTTTTATGAAGGGGGGATTTTTCACTTCCCGCATTTTTATGAGGACTATATGGAAACCATTTCCGGAAAAGAACTTCTGCTCGGAATTGACGTAGGCTCAACGACCACAAAAATTGTAGTATACGACTCCGAGCATGACAGCATTCTCTACTCTGACTACCGGCGGCATCACGCGTCCCAGCTCAAAAGTGTCATTTCCGCATTGGAGGATTTCAAAGGAAAATTTGGAACTCATCCCTTCCGGATTGCCATGACCGGCTCAGGCTCAAAACCGATGGCGGAGGCTCTGGGAGTCCTTTTCATACAGGAAGTCGTAGCAAATTCCATCGCGCTCAAAAAAAGATGTCCCAGCGTAAACACGGCCATAGAGCTTGGCGGTCAGGACGCAAAGATGATTTTTTTCAGCCGCGAGGACGACCAGATTAAAGTAGACGACATGCGCATGAACGGAAGTTGTGCCGGAGGAACAGGAGCTTTCATTGATGAGGTCGCTTCCATACTCAAAGTCCCCATTGAAAAATTCAACTCACTCGCCTCGGCAGGAAAATGCGTGTACGATATTTCCGGTCGCTGCGGTGTATATGCAAAAACCGACATTCAGCCGCTATTGAATCAGGGAGTCTCAAAGTCGGATCTGGCGCTCTCAGCTTTTCATGCCATTGCGAAACAGACCGTGGGTGGACTCGCTCAGGGACTCGACATAAAAAGTCCGGTCGCATTTGAGGGAGGCCCGCTCACTTTTAATCCCAGGCTGATTGACGTTTTTGCCGAAAGACTGAATCTGAAAAAAGAAGAGGTCCTTGTCCCGGATCACCCCGAAGTGATGATAGCCCTCGGAGCATCCCTTTCCCTGCTGGAGTCATTTGAAATGAACAAGGACTCATCCCGGCAGGACATTGACACGCTGATTTCAAAACTTAAAGCGGTGGAAAAAAGCGGCTCACAAAAAATCACGCAACAGGCTGTCGGAAAACCTTTTTTTGACACGGAAGAGGAAAAGGAAGCCTTCTTCAAGCGGCATGAAAAAAAGCGTCCTCGCATTTACAATTTTGCGCCGGGAGAGACAATCCGTGCATATCTCGGAATTGACTCAGGAAGCACAACCACGAAATTTGTCCTGCTCGATGACGACAATCAGATTCTGGATTATTTCTACTCATCCAATGAGGGCGACCCGCTGATTATCGCAAAGAACGCGCTGATTGAAATGCGTGAGAAATATAAGGAAAAGAGAGTCAATCTGGAAATCCTCGGAGTGGGAAGCACCGGCTACGGAGAGATGCTTTTTTCCAAGGCTTTCAAAACTGAATTCCACGCGGTCGAGACAGTCTCCCACGCAAAGGCAGCGAACCATTTTGTAGGCGACGTTGATTTTTTGCTTGACATCGGCGGTCAGGACATGAAGGCAATATGGCTCGACGGCGGAGTAATCACGAACATCCTTGTGAATGAGGCATGCTCATCTGGCTGCGGTTCCTTCCTCCAGAATTTCGCAGACTCCCTTGGCATTCAGGTAAAGGACATAGCACGCGCCGCATTCTCATCAAAAAATCCTGCGGTACTCGGAAGCCGGTGCACGGTCTTTATGAACAGCAGCATTGTCACCGAGCAGAGAAACGGAAAAACATCCGAAGACATAATGGCGGGACTTTGCCGCTCCATAATTGAGAATGTTTTCACGAAGGTCATCCGCGTGTCAAACCTTGAAAAACTCGGACGCAGGATTGTGGTCCAAGGGGGAACTTTCCAGAACGACGCGGTACTCAGGGCGATTGAGCAGTATACCGGCAAGGAAGTAATCAGGGCTCCCTACCCCGGAATCATGGGAGCGATCGGTGTCGCGCTTTTGACAAAGGAGCACATGCAGTCGGGAAAAGTCGAGCGAACATTCATCGGACTTGATGCCATGGACTCATTCTCGTACTCTCAGGAAGCGAACAAAATCTGTCCCTTCTGTGCGAATCAGTGCAAGCGTACCGTAATCACATTCTCGGACGGAAGCTCATGGATTACGAACAACCGATGTGAAAGAGGTGAAATCATCGGGGATCCGAAAGATGCCGCGGTCAGGGAAAAACTCAGGGCAAGCAGAAAGGAACAGGCACCGAATCTTTTCAAGCTCAGGCAGGACCTTCTTTTCAGGGACTACAAGCTGCCGAAAAAAATTGAAAAAAGAGGAATCACAATCGGCATTCCGAGAATCCTTTCTTTCTGGGACACAATGCCTTTCTGGACTACATTTTGGAAATCACTTGGCTTTGACGTAAAGATTTCGGACCTGAGCACAAGGGCCATGTATGAGGAGGGACTTCCGGCGGTCGCATCGGACACAGTGTGTTTTCCCGCGAAGCTCGTTCACGGACATCTGAGAAATCTTGTAAAAAAAGGAGTGGACAGGATTTTCATGCCCATGGTCGCAACCCTCCACTCACAGAACACGTCCAACACAAGCGAATACATGTGCGCGGTCGTAAAGGGATATTCCTGGGTCATAAAAAATTCTGACAATCCTGAAAAAAGATTCGGCGTAAAATTCGACTCTCCCCTTTTCTTCTGGTACACCGACAAGGACAGAAACCGGCAGCTCATAGATTACATCCAGAAGGAATTCTCCCTCCCGCGGAAAACAATCGAAAGAGCGATCCGGATGGCGGACAAAGCGACGGAGGAATTCCAGACCACACTCACATCAGCCGCGCAGGAAATAATCGACGACGTTACGGAAAAGGGCACTTATGCGGTGATTCTTGCGTCGCGTCCCTATCAGAACGATCCGCTCGTAAATCACAGTCTCCCCGAACTTTTTACCAGCATGGGAATTCCAGTCCTTACCGTGGACTCTGTTCCGGGAATCGGCAACGTGGATTTAACGAGAAGCCGCATTGACATTGTGAACAACTACCACGCAAGGATGATCTCGGCATCAGTAATCGCGGCGGAGAACCCGAACCTTGAGTACGTGCAGTTCGTAAGTTTCGGATGCGGACACGACGCATATCTTTCCGACGAGATAATCCGCCTGATGAACGAGATTTCCGGCAAGACTCCGCTGATTCTGAAAATGGACGAAAGCGACGTTCAGGGACCGATGCGAATCCGCGTGCGATCCTTTGTTGAGACCCTCGCGATGAAAAGGCAGCTGGCCAAAAAGAATGCGGTGCATGACCTCAAGGATCCTTACCCGGTCAAGTTCACGAAAAAAGACGCGAAGGAAAAAATCATACTTGTGCCGAACACATCCCACGCCTTCTGCAGAATCATGGCGGCGTCGCTTGTGACTCAGAATCTGAAAGCGGTTCCGATGGACTTGGGACGCGAAGAGGCAATCAGGCTCGGAAAAAAATACGTGCACAACGACATCTGTTTCCCCGCTCAGATTGTAATCGGCGAGGCACTTGCGGCACTGGAAAGCGGTAAGTACGACGGTATGGACGTGGCAATCGGCATGGCAAAATATGTCGGGGACTGCCGTCTCACCCACTACACCGCACTGCTCCGAAAAGCCCTGGACGATGCGGGTTACTCCCACATCCCCATAGTGACCAACGATGACAAGGACACTCACGACATTCATCCGGGATTCAGAATGAACCTTGCGTCCCAGCTAAAAATGGCGACCGCACTCCCGATGATTGACATAATGGAAGAGCTGCTAAGGAAAATCCGGCCTTATGAAAAAGAGAAAGGAAGCTCAGATGCCGCGTTTGAAAAAGGAATGGACGCGATTGTAAACGGTCTTGAGAAAGGCGGAATCTCAGGCGTGAAAAAAGGATTCGCCGAGGCAATCAGGCTGATGAAGGAAATTCCTTACGACCGCTCGCACCTGAAGCCCACCGTGCTGATTGTCGGTGAGTACCTCCTGAACTTCCATCCGGGAGCGAACAGGGACATAGAGCTTTATCTTGAGCGCAACGGATTTGAAATCATTGAGGCGAAGATGACCGACGTTCTGCAAAAGACATTCTTCGCGCAGGACAGGCAGATACGTGAAAACAGGCTCTCTCGCCCCTTCATTGACAAGACGATGATTCACGTGACCAACAGTTTCTTCAAGATGACCCACGCATGGGCGCACGAGATTGCAAAGGAACATCCTCTTTACGAAGGGTACACTCTGCTGGAAAACCTTGTGAAAGTGAGCGACGGAGTTATCTACCACACATTCGACGCGGGAGAGGGTGTCCTGATTCCGGGAGAGATTCTGCACAACGCCGCAAAGGGATGCAAGAATTTCATAATCCTCCAGCCGTTCGGATGCCTTCCAAACCACATAATCGGAAGGGGAATCACGAAAAAGCTGAAGGAGCTCTATCCCTCGGTACAGATTCTGCCGCTGGACTACGACCCCGACGTAAGCTTCGCGAACATTGAGAACCGGCTCCAGATGCTGATTATGAACGCCAAAGTCTAAGTCAAAACGTTTTTATCTCCCGCTGATTTTCACCATTCCGCTGGTGGCGCTTGCTTTTATTGTCACGCTACCGTTTCGGTTGGAGTCAAGGGAATTCTTCAAGATGCCGCTTGTAACTGATGTCTCGAAATAATACTCACTGCTGGGTTTTAGCTCGACTTTCACGGCTCCGCTTGTGGTTCTGAAACTGGAATCCCCGGTGAGAGCTGCGTCATCCTCGAAGTGTACGGCACCGCTCGTTGCCTTCAAATCAGCACGAAGGATTTTTCCTGAGACCGACACTGCGCCGCTTGAAGTTTCTGCACAGATTTCATCAAAGGACACATCACTTGCTTTGACGGCCCCGCTTCTTGCATTCAGGACAGCCTTTTTTCCGTGTATATCATCGATTTTGACAGAACCGCTGCTGGTTTCCGCACAGAAATCCTCAGTCTCAAGATCATTTGCCTTGACCGCACCGCTCGTTGCCTTGAGATTGAAACTTCCCGCTCTTAAATCAGAGATTGAAATCGCACCGCTTGTCGCAGATGCCTTGATTGTCTCGTACTGAGCGTCCGGTACCGAAAGCAAAATCTTCGGTGAGTTGAGCATGAACATTCCAAAAATGCTGTTGGTCTGCTTTACGGAAAGAAGTCCTCCTGAAAGAGATGACTCCGCATATTTCTCAGCATCGGAAAAGTATCTGACCCTTGTGATTCCGTCATTGCTTTTGTCAATTCCCACGGCAAGAGATGACACCTCAATCCCCACATTCTGAACCTCACCGTCAAGGATTTCCTCGTGAGTCATTTTTCCGCCTGCCATAATATCCCCCTCAAAATCAATTCCGTCCTTTCCAATGTGGATGATTTTTCTTGAAATGTTCCTGCTTCCGCTGATTATGCCGAAAATTAAAAGCACGGTCAGAAAAAAAGCTACCACAGTCCAGATAATTCCCATTATATAATTATGTTTCATTTTATTCCTCCTGAAATATTTTTCCTCTGATTGGGATTTCAAATCTAGTTGTCCGAGCCCCTTGTCCGGAACATACGGATCGCCTGCTGCACCGCCGACGCAATCAGCCAGATAATCCATGTGACATGCCAGGCATGAGTTGCAAAGCTAAGTCCCAGATAGATGATTGTGACGACCAGCCAGTAGAGTTTCCACGCGGACTGCCAGAACGGATCTTTTTCATCCGGCGCATCATTCATGGGACTCACGCGGCTTTTTCCCCTCACAAGATACGGCTCCACATCCTGAGGCACGCTGTTCTTTGTGTAAATCAGGATTCCGGTCGCTATGGCAATACAAATCATCATTCCGGCAAAACCGATTATTCCGAATTTCGCAGTGTCAGCTCCCAGCCCGAAGATTGCCGCCGTACCTGGAATGCAGGTCAATAAAATCGCGCCGAAGATGTAAAGCATGACCGCGATGGATTTGTTTTTTGCGGCCTTTTTGCGGTAGTCGTCAATCTTTGGTTTAAGCTCTCTCTCGGGGGCAAGGGATTCAAGAAGCTCGTCCACGTCCCCCAAATCGCCAAGAGCCTCGGTATATGCCTGGTTCTCGGATTTTCCTTCCGCAATGTGAGCCTCGAAATGCTCGTTAAGATTGGAAAGGATCTCCTCCTTTAATTCCGCCGCCTTTCTGGTCTGGGGAATGTCGTTAAAAAGCACGTCCACATAATTCTTGATTTTTCCGTTCATTTTTATCTCCTAGATGTACAAGCTTTTCAGCCTGCATTTTTACAAGATTTATTTTTTCAAACTGACCGAAACGTGTGAATCTGTCGTCCGAATCAGTTTTTCCACAAGCCCCTCAATCCTTTTCCAGTCGCCTTGATTTTCCCGGAAAATGTCTTTGCCGCGGTCGGTAATCGAATAGTAACGTCTTCGCGCTCCTGAATTTTCATCTCCCCAGTAGGAAAGAATCAGGCCGTTTTCCTCGAGCCGACGGAATGACGTGTAAAGAGTCGCCTCCTTGAGCTCAAAGCTGTTTTGGGAAGATTCGCTTATGGCCTTGTTTATCTTGTAGCCGTAGCTGTCCCCCTCCGTAAGCTGGGCAAGGATGATTGTGTCCGTCAATCCGCGAAGGATTTCTGAAAAGTTCAGCATCTCTACCTCCTTGAGTTACTTTATATCACATGATACCTAGGCTGTCAAGGTATTTCATAAAAAAAATTTATATTTTTTTTTACAAGCTGTCCGGAGACTTGCAAGGACTGATTTTATGGAATATAATTTGTGCTGATTAATGGGAACGACGAGAAATCTGCAGGCTTTGTGGAAGGGGGAAAATAGATGCCAATCATTCGGAAAGCGGAAAAAAAAGATTTTGATGCCATTGAAGAACTTTATGCTGAGCTGGAGGAGGATGCGGTCCTTTATCAGCCTGAGCATTTTGTTTTAAGCAAAAAAGGTGATCGGTCAAATCAGCTTGAGAAAATCATGCAGAGTGAAAATCAGATTATGCTTGTCGCGGAAGATGAGAATGACGGAAGGGCAATCGGTTTCGCACATGTGATTTTTGCACGCGCCAAAGAGATTTCATGCCTTAAACCGCAGAGCAATATTTATCTTCAGGATTTGGTGGTGACAAAAAAACTACGGAGCCGAGGGACAGGCACACAACTTTTAAATGCGTCGAAAGAATACGGAAGAAAAAAAGGAGCCGATTTTTTCCGCACCCAGGTTTTTCCGCAGAACAAGGACGGGCTCAGGTTTTATGAGCGGAACGGTTTTTCAATCAAAATGCTCACGATTGAATGTCCCTTTTGATTTTTGGACCTGCACAAACGACGAGAAATAAAATAATCAGATACGGAGGAAAAAATGATTACCGTAAATCTTTATTACAAGGGAAAGAATGGAAACGCACGTGCATTTGCACAAGAGATGGAAGCTTCGGGCATCGCTGATTCAATCAGGGCTGAGGAAGGAAACCTGCGCTATCAGTATTTTGTTCCGCTGAATGACCCCGAGACCGTTTTGCTCATAGACAGCTGGAAGGATCAGGCTGCGATAGATGCCCACCATGCCTCCCCCATGATGAGACAACTAGCGGAACTCCGTGAAAAATATGACCTGCACATGACAGTCGAGCGGTTCATAAGCGATGAATATGAGGCCGACAAAAAATTCATACGGAACTGAAAATCGCAAGGCCAGATTACAGACGCGTGTTTTTGTTCTGCATGAGAGGATTTTAAAATGCCTACGCCAATTGAAAATTATAGGAAGATGGTGGACCAGCCCTGGGGGAAAATTTTTTACGACGTAATTTTTAATCAGCTGAAATTTCCGAATGACAGTCGGCTTAAGATTCTTGATTTTGGAGCCGGATTTTGCATCACATCAAAACACTGCGCAAAAACTCAGGATGTGACCGCCCTGGAGCCGAATGAAGAGATGCGAGAACTTCGGTTTAAGAGCGACGACTACACTCTGATTCCTCAGGGACTTGATTATCTTAAAACTGTTCCAGACAATGCTTTTGATTTTATCTTCTGCCACAATGTCCTTGAATATGTTGAAAACAAAGGTGAGATTTTGACCGAGCTGAAAAGGGTTTTGAAATCTGGCGGGAGATTGTCCATTATAAAACACAATCTTTACGGACGAGTTTTTGGCTGTGCGGTTTTAACCGATAACCCCAAGTCGGCACTTGATTTGCTGGAGCAAAAGCCTGAGGACAGCATGTTCGGAAAGAGGGACCTTTACCCCAACGAATATCTTACGGAATTTTTTGGTGATGAAATGGAGCTTACGGAACTCTACGGAATCCGCTCCTTTTACGGTCTTTCTTCCAACAACGAGATTAAGTACACGGGAGAATGGTACAAGTCCATGCTTGAGCTTGAGACACGCGTCGGAACGATTGATGATTTTAAAAGGGTGTCCTTTTTCAATCATCTGGTTTTTACGAAAAACTAAGGAAAAGCTGATTTATAGTACCGTGTCATTGCCGGGCTTGACCCGACAATCTTTAAATATCAATAATGAGAATAAAGACAGCATTCTGAATTAATCAGTGGTTCCCTATAAACTAAACAATGAGGAGACATTCGGCATAATGAAAAATTCCATCGGTGAATATCTGAAAGAAACAAAATCCATAAACTATTCACATCCGCTCGTGCAGCAAAAAATCAAAGAACTCCGTGAAAAATCAAATGGCGAAATTGATTATATCCAGAAGGCATATCAATTTGTCCGCGATGAAATTTCTCATTCTTGGGATATAAAGGCGACTATCGTTTCAAAAAATGCTGGGGATGTTTTGAAAAATCAAACTGGTATCTGCTGGACAAAATCTTGTCTGCTTGCGGCACTTCTCCGAGGAAACAAAATTCCATCAGGGATTTCGTATCAAAAACTTACAAGACTTGATGACGACAGCGACGGTTATATCATTCACGCATTGAACACAGTCTATATTTCAGAACTGAACAAATGGATTCGTCTGGATGCCCGTGGAAACAAAAGCGGCGTTAACGCGCAGTTCAATACCGAAAAAGAAATGCTTGCCTTCCCAATCCGCCCGCAATACGATGAAATAGATTACAAAGACAACAACCCTGATTTGGACGAGCGGCTGATAAAAATTTTAGAGGAAGCGGATTCGGTTTTGGAGATTCGGACTGATTTTGAATTTTCGGATCATGCGGACATTCAGTAGATAAAGATGAGTCTCCGCTTGCATCAGACTTTCACAACGAAATCTGGCATAGCAAGCATTATCAAGAATCAGAATCTGTCTTGTGCTAAAATCATTTCATAAACTTTTGAAGGAGCCAAGCATGGATGATTTTAAGCCGCTGTTTGAATATGTTGAAAAAAACATTGAAAACAAAATGGGCCTAAAGGAACTTGCAGATTTTATGGGCTACAGTCCTTTTTACATCAGCAGAAAATTTATGGATCTTTACGG
>DFKI01000002.1 GCA_002373325.1 Treponema sp. UBA3649
GATTATCGGGTCGAACCCGATAATGACAGAAATCCAGCTCGATAATGACATTGGTCTGGATTAATCAGCGTTTCCTCAAAATCCTTTTGCTCTGTGCCGATAATCAATGTATGGAAGTAGATTTTCATTCGGAAGATTTTCTGGAGTACATCAAAAAGGACACATCCCGCGCAGATTTCATACAGAACTGGCTCAAGGAGAGGGGAATCGATTCTCACAGGACCGTAATCGATGGAAAAAATCACATCCTGGTTCAGTTCGCGCCGCATTTTTACAATCCGCAGTTTAAAATCAAGACGGTGATTGCTCATTACGACCGTGTGGAGGGAAGTCCCGGGGCAAATGACAATTCTTCCTCCGACTGGCTTTTGATGAACTGGGCCGTTGAGCTGAATGCGATGAGAAGCTTCCATAACGTGCGCATTTATTTTACCGACGGCGAGGAGCTGGGTTGGAACACCGGAGTGAGCGAGCAGGGGTCCTTCGGCATTGCGAATGTTTTTAAACGGCTTGGAATCACGAGCGATGACGTTTATGTTTTTGACTGCTGTGGTCGTGGCGAGGTTCCCATTCTTTCAAGGACGACCATTCCTGAAAAAGCTCCGAAACATTTCATTGAAAATTTCAACGACCTTTTTGAAAGAACTCAGGATTTGCTCCGTCGCTCTTGTCCGGGCAGATGGATGATGCTTCCGGTTCCTTACAGTGACAACGCGTCATTTTTGGCATGTGGAATTCCTGCTGTCGCAATCACAATGCTTCCGGCTGACGAGGCATCGCATTATGCGAGGGAGCTTCTTCGTGACAAGGATTTGGAATCTGCGGTTCTGAACAGGGAATCTTCCAAGCAAAAAAGAGCCGAGAGCACAAGTCCCGAGTATGGATATAAATCCCGGCTTCCCGCAACATGGAGACTCTTTCACACAGAAAATGACAACGCCTCATCCCTTACCGACGTGAGCTGCAGAATCATGTCGAACATACTTTTGACACTTGCTGAGACGCGCACTCCGTTGAGATAAAAAGTTGAGATGAAATGTTGAGATTCCCGCGTCGCTTGCACGGGAATGACAGTGGCCTCTGAAACTCAATCTTGGAGCCGACTAAACGTTCAGTGAATCTTTTTGCAGGGTGGAAAGCTTTGCCGTTACCGACTGCATCTCCATTGCCGCCTTGCTGATTGACTGGGTGAGGGATGCGAAACTTTCTATGCCGCTTGAAATCTGACGCACGGTAATCACAATCTGGTTGAAGGACTGAGTTTGCTGCTCGATTATCTGCGAGATTTCGTTTGTCTTGTGCGAGGTGACATCCGCGAGATCTTTTATCACCGAGAACTGTGCCTCAAGTTCCTGCGCGAGAACTGTCTCCTCCTCAATGCACTCTGTTCCGGTCTCTGAGGATTTAATCAGGTTGGTGAAAGAAGTCTGGATGTTCTGTATGTACTGGTTGATTTCATGGATGCTGTTCATCGTACTGTTCGCAAGCCGTCTGATTTCCGTAGCGACAATGTGGAAATTGTGTCCCTCATCCCCCGCGCTCACGGCCTCAAGCTCGGCGTTGAAAGCGATGATTCTTGTCTGGTCCGCGATGTCGTTGATGATTGCAACCACATCCCCGATGTTCTCAATCTGATTTCCGAGTTGCTTCATCACGCTCATGATTGATTTGTTCGCCGAGTCAATCTGTTTCATCTGCTCGATGATTTCTGAAAGAACGTCTATGCTTGAGCTTACGTCCTGAACAGTTCCCTCCACGCCCGATGTAACGTCGTCTATGTTTTTCGAAATGCTCTGGGAAAGTGAATTCGAGTCCTCCATCGTTGCAAGGATTTCCTTGATTGATGCGCTCTGTGCAAGGGAAGCCGATGAAAGCTCCTTAGCCGTGACGGAAAGACTGTTGCTTGTCTCCCTGATGTTCATTCCGATTTTGCTCGTTGTGGAAAACATTCTTTGGAAGCGCTCGACTATGCCGTTCAAAAGATAGATGTTGTACTGCATCTTGTCGTCGATGGCTGTCCTTGCCCTTGTTCCGATCTCACCCTCCGTGAAAATTTTTGTCATCGTGCTTGAGAGTTTTTCGTTGCTTTCGAAAATGTGCCTGTAATAGATGAAGCATACGTAAAGGCTGGTCGGGATTGTAGTGACGACCATGAAGCTGATTCTGAGAAGCTGTTGTCTGAAACTTGGAATCATCGAGTTGACCTCACTGTTTCCCTGAACAAGAATGGCACAGTAAATTATGTTCGCAATGACTGCCGGGACAAGAATAAGGAAAATTGTTTTCAGGAGCATTCCCATTCCGAAGAGTTTCTTTTTTCTTATGTATCTGTTGTCGAGTCCCTGCACTTCAAGTGATTCCGCATATCCCTCGCAAATGCGCATTGTCTTTGAGTATGCGATGGCGGCGGTCATGTAGCATTGGAACAATCCTACCAGAAAAGCGTGTGCTGTCGATATCCACGAGAGACCGATTGCCGGAATCAGGTGCATGGAGATGCATATAAAACTGTGGGACGCGAGAATGAAGATTATGGTTTCTATCGCCTTGATTTTCGGAAATGCCATCAGGTCCTCGAAAAGGGCCGTCCTGTCACCTGAGCTTTTCATGTCCCCGTTTTGCCATGTGATGAGCCGCTCGTTTATCTCTGATGAGATGAGCCTGTTGACCAAAGGTGAGAAAAGCAGCTTTGAGATTACCAGGACCGGAATTGCGACAAGTGAGCTCCAAAGAATCTGCATGGGGGAGAGAAGGCATGTCACGCTTATGCAGGCAAAAAGAATGATTGCCGAAAGTATGTCCGGAAAAAGAGTTGTCCTTATAATCTCGTCATGGAAATTTTGTATGACAGAATTTTCCCCGCCAAGTGTCTCGTCCTTAGTTTCAGTCTGGTTTGTCTTTGTATTTTCAGTGTTCATATTTTCTCCTGAAGGCTTTTTCATTCGCCCTCACAACTTGTTTTTCCGTTTGAAAATGTCCCTAGAATTTTTCAGTGACCGTTTCAATCTCTTTCAGACCTGACAGCCTGTTTGCGTTTGACTCAAGAATCCTTGCTGTTCCTATGATTGACTCCGTGGATTCAGAGAAATTTTCTATGCTGTGACTCACCTGATGGAGCGTGGAGACAATCTGACCGAAAGCCTCCGATTCCTCTCCGATTCTGTTCTTTATTTCCTCAGCGGACTCAGCGTTTTTTGTCGCCGATGAGCTGATGTGCGAGAAGTTGCTCTCAAGAATCCTGATGAGGTCCATTCCGTGATTGATTTGCGTCGTACAGTTTTGTGATGACTGAAGGAGATGATAGGATGCGTCCTGGATTTCCTTGATTCTCTCCTTGATTTCTTTCGTGCTGTCCATTGTTCCGTTTGCAAGACGGCGAATCTCATTGGAGACATTCCTGAAGTTGCGTCCGTTCTCCCTAACTGTCGTGGATTCAAGTTCCGCATTGAACGCGATGATTTTCGTCTGGTCTGCCACAGAGTTGATTATGGTAACGATGTCCCAGATGTTGTTTATCTGCTCGCTTACCTCCCGGATTCCCTTTGTCGTAGCTTCATTTGCCCTTGCAATCTCCACCATCTTCACAAGGTTGTCTATGAGAAGCTGTGTTCCGTTCTGCACGTTCTCCGCGGTTTTTGATGCGACCTCATTCACGTCGGAAATTTTCAGCTCAATCTTTTTTGAAAGACTGTCCGCGTCTTCCATGGTGGAAACAATCTCGCTTGTTCCGGTGGACTGCTCCATTGCCGTTGCCTGCGACTGATTCGCGATGTCCAAAAGAAGCTTTGCAGATGTGTTCACGTTCATTCCGATGCTGATAGAATTTGAAAGTATGTTCTTGAAATAGAGCAGCGTCTGATTCACAAGATAATGGCTGAACGTGCTTCCGTCGGTGAGGTCGGTGTCCAAAAGATCAAGGGATGTAAGGTCCTGTTTTTCCATATCCTCAAGTGCTGTCCTCATCTTATTGTTGTTGCGCTCAAGCATGGCGTAATACATGAGCGTGGTGATTGCGACCGTCAGAAAATTCAATCCTGTCGTGCAGAACATCCTCCTGAGTCCCAATCCGGGAACGCTAATCATTGCGTCTCCAAGGTTCTCCGGGTAAGCCGTGACAAGCGCGTAGATTGCGATGAGACTTGTGAAGACAATCGGAATGCAGATGAATGCGACGAACTGAGCGTTTCCGCTGATTCCAAAAACCTTTTTCTTCATGATTTCCTTTTTACCGGACAGCGAGCGAACAATCTTGTAGATATCGTCCTGACAGAAAAGCCGGCAAAGCATGTATCCCTCAAGCGTGCTCATGTATGCTCCGTAAAGACACTCTAAAAAAGAGAAGAGGATTATGTTGCTCGGAAGTTTGAGCGAGAACTGGTAAATCGCCGAAAGAATCATGGAGCCTGCCGTAAAGAAAATCATCGTGAGGGCTGCGCATTTTAGCGGTACCGAAGAGACTTCCTTGAGCACGGAGATTTTTTCATTGTCATCCATGGAGTGTGTGTTGAAATCATTCAGTGCCATGTCAGCCTTTGCGTATGATGTGAAACCTGCGAGCAATCCAAGCGTGAACTGAAGTCCCAGAACAATCAGCACGACATACTTGATTGCGGGAAGAACGATGTTCAGCGGAATCTGTGTGGCCACAAGCGAATATATGAAAAGAAGGAATCCTGAAATGACATTCGGTATGACGATTTTATCCGTAATCCTTCGGCTAAGTTTTTTCTGTTTTTTCTCTTCCATTTTGTTCTCCAATTAATTCGTTTCCTTTCCGCTGTTTACGCTGTTTACGCTGTTTTCTGCTAAGGTCTTTTCATCCTGATTTTCCTCGCGGAATTTTATCTTGCTCAGATGTTCGGAGTCAAGACGCAGGTTGTGAACTGTCTCGGCGATGGTTCTTGTTGAGCCGTTGAACTTCTCCACACCGGAGCTTATCTGCAAAAGTTTCTGCAGGATGCCTGAAAAATATTCGGACTGAGCGTTGATGACGGACTGTATTTTTTCGGATGCAGTCTCCGCCTGGAACGCATAGTCTTTGATGAGATGGAATTTATCCTCAAGTTCCACCGTGAGCTCATTTCCTTCCTTTATCTTGTCGGTGCAGTCCTGTCCCTTGTGGATGAGCGCGTTGCTTGAATCCTGGATTTTTAGAATCTGCGCGCGGATTTCTTTTGTGAGCTGGATTACGTTGTCAGCAAGAGTTCTTATGTCCCTCGCAACATTTTTGAATTTATCCTTTCCGTCCTGAATGCTCTCCGCCTCAAGCTCTGCATTGAACGCGATGATTTTGGTCTGGTCCGCAACTCCGTCAATGAGATTCACAATCTCCCAGATGCTCTTGATTTTTCCCGTGAGGCTCTGCATTCCCAAAATGGATGTCTGGTTTGACTCCGTGATTTCCCTCATCTTCTCAAGGTTCTGCTTCAGGGATTCTTTGTCAAAATCAATTTTCTCCGATGTCTTTGCGGCCACGTTGTTCACTTCGATTATTTTTTTACCGATTGATTTCGAGAGTTTGTCCGCACTTTCCATGGTCGCGATGATTTCCTTTACGGCGGCTGTCTGCTCAATGGCGGTCGCGGCTGTCTCCTCAGCGATGGACGAGAGATTTTGTGTCGCAACCTTTATGTCCTCGTTTGTTGAGCCTGCCTGCGAAATGATTGAGGAAAAAAGCATTATCGTCTGGTTCACAAGATAGATTGTGTAGGAAATTTCCGTGGAGAGGTCGAGCGGAATGAGTGCTGATTTTTTGCCCCCGGAGTTCTTTATGGAAAGCAGTGCTTTTTGCATTGTCACGGAATATTTTTTTATTCTTCTGAAATAGATGATGGACGAGAAGGCCAGGAAAAAAATATTGAAGAGTGAGACAAAGGTGAAATGCAGGATTCCGCTAAGTCCTTTCGTAATCTCACTGTCTGCCTTCAGTTGGAAGCTAAGGAGATTCAGAAAACTCAATGCCGCGCAAATCAAAAATGGAAGCACGATGTATGATATGAAAAGAAATGTAAGTGATTTACCGAGATGTCTTTTTTCAGGACCGATGTGCTGCGAGAGACCTTTTCTGACGACCAGAATGGATTTCGGATAGCAGAAAATTTCCTGCACTGTGTACGTAACAATCAGAGCGTAGTAGGATGAGAGGACGGCGGCGAAGAAAAAAATCATCGTGTATGACCAGTCCATGCCCTGAGCGAAATGCAGGTAGCAAGAAAGACATGTTGCCGTGACGACAAAATAGAGAAACGTACAGACTGATTTTGAGAACGGATACTGAAGAAGTGAGCGCAACAGTTCGGATCTTTCTGAAGGTGTCGTGGTGTCGTTCTGGAATTTGTCCATCGACTCTGACATTTTTCCGCTGATAAGATAATTTGAAATCGGAGAGAGAAATGCCTCGATGACCAGAAAGCTGAGTGCGAGAATCTTCAGTGATCCGGAAAATGCCGTGCGTGATATCGGGCAGACAATCAGTATGTAAGCGAATGTGAAGGCAGTTAGAGGAATGTTGATGAGAACCTGCGTCCTGTAAACGAACGTGCTGAAAGACTCCGATTTGCCCTGCGTGAATATTTTTCTCAGGAAATTCATTTTATCTTTCTCCTCCTTTTCCCTGTATCGTGCTTAGGATGAATGCCGTGGTCTCAAGGTTCTCCGATGAATCGCTGATTGTTTTGGCGGACTGGCTGAAGTCATCGAATCCCTGACTCAACTGTCTGAGAGTCTCACTGATTTGCAGGAAGGTCGCATCCTGTGAATATGTCGTTTCCTGAATGTCGGTCGCGCTTTCCGCCGTGATTTTGCTGGATGTCGTAAGCTCATCGAAGTTCTCCTCAAGTCCCGCGAAGAGTGTGCTTCCCTCCCGGATTTTTTCCGTACCACCTTCCGAGCTTATGATGAGGTTGTCCGATGCATGCTGAATGTCGATTATCCTGCTGCGGATTTCCTTTGTGGAGTCCGTGATTGTGGAGGCGAGCCTTCGTATTTCAGTCGCGACGATGTGGAAATTCTCTCCGCTCTCTCCCGCCGTCGTTGCCTCAATCTCTGCGTTGAAAGCGATGATTCTTGTTTTTTCCGCGATGGAGTCAATCGTGCTGATTATGAGCCAAACGTTGTCTATGTTGCCGCTCAGATTTTTTATGCCGGTGATTGTCTCCGTGTTCGCCCGTGTGATTTCATCAATCTTGCCGATGTTTCGTTTAAGAAGTTGAGAGCCCTCAAGTACATTCTGCAAAGTCTGTTCCGCCGCTGTCGAGACTTCCTTTATGCTCCTGAGAATTTCCGAAAGCATTTCCTTCATTGAATTCATGCTGTTCACGCAATCCTTCACGCTCTTCGCCTGTATGGCTGCATTGTCGGCAGTTTCCTTCGCGGAGATTGTGAGGTCCTGCGTTGAGTTGAAGAGACTGTCGCTTGTTTTCGTCACGTCATCGGTTATGTTCTTTAAATACGAGATGATTTCATTGATGATGTAAATTGTATATGAAATCTCCGTTCCCAAATCCGTGGGAAGATAAGTGTCCCTGTTCTCTGAACCCGTGTTGATTTTCTCAAGTATGTCGTTTATTTTTTTGATGTCATGCGCGATGTGCCTGTAAAAAAGACTTGCGGTCATAATTGCCTGTGCCACGCTGAAAATCAAAAGCACTAGAAAATGGATGCAGAAAATTTTTGTATCCACCGGATGAAAATGCTGCTTGATGAGGGCGACGCATTGGATGAGGTTGATGAATATCGCTGGAAAAATCACATGGTAGAAAACCCGCGTGTACATCCGCATTCCGTATACTTTTCTTCTGTGAACGTCCGACGGGCTTATGCCTTTTTTTATCAGGTCGAAATTCTTTTTCGAGCAGATTCCCTCGACGTAGCAGTACGTCATGATTCCCGCGTCCAAAGCTGCGTAGAAAGTTGGGATGAAAGTGTAGAGCATGAGAGTGAAGGGCTTGTGCATGAAAAAACAGATACACGCCGTGCCACAGAAAATCATTGCGATGAAAACGAAGATTGTGTGAAGGCAGATTTTAAGCGGCAGTGTCATAAGCTCCCTTGCGAGAATCGTCCGCTCCTGTTCGCTCAAGGTCTCTACGTGCTCAAGTTTTTCGGAAATGTTTTTTGTGAACATCCGTCCAGTGAATCTTTCCACGCCAAAAATCGCAATCAGAATGAAGAAGCAGAAAATGGCTTCGGTGAGCACCACGTTTTTTATTCCTCCGTCAAAAGTTGACATGCCCGAGAAATAAAACTCATAGACCGCCGCAATCAGAAGTCCAGTCAGGTTCGGCGCAATTGTCGAACGATATATTTCCTTATCAAAACTCAGGGACTTTTCTTTTCGTCCATATTTTCCCATAATCATTCTCCCTTATTTTGTTGTCAGCGCAAAGGATCCGTCCCAATTTTCTGGTCTGTCTTTCGCGTATGTCTTGCATCTTTCCAGAAGAATCTTCGCCGCTTTGTCCGTCGGTTTGATTTCAGTCGCCTTCAGAAAATAATCAGAGGCCAGCTGGAAATTTCCCATCACGTATTGATTCATTCCCTTTCCGTAAAGCTCGATGAAATCTGGATTCTCGCATGTCTCCGGAAACGAAAGCTCGTAGATTGCGACAGAAACTGATTTGCCCTTTACCTTTACGTTGTCCAGATGCCTTGTGTATTGTCCGTCGTGCAGGTCTCTTTTTACGGATTCGGAGATGATGATTGGAGTTCCGTAAATCTTCGTGAGTCCCTCGATTCTTGACGCGATGTTCACGTTGTCTCCGATTACCGTGTATTCCTTTTTTTCCTCGCTTCCGATTGATCCCACGATTGTTGTTCCATAATGGATTCCCGTTCCGATGTCAAAGACATATCCTTTCGGCATCTTCAAATCAATCTTGAGTTGTCCCAATGCACGTCTCATCTCAAGTGCGGCGTTTGCTGCCCGGTTTCCGTTGTCCTCATAGGATTCAGGAGCTCCAAAAAGCGCCATGATTGCGTCTCCCATGAATTTGTCAATCGTGCCTCCGTGTTTTTTTATAATCGAGCACATGATTGCGAAATATTGGTTCAAAAATTCAACTACATCCTCTGCGGCGTTGAGCTCACTCAGCATAGTGAAATTTCTGATGTCACAAATCAGGACGGCGACATCCCTTTTTTCTCCGACTGTGCTTGTAGCCGTTTCCTCCTCATTGATTATCTCACTGATGATTTTCGGAGGAAGAAAGTGACTGAACGCACGGTGCATCTTTTTTTCGGCAAGGTCCATTTTGTTGTAGCTTATCGCGTGGTTCACAATCTTCGAGTAGACGGAAACAAGAAAATTCAGTCTCTCTCTGGTTCTTCCGCTGATTGCATCGCTCTTTGTGTTCGCGACGTGAATCGTAAAGACTGAATCAGCCTTGGACTCAGTTGGAAAAGCCTCGTAATTTTTCAAGCGTCCTGTGTTCGGTGAGATTGAGTTGTCCAGCTCCTGCATCGGGGACTTCTGCCAGTTGATTGAATCTTTCCGCAGGGTCTTGGATGCAAAATCTGTCTGGCACACGCAGATAAAATCTTCCATCTCGGTGTCCGCAAGCATGTAGTTCCTGCTGTAGAACTGCATCGGTGT
The DNA here is from genome assembly GCA_002373325.1 of Treponema sp. UBA3649. Classification (GTDB taxonomy): domain Bacteria; phylum Spirochaetota; class Spirochaetia; order Treponematales; family Treponemataceae; genus Treponema_D. Next base: position 9,593 of record DFKI01000002.1, read on the forward strand.
GTCCGTGTTCACTATGATTCCAAGCGCGTCGTAGCTGTGGATTCCTGAAAGCGTCTTTACCATCTCGCGAATCAGACGTGCGATGTTGAAGTCAATGTTTCCTCCGTTGTAGGCGCTCTTTATGACATAGAGATCGAAAAGCTCACGGTCGAAGGCTTTTATGGCAAGGTTGATTATGTCTTCCTGTGTTGGTTTCTGCGGACGTCCCCTTTTTTTCGGAGCGTCGTCGACATTCTTTTTTTTGCATTCGGACAGAACCCTTTCCACAAGATTCGGAATCCTCTCAAGATTTCCCTCGTTCGGAACCATAAGCGCGTTGCTCATTGAATTCTCCGCCCAGAATTTATAGACGGAATTTTCCTCGGTCGCACAAATGATTACGCCCGTGTTTCTGAACTGAGAATTCTTCAGTATGCGTGAGATGTTGTATCCGCTGATAATCGGAAGGTCGATGTAGACAATAACGCAGTCTGGTCGCTCGGTGTAAATTTTGTTGAGCAGATCAAGCCCGTCCACAGCGCTGGCAGTTTTGTATCCCGCGTCGTCGAATGTTTTTGTAAGCAAGTTTCTCATGGTGGCCGAATCAAATGCCACAAGTATTTTTTTGCTACTCACCTAAAAACTCCTTTACAAGCTCAAGCAGATTTCCTCTCTGGAATTCTGATTTGACAATGAATCCCTGCGCGCCTGCCTCAATGAATTTATCCCTTGCCTTTTCGTCATAGACCCCAGAGATGATTATGACAGGAATGTCCGCATATTCGTCCATGCGTCTTATGTTGCTCAGAAAATCAAGTCCGTCCATCCTCGGCATTTTGATGTCCGTGATGATTGCGTCGATGTGTCCCTTTCGCATTTTGTCCAGGGCTTCGATTCCGTCGGATGCGCTTTCAACCGAGTATCCGTCCGCTTCGAAAATCATCTGTACAATCTGTCGCGTGGTCATGGAATCATCCACCACAAGAATCTTGTGCACTTTTTTTCTGTTGCGGCTCTTGTATTTTTTTATGTCGTATGCAATCTGTCCCTTGAGTCTTCTCATTATGTCGGGCGTGTTCAGAATCGGGATGATTGAATAATTCTCGTCATACACGACTCCCTGTATCGCCTCCATTTTTTTCAGAACCGGGGGAAGGGGATTGACCACCACATTCTCATACTGCTCGATTGAGTCCACCATGATTCCGAGCTGCATGTCCAGATAATCCACAACGATAATCGGCGTGATGTCCTTGCGATGCTCTCCTCCGATCAGCGATGAAAGACTGTAGACCGGGATGAGCTGATTGTGCAGGCTCACGTATGTCTGATTCTGCAGCATGGTGAAATCTTTCTGTTCCGCATTCATAATCTCCACGATGTAGTGTGACGGAACCATAAGTTTCATGTTGCCGCTGTGTACGAAAAGTCCCTGCTGTGTTGCAAGCGAAAGAGGAACCGTAAGCTCGAAGCTCGTGCCGGAATCTTTTCCCGTGGTGATTTTAATCCGTCCCTTGATTTTTTCAAGGCTCGTCCGAACTATGTCCAGACCCATGCCTCTTCCTGAAAGCTCGGTCGGAGAGTCCACCGTTGTGAATCCCGCCTCGAAGATGAACTGCTCCAGCTCCTTTTCCGACATCGCGTTGATTGAGTCCTTGTCCTTCTGGTGTATCTGGACAGCCTTCTCCCGGATTCTGTCAAACTGTATGCCTCGTCCGTCGTCGCTTACCGTAATCGCAATGCTGTTCGCAATCTCCCTTGCTGAAACAGAGACAAGTCCTTTTTCGCTTTTTCCTTTCTCAAGTCTTTCCTCAGGACTTTCAATGCCATGGTCGATGCAGTTTCTCACCAGATGCATGAGAATCACCTGCACGTTTTCAAGTACGGTTTTGTCCAGTACGAAATCAGTGTCAGGGATGTTGAAGTCTATTTCCTTGGAGAGTTTTTCAGCGTCAGTCTCAAGCTCCCTCTTTAGTTTTGTGAGGATTATGTTGAGCGGAAGCATTCTTAAATTCAAAAGCTGATGCTGCGTGTCGAAGATTGCGGTCTCCGTCTGAAGCATGTCCTCCTTGAGTTGTTTCGGAAGCTCCCTGAGTCCGTGTCCCTCCCTTGACGTGAGTCTCGCCTCGAATTCCTCCAGCTGATGTTTGAACCTGAACTGTCTGATTATGAGATTGTCGAAGGAGCGGATTATGTCGTTGATTTTAGAGATGTCAATTCTTACAGACGAAATGTTCTCAAGTGAATCCTCGTCAAATTCCCCATTGCCTTTGTCATCGGTACCGTCGGTCGCGTTGAGTTCCTCCGTAGAAAAAAATATTCCCGACGCTGCTTTTTTCAGAACCGTGCGGAAACGTGTCACGTCAATCTTTTCGTTGCTTTCGTCAGATGCGTTTTTCAGTACTTTCCTGATGCAGTCCGTCGTTGAAAATGTGAGCTGCATTATGCTGTCGGAAAGCTCGTATTTTTCATCATGCAATCCTTTGAGCACATCCTCAAGTCCGTGCGAGAGCTGCTCGATGGAAGGAAAACCCATCATCCTTGCGGTTCCCTTTATGGTGTGCAGTTCACGGAGAAGCTCAGAAAGAGTCTCCCTGCTTTCAGGATTTTTTTTCAGGTCTATGACTCCGTTGTTTACGGCATCCAGATGCTCCCTGGTCTCATCTATGAAATCTTCTATAAAATCATTTTTTGAAAACGGCATTTTTTTTTCTTCTCCTGCTCAATCCTGATTTTCCTTTTCCTCACCGCAATATGAGTCGCAGATTTCCAGAAAATGATTCTTGCTGTTACTGTCCATCAGAAAATCATAGCAATTTTTTTCATCATGCGAATAGACTTTCAGGACTTGCTTGCATCGTGAGAAATATTTTTTTGAGTCATCTATTTTTCCTTTTTTTCTCTCCGTCATTCCAAGCTGGAAGAATGCGGGCCAGAACTCGGGATTCATTATGGATGATTTTGTGAAGCACTTTTCCGCCTCATCCAGATTTTCACATTCAGTTTCAATCAGTCCCTTCATGTAGAGTATGAAAGCCGCGGAGTCTGTCCTGTAACTTGAAGCGGAAAGAATATTCCGTGCATTGTCTGTGTTTCCAAAATCAAGCTCGGCCCTGATTTTTTTGTACAGCGTTTTCTCGGGAAAATCATCATTTGTCTCACGAATTTCCTCCCTGCGTTTTTCTGTCAACTTGATTTTTTCATTTGCTCCGGTCTTCCTGAAATAGTAGATTGAATTCCAATGTTCCTTTACGAGAGGGATGTCAGGTCCGCAGTTTACTCCCGCAATCTCGTTGACGGATATGAAGAGCAGTCCTCCTTCTTTCAGCGAGCGGCACATTTTTTTGATTACCCTGATTCGTGTTTCCTCGTCAAAGTAGATGAAAACGTTCCGCATAAAAAGAATGTCCACGCTTCCTTCCTGCATGGGAAACAAATCATCGAGCACAAGATTGAACCTGGAGATGCGGATTTTTGCGAGAGTCTGATCGGAGGTCCTGAAAAATTTCGTGTGGTACTCACCGATTTGGGAAAGCATGGGAAAAAAGGAGCTCCCTTCCGTCCTGAATGCATGCGGCGGATAACAACCTTCCTTCATCCTTGACATTGCATTCTCATCAATGTCCGTCGCGTAGATTTTCGCATCACAACCGCAGTTCTTTGAAAGTGCGTAAAGTGACAGGGCCTCCTCTCCGGTAGAACATGCCGCGCTCCAGATTACGGGTTTCCATCCCGCACGGAAGACTTTTTCCTTCAGAAATTCGAACTGTTTTTCCTCCCTGAAAAAATAGGTCTCGTTTATGGCGGCCTCATCGATGAGCAGAATCAGCTCCGATTTTTCATCACGGATTTTTTCTATGTATTGCCCGTGTGAAATTCCAAGTGAGTTTATCCTGGACTCCGCGAATTTGACTATGAAACTTTTGTGCGACGAGTTCACGTTGATTCCGCTTTTTTCACGGATCAGACGCATCAATTCTTCCTCAAATCCTTCCATCTGCCATTCTCCCCGGAATCTCACATTCCAATCAACTTCCGTATATGCGGAACTATTTCCTGAAGAGGCTTGACGGAAACTGCATGTCCGCCCTCAATCGCAGCCTTGGGCATCCCGAAGACAACGCAGGAACTCTCATCCTCACAGATTGTATATCCTCCTTTTTCTTTTACCGACGCACAGCCCAACTCTCCGTCTCGACCCATGCCCGTAAGAAGGACAGCAATCAGATTTTTTCCGAAAACATCAGATGCCGAAGAAAAAAGTTTATCCACGGCAGGTTTCAGAAAATGCAGGGGAGGCTCGTCGTCAAGTGAAAAAATACATGGGGCGATTTTTGCAGGGTCCTCCCTCACTACAAGATGTTTTTGCGCCGGTGAAAGATAGAAAACTCCTCTCTCTGCCTTTTCTCCGTCCTCTGCAAGTTTTACCGTGCATCCCGTGTTTGTAGAAAGCCAATGCGCTAGCTGACTGTCGAATCCAGAGTCGATGTGCTGGGTGATTGCGACCGGAAGCGGAAAATCCGGACCCATGCTTTTTATGATTTCTTGAAGAGCCGAAGGACCGCCTGTGGAGGAGCCCATCACAATCATCTTGTAGATTCCCGGCATCGGAGGAAAAATCTCAGAGTTGTTTTTTACGCTGCTTTGTTCTTTTATTTCCGTGACTGCATTCTCATCAGGAATCTCAATCGTTTCGTCATCTTCCGCATCGTCCGTGTTTTCTCGGCTCATGCTCATGCTCATGCTCATCACAATCTGCGCAAGTCTGTCGCAAAAAAAATGCATCCCGTTTCCTTCCATCTCGCTCTGGCTGGGTTTGCGGATTATGTCAACGGCTCCTGCCTCAAGACATCTGTACCCGGTCTCCGCGTCATCCTCCGATGTGAATGCGACGATTGTTACTGGATAGTCCCCGGTGATTTTTCTTGTCGCTTCAATTCCGTCCATGATCGGCATACGGACATCCATGAGAATCAGGTCGGGGGTAAGCTCGGCGTTTCTTCTGATTGCACGTTCCCCGTTATCCGCAAGGGCTACGACCTCAAATCTTCCGTCGCTTTTCAAAATCCCCTGCATGAGAGTCCTGACCAGGGCGGAATCATCCACAATCATTGTCCTAATCATTTCCGTCCTCCGCCATTCGTTTTCCGTCCGATGAAAAATCATTTCCAAGGATTTTCTCAATGTCCACAAGATACTGAATCTTTTTGTCGTAAAATCTGCACGCGACTATTCCTTTTTTTCTGAGGGACAGTCCAAGGATTGAAGAGCTTACCTTCATTTCGCAAAGTTTAATCTGCTGCACGATGGGAACAACCGATGTCCTGAGAACAATCGGAACCTTTCCTTTTATCTCCATCTCCGTAAGAGGTGCGCCCAGGTTTTCTATGGAAAAAATCCTTCCGATGAAATTGTCAAAGTTGTATTCGAAAAGACCCTTTTTCCCCGCAAGGATGCTTTTTCCCTCGCTCACGGTATAAGTGCTCTCCGCAATCATAAACTGAGGAATCAGAATTTCTATCCTGCCGTATGGTAGACAGGCAAACCACTTACTCGCTTTCAAGGTCGTTCCTTATTTTTTCCAGTATGCCGGGAATGTTGAGGATTGGAGCCGTCACTCCGTCAAACGAAATGGCGCCTGTAAAAAAAGGTGTGTCTGTCTGGTTCATGAGAGTCTGAATCGTCACGTCGGAGCTGCTGTGGAATTCCTGAATGTCCGTGACCTGTATGCTGAGATTGTTCTGGTCCTTCAAAATCAAAAAGAGCCTTGAGTCCTGCCTCTCGTTTGTGATGAAAAGTGAAAGATCCAAAACCGCGTATGGAATTCCGTAGCTGTTCAGGATGCCCCTGATGTATGGCGGAACGAATGGCATGGGAAAGACCTCGTTGTTTCGTAAAATCTCCCGCACGTCGGATGAGTTGATTGCATAAAAATCCTGACCTGCCTTGAATACGAGAAAAGAAGTCGCGTTCTCCTCGACATTGACGGCCTCAAGCATTTCCTGTTCTTCAACTATTTCTTCTAAAAGTTCATCACTCATTTTTTCCCCCGTCCATGCCGGAAATCATTCTCTTCTGGCAACCTTTAAAAACAGAAGTTTTTAGAGGCTCTCTTTTATTATATCATACTTTACGCAAGATTCAAGTCCCCAATCCGTCAAAGGTTCGGCATATAAGAAATCACTTTTTGTTCAGTGACCATTCACCGTATTCATCCTTCACGTTTACCTTCATGCTGCTCATCGGTTTCCATACGACCGAAAATGTCATGCTCGGATCGAAGCTGTACTGTCTGACTCCGGATTCCGTAATGAGCCTTGGACTGACCGTGAAAGATGCCGCGATGTCCCAGTCGCAAAGTGAATGTGTCATGCTTACTTTCAGATTTTTTAATTTGAATCCGGATGATTTTCTTTTAATCTGATCAGGGTCGAAGAAAGTGTCGTCTCCCCAGAATGCGAATGAGTTCAAGAGATCCACGAAGATGTTTGTCTCTCCCGGAATTTGAATCTGTGAGCCGCCGAGTCCCTGGAAGTATCTGTAGATTACGCTGTTTCTGGATTCGGAGCTGAATGTCAGGTTCAGGAAATCGTTGATTTTGAACGTGAGGGCCGGAGTGAATTTAAAATAGCTGTTCGTTGGTCTGAGACAGTCATAGACGATTGATGTGCTGAGACCTGCCGAGAGTGAGATTTTTGAATTCCACCAGCTGAATGTTTTTCCTGAGATTGAGTAGGAGAGGCTTGCGTTGTCGGGAAGAAATTCCTTGTCGCTTCGTGCTGTCCATCCTGAATCCACGTCAAAGTCATATCCGTAGGTCGTGGACATGACATAGGAGAGAGAGAGGTTCCTCCATGCAAGTGAAAGTTTGATTGCGTCCGGGGTGAAATCCTCCCAGTTGTAATTGAAAGATTCCGTGAAGGTGAGCGCGTTTTCGGTGCCCGATAAAAATTTTGCCGAGAGACTTTGCTTGAACAAATCCCTTGTCCATGATGTGCTTCCGTCCGATGCCTCCGTCTTTTTTATGCCGCTTGAAAAAGATGCAGTCACATAGGGAAAGACAAGATTCAGAGTCGCGGAATAAGAGTCGCTTTGTGGTGGCAGCGTGGTGGAGAGCGTGAGTGTCTGTGAGAAGTCATCCGATTCTTTCGCCGAAAGATTTGCGGAGAGCGTGTGGGTTGTGACACATTCATCGTCAGTCAGGTCGAGCGTGTGAAAATCCCATTTCGGATCATCCATGTCACCGAGAAATTCTGTCCTGATGATTTTTGCTCCCGTGCTCCATGAGAGGGATGTGTCCGAGAACATGTCCGTGTAGATGAAGGGCTTGAAGCTGATTTTATTTGTCCCGCTCATGTCCATGGAAAAAGCGTCGTAGTCCGATTTCCGGATGCTCTGTGCGGATGTGTCGCTGTAGCCGCTTAAATTCGGATGCGTCTGATAAAGTGGCGAGAAGGAAAAATCCGTGTTCATGGAAAAAAAGGAGCCTCGGTAGCTGAGTGCGCTTGTAACGGAAAGCGGAGATTTTATCTGGTAGTACGTTGACTGCACGTCCGTCCATTTGAAATCCTCAGGCACAGTAAGCGAGCTTGCGTCGTATGAAATCTGGCTTGTGAACTGCGGCGTGATTGAGTAACCCAACGTATAGCTCAGACCTGCGATGTCCGTGGTTTTCACTCCTGATTTTTCTGAAAGGGATGGAAGCGCGTCGTCCGGGAGCACTGTTGATTTTTCTGCCTGTGGCTCATCTGTTGGTTTTTCATCATTTGATTTCATCTCAACATTTTCTCCGCCGGATGTTTTTTCATCTGGGGATTTTTCATCGCCTGCTTCCTCATTTTTTTTCTCATCATCATCCTTGAGCTCTTCGGGAATGTCCAGGGCCACGGGGAGATTCGCCGTTGATTTTTTTGCCGTCTGATTTCCTGTCGATGAATATGAGAAAATGGTTCCGCTGATTTTTCCGTTGAGCTTTACCGGGGAAACCTGCGATGGATAATAAAAGAGCCTTTTCGGACTGTAGGACCTCCAGTTGTCGCTGCTTGTCAAGGATGCTGTCTTTGAGCTGAACACGAGAGTTGATGAGAGGGATGAAAGTGAGAGCGACGAGATGTATGGCTTTACCGTCTCCGGCAGACTGAAAGTGTATGAAGCCGATGCATCCCAGGAAAAGGAAGTGAGCGTGCTTGTGCTTGTGGTTTCTGAATCTGATTCCGCACCGTTCATCAAAAATCCGATCCAGTCCATGTACTCGCTTCGCTCCAAAAAATCACCCTTGAAATAGGGGTCGGAATAAATCGGAAAACTCAGCCTGAAATTGAAGGGCTTTGAAAACGCGAAGTTAAAATTTCCAGCGTATCTGAACGGGAGCTCAAGTCCCATGAAATTTGAGGAGTCGTAATAGGTTTCACCAGAAGAGGAGTAGGGTGTGTATACGTCATCGCTTCCGGGAAAAATCGTGCGGCTGAATCCCACGTCAAGAAATCCGTTTAGGGCACTTATGTATTCGGTCGGTTTCATCAGTCCGTCAATTCCGATCATGCCGCCGAGGGTCGTGTAGTAGTCCGCCATGATTTTCAAATAGTTGCCGCTTGACTCCTTGTCGTCCTCATCCAGATTGTGAAGAATCAGTCCCTCACGTCTCTGTTTTTTCAGGCTCGTCGCTTTAAGGAAATTGAAGAGGGCCGCGCTCGTACTGTCGCTGCTAGATGATGAGCTTGTGTCCAAGGGTTTTCTTCCGACAAGATAGGTCGTCGTGTTGAAATAATATCCGCGCCGCTTGTCGTAACCGAATGATGGATTAAAAATCAGCTCGTCCTTCGGATAATAGAATGCCGGAAGATAGAGGATGGGAACATGGCCCACGTAAAGCACCGCGTTGAAAAATGCGAACTCACCTCCGGGAAGCACCCAGATTTTTGACGCGTGTATTTTCCAGTGCGGATCCTCCTCGTCGCAAAATGTCAGGTCGGCTTTTTTGAATACGATTGTGTTGGTGGAGTCCCGTCCGAAAATGGATGCGTCCACAATGAGCGATGAGCCTGAAGGAAGATTGATTGCGTCCGAGCTTGTCTGGATAACGCGTCCTCCGTCGAAAATTCCTTCGAGCGTGTCAGTGTTGAAAAGAAGGGTTTCCGCCGTGATGTTCTGCGCGCCTTCCGAACCGCCTGTCTGTTGCAAAGTTACGTTCCCGCTTGCGTAGAGCATTTTTGTGGAGCGGCTGTATGTGATTTTTGACGCGGTGATTTTTGTTACCGTGTTTCCTTGCGTTACTGAGATTGAGACGGCTCCGGTAAGGACAATCTCCTCGTCCCCCGTGTCAGGATTTTTTACGTACTCTGTTTTTTGCGCGTTCTCTATTTTGATTGTGGCTGAGTTTTGCGCTGAAAGAAGCATGGGCATGGAAATGAGGATGCAGAAAATCAGCGCGATTTTTTTTGAGACGATTTTTTTTATCAGTTTTGCGAGGCTTTTAAAAATCATCTCAGTGCGTTTCCAGATATTCCTTTATAAATTTTCCGGTGTGGCTTTCCTTCACTTTGGCAATCTGTTCCGGGGTTCCTTTTGCGACCACATTTCCTCCGCGGAATCCACCTTCGGGTCCCAAATCAATTATGTAGTCTGCCTGGCAGATTACGTCCATGTTGTGCTCAATCATCACCACGCTGTTTCCCTTGTCCACGAGTTTTTGAATCACGTCCATGAGCTGCTTGATGTCAACAAAATGAAGTCCGGTCGTGGGCTCGTCAAGAATGTAGAGTGTCTTTCCTGTGGACGGACGTGAAAGTTCCGACGCAAGTTTTACTCTCTGTGCCTCACCTCCGCTTAAAGTGAGCGCGTTCTGTCCGAGCTGGATGTAACCGAGTCCCACGTTTTTGAGCGTCTCAAGTTTCCGAGCGATGTGGGGAATGGAGCTGAAAAAATCCGCCGCGTCCTCAATGGTCATGTCGAGCACGTCGCTGATTGACTTTCCCTTGTAGAGGATGTCGAGCGTCTCCTGATTGAATCTCTTTCCGTGGCACACGTCGCACTGTATGAAAACGTCGGGCAAAAAGTTCATCTCGATGGTGATTGTTCCGGCACCCTGACAGTTCTCGCACCTTCCGCCCTTTACGTTGAAAGAGAATCTTCCGCCCTTGTAGCCGCGAGCTTTTGCTTCTGGAAGTGATGCGAAGAGCTCCCTGATTTTGTCGAACACGCCGATGTATGTCACCGGGTTGCTTCGTGGAGTGCGTCCGATGGGGCTCTGGTCGATGTTGATCACTTTGTCGATGTGCTCAAGTCCTGAAATCTTTTTGAAACTTCCGGGAATCAAATCGCTTCCCATTATCTCCCTGCTTGCCGCCGGATAAAAAACGTCGCTCAGCAAAGTTGATTTTCCGCTTCCCGAAACTCCCGTGATGCAGGTGAATGTGCCGAGAGGAATCTTCACGTCTATGTTTTTCAGATTGTGCTCCGTCACTCCCTTGATTTCAATGAAGTGTCCGTTGCCGCTTCGTCTCTGTGCAGGAATTTCCATCCTGATTTTTCCAGCGAGGTACTGACCCGTGATGCTGTCCTTTACCTGCATGACTTGTTTCGGTGTTCCGCTCGCCATGATTTTTCCGCCGTGCACTCCAGCCCCCGGTCCAATGTCAATCAGCCAGTCCGCCGTCCGCAAAGTCTGCTCGTCATGCTCAACTACGATAACGGTGTTACCTAAATCGCGCAGGTACGTGAGACTGTCGATGAGCCGCTGGTTGTCCCTCTGGTGTAGTCCGATCGAAGGCTCGTCCAAAATATACATTACGCCCGTGAGTCCGCTTCCAATCTGCGTGGAAAGTCTGATTCTCTGTGCCTCTCCTCCGCTCAAAGTCGCAGCCGAACGTTGCAGTGTGAGATAATCAAGGCCCACGTTTTTGAGGAAGGAAAGCCGGTTTTTGATTTCCTTTAAAATCTGCGCGGCAATCTTTTTTTCGGTTTCGGTCAAATCAAGATTTTCAAAAAAGTCAATGGTCTCAAGTACGGAAAGCTCGGTCAGATCCCAGATGTTTTTTCCGCCGACCGTAACGCAAAGTGCTTCCGACCTCAATCTTTTTCCGTGGCAGCTCGTGCATTCTTTGTGCGACATGTATTTTTCAAGCGATTCCCTTCCGCTGTCACCCCATGCCTCTGCGTATCGTCTTCTCATGTCTCCCATCACGCCGATCCAGGGACGGTTGTAAGTGCTCTGTCCCTCGCCGCTCTGCTTGTGGTAAACCCAGTGCATGTTTTTCGTAAGGTCGCCGTTCCAGAGAAAATCAAATTGTTTTTTCGTCAGATTTTTCAAAGGCTCGTCAAGTGAAAATCCTCCGGTCTCAGAGATTGCGGCAAACATCGCGCGGTTCCACGCTCCCTCTGGATTGTACGGCGCAAGTCCACCCTCGTTGAATGAAAGCTCAGTGTCGGGCATAATCAGGTCGCGGTCGAACTCCATTTTTTCACCAAGGCCCGTGCATTCAGGACAAGCTCCGAAAGGATTGTTGAAAGAAAAAAGTCTTGGCTGCAATTCCGGGATTGAGATGCCGCAGTCGGGACAAGCGTTTTTCTGGCTGAAAAAAATCTCCTGCTCAATGTAGCTTGCGTCCCTGTCAAACGGAGTTCCCTTCGCATCAAGAGCCGCCGTAACTTCGGAATATGCCTCGTCCTCTTTGTTCACACGACGCACCACGGTAATCACGCCGTTGGATGCCTTTAGCGCGGTCTCCACCGAATCAGCAAGTCGCTTCCGCACATCATCCTTGAGCACGATTCTGTCCACGACAATCTCAATGGTGTGTTTTTTCTGCTTGTCCAGCTTGATTGAATCCTCTAGCTCCACCATGAGACCGTCAATCCTTGCGCGCGTGAATCCGGATTTTTTCGCGTCGTCAATCACCTTTATGTGCTCGCCTTTTTTTCCGCGGATGATCGGAGAGAGGATTGTGAGCTTGGTTCCCTTTTGCCACGAGAGAACGGTTCCGATTATCTGGTCGATGGACTGCTCCTTGATTTCCCTTCCGCACTGTGGACAATGTGCCCGGCCTATGCGTGAAAAAAGGAGTCTGTAGTAGTCGTAGATTTCTGTGACTGTTCCCACGGTTGAGCGCGGGTTTCTGTGAGTCGTCTTTTGCTCGATCGATATGGCGGGGGAGAGTCCCGTAATCAGGTCAACGTCGGGCTTGTCCATGCGTCCCAAAAATTGACGTGCGTAGGATGAGAGGCTTTCCATGTAGCGTCTCTGTCCCTCGGCAAAAAGAGTGTCGAAAGCGAGTGATGATTTTCCCGATCCCGAAAGTCCGCTGATTACAACAAGTTTGTTCCTGGGAAGCTCCACGCTGATGTTCTTTAGGTTGTGTTCCCTTGCGCCCTGAATTACAATTTTTTCGCCGTCCGTCACAGGATTGACAGCCACGTTTGTCTCTGATTTCATGCCATTAATATAGTAGAAAACGAAGATTTTTTCAAGGGTTGATTAAATGGATTTCTATTCGATGATTTTTGCGGCTTCCTTTTCTGCCTTCATTTTGTTGTCGTAGATGTCGAGAGTCGTTTCGTCAAGCCATCCCTCGTCGAAGTAGTACCACGTCGTGATTCTCTCTTTTTTTCCGCTTCCGCTCGAGATGTATTTTTTCCCCTTTATGAGCAGGATTTCTCCCCGCCTGGCATGAGATTTGACAGTGCTCTCATAGGACGCTTCCTCCCTCAATGCCGCGTAAGGTTCTTTGATTACGGCCCATTCAAGACCGGGGGTGAGAGACAGAGGATCCTCGTTTTCAATCTTTATCTCACGGTTTTTGTTGCATGATGTCAGCGTGAGGGAAAAAATCTGCAGGATGCCAAGAAAGAAAATCAGCATGAAGATTTTTCGGTTCTGTCCGATCATCTTTTTTCCTCCCCAAGGATGAATTTTTTTACCGACGGATAGATTTTCATGTCGCTGTCCACAAAATCAAGTTTCTCAATCTCCTCAATGTCGGCCCATCTGTATTCGCTGTGCTCGGTAAGCTCGTAATTTTTT